>WFZW01000160.1 GCA_015489365.1 Deltaproteobacteria bacterium | reverse complement strand
ATATAGGAGACAGCCCATGAAACTAAGGACCCTTTCCGCAACAATGCTAATACTTGGCAGTTTTTTTCTTATGGTAGGTACCCTTTTGTTTGCAGGTGAGCAGATCCAGCATGGCTTTGACGTAGAGACCCTTACCAAGGCCTTTTCTCAAATAAGCCAGGTAATCACCGGGGATTGGCGGCAACTTGGCCTGGAGTTTACACGGCTCCAAGGCCAGGTCTTCTGGAAGCTATATCTTGCTGCCATAACGGTTGTACCGGGACTATTTCTATTGCATTACCTGATATTTGGACCGAAGGCCTTTCCCCATAGGGGAAAGGTGATTGCCTATTACACCTTGTTTGTTCGGCTGGCCCACTGGCTGGCTGCAATTTCCTTCACGCTGCTGGTGGTAACCGGGTTTATGGTGATCTTTGGAAGGTACCTGGGGGGAGGCCATCTGGTCATGGGGGCCAGGTTGATCCACATACCATCCGCCGTGGTCTTTGTAATAAGTGCAGTGATACTGTTCCCTTATTGGTTAAAGGATATGCTGCCTGCCGGCTGTGACCTGAGGTGGTTTTTAATCCTTGGGGGTTACCTTAGCCGCAAAAAGGAGCCAGTACCTGCAGACAAATTCAATGCTGGACAAAAGATATGGTTCTGGCTGGCCACAATAGGGGGCTTGGTAATGGCATATAGTGGTTACTACCTTTTCACCTTTAAGGCCGATGTAAATGGATTGCGATGGTGGGCCATTGTCCACAACCTTCTTGGGATCGCAATAGTAACCTTCTTCCTGATCCATCTCTATATGTCTGTCTTTGTCGTAAAGGGATCCTTAAAGAGTATGATAACCGGTTTCAAGTCTGAGGATGAGGTGGCGATAATGCACAGTCGATATTACCAACGACTCGAAAAATAAACTTTTTCATATAATTAGCCATGCGGTGCATGGTTTCCTGCCATGATACAGCCTGGATAATCCCCAATCTTTACACGGTCCTTATCTTTGCGGGGCACCCCTGTATATGATATGGCCCGAATGGATGTACAGGTCATACCGCCATGCCAAGGATCCATGGCGCAGGACACACACGCACCTTTGTATTTCAACTTTGACTATAAAGCAGATTCGAAAGGTTTATCAGGCACCTTATAATGCCTTGGACGCCTAACAACCTTGATTTGGAGGAATGTGCCCTTGTAAGTGACCAACGTCCTAACTTGGTCAACATATGGTCATGCCTCTATTGCTTATCGGTTTTTTCTATTATTCCAAAAATGCGTTTTGGGGTTAGCCATGGACACACAAGGACATACAGGATAAAAAAAGCGGCCTCCATAGGTTGTACATGGGGAATGGAAAAACACGGGATGTTGCCTGATCTAGCTTCCTAGGCCTTCAATTCTTATAGGTCCTTCCGCCTGCATCCATGATGTATCAGGATAGTGGCTGATTTGTGATTATGAAACCATTTTTTAAGCTTATGAGCAGAGAAAAACTGCAAGAACTTGTAAGTGCATTCCAACCATTAGCGCCTGTATCCACAGGCCTGAAGGGGGCACTTGGGCTCATTACGGCACAGGACTACCATGCACCCGAGGACCTGCCACCATTTGCCCGTTCTACCATGGATGGATACGCGATAAGATCACGGGATACCTTTGGTGCCTCAGAGTCACAGCCTGCACTGTTTCGGGTAATAGGTGAGGTTACCATGGGCACTAGCCCCGAGGGGATGACCATAGGCCAGGGAGAGGCGGCAAGGATTTGGACAGGCGGAGAGCTTCCCAATGGGGCCGATGCAGTAGTCATGGTTGAATATACTAATATCCTGTCCGATGACACCATAGAGGTATTTAAGGCCATCGCACCAGGAGGAAATGTCATTGAAAGGGGTGAGGATGTCGAACAAGGCTCCTTAATCCTACCCAAGGGAACAAGGCTCAGGGCCCAAGACCTTGGTCTCCTGGCAGGCCTTGGCCTTTCTAAGATCAGGGTCCATCCAAGGCCAAGGGTCGCCATTATCAGCACAGGTGATGAGCTTGTCCCCCCTGATGGGCCTGTACCAAGGGGCAAAATAAGGGATATAAACGCCACCACATTGGCTGCTGCCGTAAAAAATGCCGGGGGCATAAGCTACTATCTTGGAATAGTAAGGGATAGTAGAGGCGAATTGGCCTCTGTCTGCAAGAAGGCCCTTGCATCCGATGCAGACGTAATCCTAGTCTCTGGTGGAAGCTCGGTAGGTCAACGGGACTTCACCCTGGAAACCTTTAGCCATATCGAGGGCTCAAGGCTCCTTACCCATGGTGTCTCGGTACGCCCTGGCAAACCCACTATCCTTGCCAAGGTTGAAGGAAAGGCCCTGGTAGGCCTGCCCGGGCATGCCGCCTCTGCAATGGTGGTTTTCTATCTTTTTGTATACCCACTACTGAAACGTATGATGGGTTTTGTCTCGGACGATGACCTTTACCTGAAGAAGATGCGGGTAAGCGTCTCTAGGAACATCGCGTCAGCACCGGGCAAGGAAGAATATTTAAGGGTACGGATTAAAAATAGGAATAATGGTCCCGTGGCTGAACCTGTATTTGGAAAATCCGGGCTAATTACCCCGCTTGTAAAGGCAGATGGCCTTCTGGTGATTCCCCGCGATTGTGAAGGGATCTATGCAGGAGAGGATGCAGAGGTATTGTTGTTTCCATAGATTGCCACTTGCTTCCAGCCAAACCTTCTGCTGCCCGTACCCTACCGCACTGCTTCCCATGGCATGAAGCACAGCCCTTATACAGGGGCGTATTCTCAAGGCAAATCAGGCAAGAAGGCAATCCTTCGAAAGGGACTGGTGATATGAAAAGACGCAGGATCTACCTGAAAATGAAGGAACCAGAAGAGGCCCTTGATATCTTCTTGAGGCATATCTCCCCCGAGGCGTTGCTTTCAACAGAAAGGGTGGCCAGCAAGGATTCGGCAGGACGTGTGACTGCAAAACCCGTTACTGCACTCCTATCGTCACCGACCTACCATTCAGCGGCCATGGATGGATATGCTGTAAGGGCAAGGGATACCTTTGGTGCCTCGGAGCACAGACCCCTTTCCCTGGAGATAGGGAGGCATGTCTGGCCCATCAATACTGGACAGGTAATGCCAGCCGGCACCGATGCGGTTATCATGATTGAGGATGTTTTCCATGTCGATGATACCGCAATAGAGATCATAGGCCCTGTATTCCCCTGGCAAAATGTCCGCAAGGTAGGTGAGGACATGGTTGCAACAGAGCTTCTCCTGCCGGCCAACCATTTAATTTCGCCATATGACGTTGCTGCACTTATTACAGGCGGTGTACAGGACCTACTCGTATGGGAAAGACCCAAGGTAGTCATAATACCCACGGGTTCTGAACTGATACGGGCAGAAGAGGCTCTAATTCCAGGGAATACCCTAGGCAAGACCATCGAATCCAACTCCGCTATGCTCTCTTCCTTGGCGGCCGCTCATGGTGCAAAGGTATCCATATGGGACATAGTTCCCGATGACCTGGGCCTCATAAAGGATACCCTTCGAAGTGCAATCGATTCAGATGCCCACCTGGTAGTCTTGAATGCCGGCTCTTCTGCAGGCAGTGCCGATTATACCGTCCATGCCATTGAAGAACTCGGTTATCTTCTAGTACATGGTGTTACGATGATGCCAGGCAAACCCACGGCACTTGGTGTAATCGATGGGAAACCTGTCATGGGAAATCCAGGGTACCCGGTCTCGTCTGCCCTATCCTTTGAGAAATTTGCACTTCCTGCTCTCAGCAAGCTACAGTTCAAAACACCACTGAAAAAACAAAAGATGGAGGCCATCGTTGGAAGGAACATCCCCTCAAAATCTGGCCTGAGGGAATTCCGTAGGGTTATAACAGGAAAGGTAGGGAATAGGTTTGTTGCAGTACCCTTGAGAAAGGGGGCTGGCAGCATAACAACCCTTACCAGGGC
>WFZW01000159.1 GCA_015489365.1 Deltaproteobacteria bacterium | reverse complement strand
TCCATGAAGCAAGGCTTTGATCCCAGACCTGCTACCATCATGGTTGTAGACGATGACGTAGAGAGCGCACGTTTGCTGGAATGCGCCCTTTTGCCATTGAATTTCAACGTAGTAAAGGCCCATACGGGTAAGGAGGCCCTGTCCCTTTTGGAAAAGGTCCTGCCTGACCTGATCCTTTTGGATGTACTGATGCCGGATCTAAACGGTTTTGAAATCTGCAGCATGGTAAAGGAGAAGGTGGATCGAACCAACTACGATTTCATTCCGGTCATCATGGTTACGGCCCTGTCATCCCGGAAGGACAAGATCAGGGGACTGGAGGCTGGAGCGGATGATTTCATCTCTAAACCCATGGATCTTGCCGAATTGGTGGCCAAGGTCAAGTCACTGCTGCGTATCAAGTACCTGCACCAGAGCCTTCAGAAAAGTTACGAGGAGTTGAAGAGACTGGAGAGGGTCAAGGACCTGCTCACCCAGATGATAGTTCATGACCTGAAAAATCCCCTAACCGCCATCATGGGCTCATTGGAGTTACTGGATATGAAATTGGGCGATTCCCTGTCACCACAGGAGCAATTCTCGCCGCACAATATATTGCATATCACCCATCGAATGCAGCGCCTGATAAACAACCTACTGGATATAACTAGGATGGAGGAGGGGAAACTTGGCCTGGATTATGTAGATATAGAAATAGATCAATTATTCCAGGAGATTAAGGAAATGTTTTCCTCGGATGCCCATAGAAGGTCCATTCGGATTGTCCGGCAGATCGATGACGTGCCTGTCTTCAAGGCGGATCGGGGCCTTCTTGTAAGGATCCTGGAGAATCTGGTCTCAAATTCCATAAAGAGCATTACATCGACAAGGGCAGGGTTAATTGTCTTGAAGGCCTGGCTGGATGGCAAGGGCCAGCAGGTTGTCATCAGTGTGATGGACAATGGCTGCGGCATACCCGAAAGATACCAGGATAAAATCTTTGACAAGTTTGAACAGGTAAGGATGAGAAAGGAAGGAGAGCGATTCGATACGGGCCTAGGTCTTACCTTTTGTAAGTTGGCAATCGAGACCCACAAGGGGCAGATAACCGTAAAGAGCAGGGAGGGTGAAGGCAGTGAATTTATCTTTACCTTGCCGCTTGTCACTACCCAATCCTCCCCTGAAAAAAGATAGTATCCGTCATTCTAGGAGTGGGCAAATAGAGCATGAGGATGCACCTTTAGGGGCATTTCTGCTTTTTGTCCATGTATGTCCTTGTGTGTCCATGGCTGATCAAAAATGCATTTTCGGATAAAATTATGACTAGATCCAGATCAATGCCCATCCTCCAGGATGTGCTTACCATCGTTGTTACCTTTAATGGCGCAGATACCGTAGCCAGGCTAGTGGATTCATGCGTTGATCCCTCGGGCCGCCTGGTGAGCCCCATCTTAGTCATTGACAACGATTCCTCCGATCATACAGTGGAGGTCCTGGAGGGTATCGCGGTTGACGGGATCGAATTCATGTGGCTTGCCAGGAACATAGGGGTGGCGGCCGCTTATAACAGGGGCTTGGAACAGGCACTGTCGCGGGGTGCAGGCTGGATGCTTATGTTGGATCAGGATAGTATATGCGGGCCAGCAATGCTCAAAAGGCTTCGGGCAACGGCCAGGCGTCTTGAGAGGGAAGATTGCAGGATAGGTGCCGTATGTCCGTTGGTCAGCAGTTTCGAGCATCCTGATTGTATACATCTGCCATACAGGTGGGGGCGAAGGGGCCTTGAGACGGTTGCGTATATCTCAAATGACCAGGACCAGTTGATCAAAATAGATTCTTGCTTGACATCTGGTACCTTGTATAATGTGCACGCCCTGGAGGACATAGGAGGGTTTCGCGAGGACTACTTCATAGACTTCGTTGATCACGAGTGCCATCTGCGTCTTAGAAAGAAAGGTTGGGGGATCTGGTGGGATGTCGTCCCCAGGCTTTATCATCGACTTGGCCGGATACAAAGGGACACGGATCAGGGCCTGTGGATCGAGCATGAGCCGGTACGCTACTATTACATGGCAAGGAACATGTTGGATGGGCATTATCGTTTTGGCGGGATGGTGCCGACCATCCATTTTTTGAGGGAATTGTTGAGACACATGGTAAGGATTTTCCGTTACGGCAAGTCCCCGTACAGGAGTTCATATTTTATCATGAAGGGTATCGGACACGCCATCTGCGGCCGGTTTGGACCAATCGACAGGTAGGTCGCCTATAGACATGGCGGGTCTTCTTGATGTCATCTCGGATGGATCGTCCTATAGGATCCTGCATTGGTTCCTTGAATGGCTGGATATGAAGGCGGTGATGCCGGTCATATCCAGGCTTCCGCTTGGCACTGCGCATCGATGCTCGGACTTCAGGGGGCTGTTACGTTATCATCTCGATTGTGACTGGCGTTCGGCCTGCCTCGGTTTTTCCTTTGTGAAGGGCAATACCAGGTCGGTATTAAAAAATGTCTTCCATGTGGGCAGTGTGGAGCAGGCCCTTCGCAAGAGGTTCAAGGTCCAGTCCAGGGAAGAGCTCGAGGGCTTTTTTATATTGAATCAGCGCCCGTCATGGCCGGTTGAGCACCGCCTTTCCCCGGCAGATTGGTTCGATGGGATTCCAAGAAACCGTGGAATAGTCTTGATCGGTTCCCATTTCGACAGTTCATGGGCTGGGATGGGTTTCATCAGCAGGTACGGTAGACCTGTAAACGCCGTATACGACAAGATAGTATTCGATCCACGGGTATTTTCTTTCTTCCAGGAATACTTCAGAAAAAAGTATCATGGGATAATCCGTCTTTACAATGGTGGAACGCTTCTGAGTGCCGAAGACTTGCGCCAAGAAGGGGCAAAAAGGCTGAACAGGGGGGAAATTATAATATTCTTTGCCGATGTACCCAGGAAGGACAGGGGGATACCGATCAAATTCCTGGGCAGGAAGGTGCTCGTCCCCTTTGGCGCATTTAGTTATGCCATGAGGACCAATGCCTTCCTGTCGGTCTATGTCACGAAGTATCTGGCGCCAGGGCGATACCATACGGTACTTGACAGGCCCATAGAGGTGAATAGCGGCATGGATATCGAGGAACTTGCCCGCAACAGCTACGGGTTCCTGGAGGATATGATCAGGAGTGATCCGGGGAGCTGGTGGGGTGCTGATACCTTTGCCGAATATTGTTCCTGACCCTGGTTCATCATGACGATCCCTATCAGAATATTACGTCATCCAGATCGTAGAACCCCTTCCAGGGAGGAGGCCCTTGCATACACCATGGGTATGCCACCAAGTGCCTTTGAATTTCTTGATTCCTCCCAACCCGTAGGGGATTTTACCTCTCACCTAAGCTCTAGCCGGGTTTGCATGGTCTTTGATCAGGCATTTTGGTACCCTAAGGCCAATTGGGAGGCCTGGTTTGGTGCCCTGGCCAATGATGAGTCCACTGGATACATCTACGTTCCTTTGGGCAATCAAGATCCGGCCTGGTCCGTGAAATTCCCCCCTATTCCTTACTGTACGCCAAGGGGCCTAGAAAGGGCCTCTTCGAGCATGAAGCCATCTGCAACTTGGTTTGTTATACCCCCTACCCGTATCAATGCCTTTTGCGTGGTGGTTATAAACAGGTCCATGCTGGAGCAGGCCCCGTGGGATATCACCCTGGCCAGGCTGCCGGAATTCTGGCTTGATAGCGGCGTAAGGTGCCGCGTTTTCTGCAGAGGATGGCTCCATTCCTTCAGCAGCTTGCGGGAGGCTGGGGAGCGAGACGATTTATTAAAGATGTGTACCTGGCATGGGCGGGTCCTGGAGCTTGGCTGTGACAGGGGGCTCATGGCCAGTCGGTGTAAGACAGGTTATGCATCCAATGTCGAGTGGATAGGTGTTGATCTCAATGTCGAGGCCTTGAAGGATGCCATGGGCCACATGGATCTTGTAGTCCAGGCCGATGTACAGAAGGGCCTGCCGTTCAGGGAGGCCCCTGTATTTGACCGGATCGTATGTGCAGATTTTCTTGAACATCTTCCCTATCCCTGGGAAACACTCAAACGGTTGCGAAGACATATACGTCCAGATGGGCTTCTAGTTGCATCTTTTCCAAACATAGGCCACTGGTCCGTTATTGATGACCTGCTATGTGGACGTTTCGACGAAGCACCTTCTGGGGTACTTTGTGTCACGCATCTGCGCTTCGGTACGAAGAGAAATTGGGAAAGGTGGCTTCTTGATGCCGGCTGGGTCCCTGAGTTGTGGGGGTATGAAAGGCTTGCACTTCCTCATGATTGGTGTCTGTCCAGGAGGGGGCTGGGGAAGGACTTTGATCTAGATAGCCTTGAGACATTGCGTTTTCGTGTCGTTGCAAGGCCTGCATGAATTCGTCCGTTTGGCTCATTGGGTAACGTAAGGGCCCAGGATCATATCGGCATATGATAGATGCGGTTATCGTCAATTATCGTCTGGCAAGGCAGGCCGTCCGTGCTGCCAGGTCATTGCTTGCGCAGGATGTGGATGAGGAACTCGGGGTATGGGTGGTCGACAACAGCGAATTGCACGAGGATGCCACCTTTTTGAAGGACCGTCTCGGTTCCCGCTGCCATGTAATAATAAATCCTAAAAATGTCGGCTTTGGTGCGGCATGTAACCAGGTCTTTGAACAAACCAGTGGTAAGTGGTTTCTATTGCTCAATCCTGATGCGTATCTGGACAGTCGTGATACCCTGAAGAGCCTGGTGAAATTCCTAGAGGAAAGGCCGTATGTAGGTGCGGCAAGTCCCTTTATGCACTGGGACGAGGGAAGGCATTTTATGCTTCCGCCAAATGTCTATCCGATCCCGGCATATGACCTCATGGTCGTGGCATCGGGCCTGTTGTCACATGTGGTTGAGTGGCTGGGGGGCATTTGGTGGCGTAAGCACTCACTCAAGGTCTGGCAATCCGATCTGCCCGTGGAACAGGAGAATCTTTCCGGTGGGCATCTCTTTCTTAGACGTTCAGCCGTAGAGAGCGTCGGTGGGCTTTTTGACCCACGTTTTTTTCTTTATTATGAAGACACCGACCTGTGCCTGCGGTTGAGGCAGGCAGGTTACAGGCTCTTCGTGGTGCCTGGAGCCATGGTGGTGCACGAATTTAGTGGTTGTGCCCGGTACGAGGCAGCGCAGTGGAAGCAGAGGATGATGGATGAATCCCGCAGGTTATTCATGGAAAGGCATTACAAGAGGAATATATTATACCGTCTTCTCAAGCGGTTGGGGAAACGGGGGCCACGGGCCTGGCAGCCGCTGCTGATAGAGGATTTGGGGACGTTTAGGCAGTCCCCTGTGTTCAAGGTGCCTTCGAGATGGCAGGGAGGATGGTTGTTGGAATGGAGTCCTAGTCCATACATGTTTCCATCCGCAGGGATGTTTGGAGAGGGAAAAGAGGCATCCGTACCTGAAAGTGTCTTTTCCATACTGCCTCCGGGTAAGCAATATGTACGTATTGGCCCCAGGAGAGGCCTATGGGCAGGTCGCAGGGTTTGGCAATGGGAAGCAAGGCCATGAGCGAGAGATCTCCACGTCCCCTTGGCTTACACCGTATTCTAAGCCGGTTAATCGGGTTGCACCAGGATCCATGGCCAGATGATGGACCTGGCCATGAACTTATCAAGGTCCATGGGCTCATGGCTGAGACCTTGCTCGGAATGCTCCCCCCAGCGCCGGCCAGGGTGTTGAATATGGGCGCAGATCCTGATGCCACCGCCAGCCTTCTAAACGGCAGGGGATACAAGGTGACCAGTATCGTCCCTTCCGAGGACATGGCGGAGGCCGCACGCCACGGCGAGGAACCTGATCAAGGCTCCATGATGACCGACCTTCTTGGTGGGCATTGGACAGCCCATGCCTCTGGAAGGTATGACGTGATAATATTCCAGGGTGGGTTTAGGAATCTTCCAAAACTTGGACCGGTGTTACAAGGGGCTAGGGCATTGCTTCGTTCAAGAGGGCGTCTGGTTCTTTGCGACGAGGTGGCCTATGATCCCGAAATGGGTAAGGCATTTTCAATTTGCGAAGCAGCTCAGGTAGAACGTGCAATTGGTGAGGCAGGATTTTACGTGCGTGCCCACAGGAGGATGGGGCAGGAGGTGTCGGATATCTGCAAGATGCTGCTCGGCCTATGCAATGCCAGGAGTCCAGGTCTAACTGCACTTCTTGGGCCGGGAGCTGAGGACCTGGTCGATTATTATGCAGAGGAGCTTAAACAGCGGCTTGAACGGTATTCTTCGGGGCGCCTTGGCTACGAGGTATGGGACATACGGCCGGATGAATACGTTGTTAGGACCTATCGTCCAGGGGATGAAGGGTATGTCCTCGATATGTTCCAGGAGGTTTTCGGTGTTTCCCGCACGCCAAGGCATTGGAAATGGAAGTTCTTGGAGGACCCGTTCGGTGGACCTTACCTGACTACTGTGTGGCAAGAAAGGCTCCTGGTCTGCAACTATACCGCATATCCTGTCCCTGTATGGATGGGGGACAGGTTGGAGCTTACCCACCAGGTTGGCGATACCATGACAAGGCCGACTCATCGCGGTGTGGGGCGTGGGCGTACGAGTCTCCTTGCAAGGGCCGTCCGGCTTTATCATCGCCTGTACTGCGAGGGCAAGATCCCCTTTTTCTATGGTTTCAACACTGGCAAGATCCAGAAATTCGGGAAACTTTTTTTGAGGTACGAACCCGTTGCCCCTGTTTATGAATGGGTGCTTGACGGACAGGGACTCGAGCGGTTGGAGAACAAGGGCCGGTGGCTGGCCCGCTTGATGGGTTATTGCGTAGAAACGGGCCGTGGGGTGGACGAGTGGGCTGACGAACTCTTTGGGCGCGTGCGTGGCCATTACGGCTGGCTCATCGCAAGGAATACGAGGTACCTAAGATGGCGTTACCAGGAACATCCGGATTTCGACTACGATATTATCCTGGTACGTCGTTTTGGAAGGCCAGTTGGGTTTTGGGTGGGACGCATGGAGGGGAATAAACTGGTCATCGGGGATGCCCTCTTTGACCCTAGGGCCAAGGCTGCGCCATCAGTGGGGCTTTCGTACTGGCTGCACATGTTGAAGGACAGGGGGGATCGGGTTGTCGGGGTACAGGGCTGGTTTTCTGAACATCCTAGCTGGTGGACGGGTATGCTAAAGGCCATCGGCTTTCGCCAGGAAAGGCAGTTCCAGAAACTTGATCTTTGCGTGACGATCTTCTCTCAAGGGCTTTCTGCAGGGGATTTCAAGAAGGAATTCTATTATACCAAGGGTGATAGCGACCTGTTTTGAACCGGGAGTAAGGCCAGGTAGGCGATACAGCGATACATGGAAGACAACGGAAGCTTGGAAGTTACCATACTTATGCCCTGCCTGAACGAGGCAGAGACCATTGAGGGATGTGTGCGCGAGGCCCTTGAGGCCGTAAGGAAACACGGTGTTGTGGGAGAGGTCTTGGTGGCGGACAATGGCAGTATCGATGGCTCGGACGAGATCGCCAAGAAGGCCGGCGCCAGGGTAATTTCGGTTACAGAGAAGGGTTACGGTCATGCGCTCATTGCAGGCATCCAGGCCGCCAGGGGCAAGTTCGTGCTCATGGGGGATGCTGACGGCAGTTACGACTTTGGGGAACTTCCCAATTTTTTAAAGCGGCTCAGGGAAGGCTATGACCTGGTGATGGGCTGCCGGCTGCCCAGGGGCGGCGGTACCATTGAGCCTAACGCAATGCCATGGAAGCATAGGTGGCTGGGCAATCCTGTGCTTTCCGGCTTGGGGCGGCTATTCTTCAAGGCCCCTGTCGATGATTTTCATTGCGGCCTTCGGGCCTTCAGGCGCGATGCCATGCTTTCTCTCGGGCTCAAAACCGGTGGGATGGAGTTTGCCTCCGAGATGGTCATGAAGGCCCAGCTCGGATCACTCAGGATATGCCAGATACCTGTTACCCTGCGACCTGACAAGCGTTCTGGCACCCCTCATCTGAGGAGCTGGCGGGATGGGTGGCGCCATCTCAGGTTCATGCTCCTTTACAGCCCGAATTGGCTGTTCGTCATACCTGGTGCTTCCATTACGCTTCTCGGCCTTATCGGTTTCCTGATACTGCTGCCAGGGCCGCTCACCCTGGGTGGAATCACCTTCGACTTGAATAGCCTTTTGATATCAAGTGTAACCATGATCCTGGGGTATCAGACCCTTGCCTTTGCCCTCTTTGTGAAGATCTATGCGGCAAACAGCGGACTCATACCAGGCAAAAGATCCTGTTTGCTCAGGTGGATAGAGGGGCGCTCCGTGGAGGTAGGAATCATGGTGGGGGTTGTCTTCATGCTTGCAGGGATTGCGTGCCTTGTAGCCAATGTACTGGCGTGGAAGGAGGCCGGTTTTGGACGGTTACCCGTCCAGGAAAGCCTTCGCATGACCATCGTCACGGTAACTGCACTGACCTTGGGTATACAGACGGTATTTTCTGGTTTTGTTATAGCGATCCTGGGGCTCAAGACTTGAAAGGGGATCCGGACCATAAAGCAGGAGATCTGCAACCCGCAGCAGGTCTTGAAGACGATACCAGGGCAGAACCCATTGATTACTTTTTCAGCAGGCATCCGCTTCGTGGCCTGGCATCCCGGATCTCTCTTAGGGTGCGGCGCCATATCTTCGATTATTTCATGGATGTCATGGCCCCGTCTGCCTCGGACTTGGTATTAGATGTAGGTGCCACCGCCGACAGGCGCCTTGCAGAATCGAATTTTTTTGAAAGGCTCTACCCGTTCAAGGATCGCCTGGTGGTGACCAGTATCGAGGATGCGTCCTTCCTAGAGGATGAATACAAGGGTGTGCGTTTCGTCAGGACCGGAAGGGAGGGCCTGCCCTTCGTGGATAGGGCATTTGATGTGGTCTTCTGTTCCGCTGTCATTGAACACGTGGGAGATCGCAGGGCACAGGAAAGATTCATAGGGGAGCTATTGAGGGTAGGAAGGAGATTCTTCATTACCACACCTAATCGGATGTATCCGGTGGAATTTCACACATTCCTTCCTTTCTTGCATTGGCTGCCCCAGTGTGTTCACCAGGCATGCCTTAGGTTGATAGGGCTTGGATTCTGGGCCAAGATAGAGAATCTAAATTTGCTTTCGGAAAGGGATCTTGTCAGGCTATTTCCCAGGAATTGCCAGTTGTCTGTCTACAAACCCAGATTGCTTGGGATCCCATCGAACCTGGTGGCCCACGGTACAGGGCCGGGAAAACCATTTACCTCTCCCGGCAGGCAGCGACCTTTTCCAGGATTTTAGGTTCGTGTAAGTCCATGATAAAAAGGCTGTCCCTGTGCTATATTTCAGTACAGAAAGCAATGTCTCATGGTATCCTCAGGATGGCCTGCCGTAACGCGCCGTTACGCTCCAGCTATAGCCAAGCCGGTTGTGGAAGCGGATATCCTTGAAGCCGCATTTTTCAAGAAGGTGCAGGAGTTCTTCCCTTTTGTAGTATTTCACACTCTTAGGGTTCAATTGATCGTATATGGTTAACTTCTTGCCATAGCGATCGAGTTTAAGGAAATATTCCTTCATGTATCTGGAGAAGGGAAGATCAAAACGGCGGCACAGAAGGCCATAGAGCCAGGTGGGGATCAACAACAGGTTGCAGATGGCAGACAGGATGGGGTGGGGAAGCCTTGTGGTGATTAGACGAAGTGGTCTTAGAAGCAGAAGATAGATACCTGTTTGCTCCCTTCCGTATACCCATAGGAACAGTTTCCCATTTGGGCCAAGCGCCCTTCCCATGGCCCTGAGCGCGGGTTCTGGATGCAGTATGAACTGAAGCACCCCAATGCAAAATACGTAGTCAAAGCCAAGTGCTGGCAACTTGTCAGCGGTTGCCTGGATTATCTCTACGTGCTTTAGGTCGCTTAGGTTTTCCTTCAACACATGCACGGCCTCAGACGGCTCTAGTGCCACTATTCTGGAGGCCCCAAGCTGGGCAAACATTCGGACGAACCTTCCGGTTCCTGCCCCAACGTCCGCAATGGATTTGCCTTCTATGGCCCTTTTATCGAGCAGCGGACCGAAAAGCTCATCCAGGACCTCTAGCGAGGCATAGTAGCCGTCGTTTTCCCTGAAGGCGGTCCACTGCCTTCCAAAGTCATCAATTGTATCATGCCGATTTTTTCCCATGGTTGCAGACCTTGTCCTCATACCTAGTTTCAAGTAAATTTCTCCAAGCCTTCATGCGGCCCATGGCTATACCACCAGAAAGTATGGCACAAGACAGGAAAACAACTTGGATCATCACATAAATAGTAAGATAATGCGCGATCTTGTGCTCAGTCCCTTTATCTGGTTCAAGGTACTTTTTGAACAGCGCAACCTGTTCAAGGAATTTGTCAAAAGGGATATTAAGGGCAGGTTTGCAGGCTCCTTTGCCGGATTTTCATGGGCCATCATAAACCCAATAGCCCAGATACTGATCTATATATTCCTATTCAGTGTCATCTTCCGGGTTAAGCTTTCAAGGATGGAGCTTGGCACAGAAAGCTTTGCTGTCTATCTGTTGGCAGCCATCTTCCAATGGCTTGCATTCTCCGAGGGTGTCTCCAGGGCAGCCGGTATCCTTGTAGAAAACGCAAACCTCATTACCAAGGTGGTATTCGCTGTCGAGATACTGCCTGCCACGGCCGTATCCAGTGCCTTTTTTTTAAATGGCCTTGGCCTTGGCCTGGTGCTTGTCTGGTTGATCGTCAAGGGTTACCTGGCCTGGTCATGGCTTTGGATGCCTGTCGTTAGCTTGCTTTTCTGGTGTTTTGCCATAGGTTTTGCCGCCTTTCTGGCAGCCCTTACCGTATTTCTGAGGGATATTCAACAGGCCCTTGCAACCATCCTGTCCGTTTGGTTTTATTTTACCCCGATTCTCTATCCGCTTTCAATGGTCCCCTCATCCCTTCATGTTTATATGAAACTGAACCCACTTTTTTCCTTCATAGAACTATATCACCAGGTCCTCCTTGTACACACGATCGACGGCAATCTCCTCTTGATAGCCTCTTTTTGGGCCATATCTACCCTCTTTCTTGGCCTGTTCTTCTTTAAGAGGCTTCAGCCATCCTTTGGGGATGTGCTTTAGATAGTGACACACCCGCTGTCTCCTCGTAAAGCCTCGCATAGTTTGAAATCATGTCACTGGTGTCTGGTATCAGGGATTCGGCCTCTAGGCAGTTTTTCTCAAACATCCTTAGTGCCTGTCTGTTGTGATAGAATAATTTTAAGTGCCTTTTTATAAATGGAGCCGCTGCCTCAGCAGGTACCAAGGGGCCTGCCTTGTAGCGGCTTACCCGTTCCCTGAGGCTGCCAAGGTCGAGGGCAATCACTGGCCGTCCGCACAGGACGACCTCGGACAACGTATAGCTGAAGGTCTCTGGTATCGTCGATAGTAGCAGGCACAGGTCTATCCGGTTTTCCTTCAACATATGGCCCAGTGTGTCCCTTTTGTATCCTCCTAGTATTGTAAGGTTTTCTGGCTGGCTATCGATGGATTCATACATGTTCCCAAGGATAAAGAAGTCGATTTTTGCCATGCCCTCGTCATCGTGCCGGATTACCTGTTTGAATATGTCCGAGCCCTTGTGGGGCAGAAAGTTCCCTATGAAGGCCACATTTAGTTTCTCCTTGTCTCCTTCCATGCGACCTGAAAAAGGCAAGAAACTTGACTTTCGTACACCGTTTTCAATAACGGTGATCTTGTTCCTAAGCTCCATGCCAAATAGTTCCTGTAGCAGGTCGCGCACAAAAAATGATGGAGAGATCACCCGGTCAAGTCTTTCGAACGCCTCCTTCCAATACCTCCGCCTCTTTCGGCCATAATCCGGTG
>WFZW01000158.1 GCA_015489365.1 Deltaproteobacteria bacterium | reverse complement strand
GAGGCAAAATGACCAGGAGGATCGTTGCCATAATACTTGCCGCGCTTTTCATGGGTGCTGGGGGCTGGTTATGGTTCAAGCACGAGAAGAGGGCAGGGCATAATGTTTCTGGTTATAAGACCTTCAAGGTCACAAGGGGTACGGTGGTGGAGTCCATCATGGCAACTGGTGAGATCAGGCCGGCGACCGGTGCAGAGATCTCCCTTGGGGCCAGGATTACCGGTACGGTAATAGAGGAGCCTATCAAGCTAGGTGATCACGTAAAGAAGGGAGACCTCATAGCGATCATAGATAACCGCGAATTAAGGGCATTGCTCGAAAGTGCAAGGGCGCAGGTCAAAAAGACAATCGATAGTTATGAACCCTCTATAGAGCAACAGCGCCTCGAGATAAAAAGGCTCAGGCTTGGGGTTAAAAATGCAAAGGAAGGGCTGGCCTCTGCTAAGGCAGGCCTGATATTTGCCAAATGGAACCGGCAAAGCCGAAAGATGTTGTTCGAAGGTCGGTTCCGTGGAACCTCTGAACGTGATTACCGTGAGGCTGAGAAAATGTTTGTGCAGGCAAAGGCCAGGTTGAAGCAGGCCAGAAACGACTTGAAATCGGCAAACCTTGCCCTGAGTAAGGGTAAGAGCAGGCTTGCCCAACTGGAGTCAGAGTATAAACACGACCTTGCCATAGCCAGGGAAAACCTCAAAAGGGCACAGATCAACTACTCCTATTCCATCTTGAGGGCGCCATTTGACGGCATCATAACCTACGTTTCCACCCAGGAGGGCGAGACCGTGGTGGCAGGACTCAATGCCCCCCAATTCGTAAAGATCTTAAACCCGCGGCTAATTGAAGATAGGATCTATATAGACGAAACCGATATAGGCAAGGTGAAGGTCGGCATGCCGGTCACCTTTACAGTGGATGCCTATCCAGGCAGGTCGTTCAAGGGAAAGATCGCCCAGATATACCCCAGGCCGGTGCTACAGAACAACGTGGTCTATTACCTGGCCGTGGTTACGGGATTCGTCAAGGGGACTGGACTGAGGCTCCAGATGACCACACACAATACCATAATCGTTCGAAGACTCAAAAATGTGATCATTGTCCCCAACGAAGCGGTGAAGTACCAGGACGGAAGGTATGTGGTCTTTGTCAGGAAAGGTAACAGGCAGAAGACGGTAGGTGTGGAGATAGGGGCAAGTGATACAGAGCATACGGAGATAATCAAGGGACTCGCCCCTGGCGAGGTCGTCCTCTACAAGGGGTGATAGATGGCGCTCATAAGATTGGATGGGATCGTCAAGACCTTTAGGCAAGGTGAACTTGAGGTAAGGGTCCTGAAGGATATAGCCCTTAAGGTGGAACGCGGCGAATTCGTTGCCATAATGGGAAGTTCTGGCAGTGGTAAATCCACACTTATGTACATCTTGGGCTGTCTGGATACCCCTACCAGCGGTACCTATCATCTCGAGGGTATGGATGTGTCCGGTCTCGATGACGATGCACTTTCTGCCATCAGGAACAGTAAGATAGGCTTCATATTCCAGTCCTTCTATCTCATCCCGTACCTGGACGTCCTTGAAAACGTGTTGGTGCCAACGCTCTATAATCCAAGCCCTGGCGATGCCAGGGGCAGGGCGCTGGGCCTCCTGGATGAGGTTGGCCTTGGGGAAAGGATCGGTTTTTCCCCTGGAGAGCTCTCAGGTGGCCAAAAACAGCGGGTGGCCATTGTGCGTGCCCTGATCAACGACCCTGATATCATACTTGCAGACGAACCCACTGGGCAGCTCGATTCCTCCAGTTCCAGGCAGGTTATGGAGATACTAGAACGATTGAACCGTAGGGGAAAGACGGTCATAGTGGTGACCCACGACCCGGACACTGCTGGATATGCCAGGCGCAGGATCATGATAGAAGATGGCCGAATCATTCAATAAGGCATCGTTTTTCACCACCTCCTCCCTGAAGGCCCTGGGACAGAATCCTGCCAGGACCCTTTTCGCATTCCTGGGCATATCCCTTGGTATCACCTCGTTGGTCTTCATAGTGGCTGCAATCGAGGGAAGTAATTCCAAGGCAAGGCATATCATCGAGATGATGGGGGCAAACACCATCTTTATTCGTTCGGGTTTTGGAAAGAGGGCCAATATACATCACCTGCGCTACAAGCTGGATATCACGGATTTTAAAGATCTCAGGCGGATAGAGGGGGTGAAAACAGCAGCTTATCTGTTGGTCAAGATGGAGCGCATAGCCTCTGCCTCCAATGCCAGGGAATCCATGGTCATGGGGGCCATGTCTACCTTCCTTGAGACCTTTGATTACCGGGTGAACAGGGGTATTGCCTTCAGACCAACGGATTACAGATCCTTTGCCAAGGTGTGTATAATCGGTCCAGAGCTGGCGCGTTTTTTCTTTGGGGCTGCCAATCCCCTTGGGAAATTCCTTAGGGTTAACAGGACATCGTTTCGCATCATAGGGATATACCGTTCGAAGGGCAGGCTCCCAAATGGCATGAGCCTGGATGACCGGCTCATATTGCCCATAGAGACATATCGCAAGTTCATAGAGCCTGAATACAAGAAGGTCCTGGGCATAGAGCTCAAGGTTGCCCCAGGGGCGGATTACCAACATATAGTAGAAGAGGCAAGATCCATCCTGCTAAGGCGCCATGCCAAGGAGGATTTTGTCATGATAACCCCAGAGATGGTCAGAAAGTTCCTCAATGTCTTTAACATGACCCTTTCGATCTATCTGGGACTTGCATCCCTTGTGGCCCTGTTTGTAGGCGGGTTTGTGTTATCGAATATCTTCTTCATAAACGTAAAGGTCCGCGCCTGGGAGATTGGTATCAGGCGTGCCCTCGGGGCGAACAGGCGAACAATCATGGCCCAGTTTCTTGCTGAATCCGTGGCAATAGCCCTGGCTGGTGCCATTGCAGGGACGTGCGCAGGATTCCTTTCCATCTATCTGGTTATGCCCATGTTGGGGATTCCCAAGGTCTATCCCATGAAATCCCTGGTGATTGCCCTGCTATTTGCTACTGCCACCGGGCTCGTCGCTGCCATAATGCCGGCCAAGAAGGCCGCTGACTATAGGCCGGTAGAGGCGTTGAGGAGCAGATTGTGAGGCGGGTTTCACTTATCGAGCTTTTCCGTTATTTCAGGCAGGAGAAACGCCGTACTGCCACTGCCATGCTGGGGATTGCCATGGGGGTCCTGTCATTGGTGCTCATGGACAGTATAAGCGGGGCTATGGGGAGAAAGATCCAAACGGAACTGGGAAGGTTGGGCGCCTCCCTGGTAGTAATTACCCCTGGCGAGGTAAAGGCCATGGGGCGTATGAAGATTAGGCTGTCGCAATATACAACGCTCAGGCCCTCGGATATAAGGGCTATTCGGCGCTTGATACCCATGGTAAGGGCCGTGAGCGGTTACAAGAAATCGATGGTCAGGGTCCAAAGCAGAATCAAGTCTTCAAGGCTCACGGTAACCAGTTGTGCCCCCGATTATGCCACGCTTCTTGATTTCAGGCTAGAGGCTGGAAGATTCATAACCAGGCGCGACCTGGAGGGATACAGGAAGGTGGTCGTGCTTGGCCACAAGATAGCAACCGAATTCTTCAACAAGGCCCCGCTTGGGAGGGTCCTTTACCTAAATGGTATCCCCTTCAGGGTGATAGGCGTAATGGAAAAAAGGGGTTCCTTTGGTGGTGAGGACTTTGATCAGATGTTGTTCGTGCCGCTTACAAGTGGCATGAGCATACTGGAGAATGTGGACTATCTTGATGGCGCCGTGGTGTTGAGCCAGGATAGGGCCGCAAATAAGGCCGTAATCAGGGAGGTGACTTCCCTTTTATTGAAGCTTCATGGTAAAAGAGATTTTTCCGTAAATACCTATGAGGAGCTTGAAAGCACTGCAACCCAGACCCTGAACCTGTTCTCCATGTTGAGTCGCATAGTGGCCTCGATGGCCTTCAGTGTTGGGGCGCTGGGTATTGTTGCCATTATGGCCCTTTCCATCTATGAACGTCTCCTTGAGATTGCCATAAAACGGGTGGTCGGTGCAAGGAAACAGGATATCTTCGTTCAATTTTTGCTAGAATCACTATTTATATGTCTTTTTGGCTCCACGACCGGTATGGCCCTGTCCATCCTGCTGGCCATTTTGGTGCAGCTATTAGCTGGATGGCCTCTATATCTGCCATGGCCAACCATGATGGCTGCCGTGGTCCTTTCGGTGTTGCTGGGGCTTGTTGCCGGTCTTTATCCTGCTGCCAAGGCCCTTGAATTCGAGCCCAAGGCCATACTCAGGCTCTACGAGGAGGCATAGACAAGGAAGTTAGAAGGCGAGGTTAGATTTACCTAGAGTGTATGTCTGGCCTGCCTTATTGCCTCCAACCACCCTGTCCCGTACCGTTTGTCAGGTTCAAGATAGTGCCCTTCACTCCATTCGTTCATGGATGCGACAAAGATGAGTGGAATCGGGATATTAGAACAGGAGCAGGAGAACCTGAGGGCCGCCTTGCCAAATCTATAGAATAGATCAGGGTGCTCCCCGGTGACAACGGGCCACCAGGGATAACGCCTTGGCCTGAAGCCCCCATGCATTGTTGCCCTTGGGGTTGCATCCCATCCTGGTGATACGGATGGGAAATAGGGCAGGGGGGTGGCCGTTGGCATCTTGTACCATTCGGCGCTTCTTAGGCGTGAAAGATCCTGGTAGTCCTGCAAATACTCACCTTTCCACTGGGGAAGGTTTACGTAGTGGGTAAGACTGTCGAAACCTGCCAGGTGATAGTCTTTAAGGAAGGAAGGGGCAGGGTTTACCGCCATGAGGTGGAGGCCTGGGAATCCCAGCTTCTTAAGGTGAAGGTTCGCCTGATCTACTGCCTGGCGGCACCGTGCAAGCCCCATTTGGCGTATGAAGAAGGTGCTGTCATATATGGATAGAAGGGGATGGCCTGCGATCTTGAAGTAATTGGGCCTTGAAAAATAGTTTTTGGCCAGGAAGTCAATGAGGCATGCAAAATCCTCAGGATCGGTATAGACGAGCCTTGCGGGCTCTATGACCGGGTCCCTGGGCCTTTTTACCGGAAGGACCCCCCTTGGCATCCTATTAGCCCACATAAGGGCGAAAGGAAACCGGCTGCCTGCCTTCGAGCCAAGAAAACCTTCATCGAGCGCCCTATAAAAGACCCTTTTGCCACGGGACCAAAAGAATCCGTACACGAAGAGATCTATACCATAGGTCCTGGCAAGCCCGATCTGCCAGCTTGCGGTCTCCGGGAGGGAGTCATTGTATGGTTCAAAGTCTGGCAGGCGCGGCTGGGTGTGCCCTGGAAAATGCGCTCTTGCCCCCAGGACCAGGTCCCATTCACTCCATCCCTGTGGAAAATTTCTATCCCTTTCAGGGCAAGGATGCCATCCAGGGTACACATAGGCCCCTATGATCGGCCTATCATCCATCGTTAGCCCTTGCCGCCCTTTCTTCTTGTTATCATGTGGCGCTGGGGCCTTAAGACGATCTCTGTCATAACACTGCCTTCCGGTTGCTCGATCACCGTTCTTACGGCGTTGGCCACATACCTTGGTGTCAGGTACGTCGATGGCTCGTCTGCCACATCGATATTTGAATCCCTGAAGAGGCCGGTCCTGGTCATGTCAGGGCATATAGTGACTACCCTTACCCCGCTTTTCCTGATTTCTTCAAAGAGGCTCCTGGAAAAATGAAGGAGTCCGGCCTTGGTGGCAGAATAGGCAGATCCCATTGGGCTTGGTTTGAGCGCGGTGACAGAGGCCATGTTGATTATGAACCCCTTGGAGCGCTTGAGATCCGCCATGAACAGGCGTGTAAGGAGCATAGGCGCCTCAAGGTTTACGGCTACCAACTCGTGGATCCTTTCAAGATCAATCGCCTCGTGCGGCCCAAAGGCCCCGATGCCGGCGTTGTTTATTAGAAGGAAGACAGGTTCCTGACGTAGGGTCCTGATCCTCCTTGCGGCCTTTATTACCTCGCCGGCATCCGACAGGTCATAGGCTATGGGTATAAATGCCCTATGTTCGATCTTGGCCCTTGAAAAATTGCGCCCTATGCCAAATACCCGGTATCCTTTATCGAGAAGCATCATTGATATTTCAAGCCCGATCCCCGACGTGGCACCAGTGACAATCGCTTCCCTTCCCATCAGGCCACCTTGCCGGAACACAGTAGGAAGATCTCGACGCTTTCCTTCCTGGAACTTTTTGGTTTGACAAGACGGATGCTGTGGAACCTGTCTAGGCACAATTTTCGAAATTGGTTCAGGTCTTCACCCTGGAAAACCTTGCAAAGGAAGGTGCCTTTCCTGTGCAAAAGTCCGTTCGCTAGGTCGAGGGCCCTTTCCGAAAGGGCGATGGAACGGAGATGATCAACATCCCTTCGGCCGGTGGTGGCAGGTGCCATGTCACTAAGGACCACGTCCAGGCGGGGCGTGATATCCTTAAGTTTCTCCGTGGTGAGCGTAAAAACGTCCTGTTCCAGGACTACTACATTTTCAGGAGGATTCTTGATTCCCTTAAGGTCAACGGCAATGATACCCCCTCTAGGGCCAACCAACCCTGCTGCATACTTTGTCCATGAACCTGGAAATGCACCAAGATCCAGGACCCATTGTCCCCTCCTTATGATGTGGAATCGTTTCTGGATCTCCTTTAGCTTATAGACGGACCTTGCCGGGAATCCCTCCCTTTTTGCCTTCTTGAAGTAGTAGTCATGTATCCTTTTCATATAATTTTATCCAGGGGCAAGGTGGTCTTGCTCATGGGGGCTATTTGGCCAGATCGATCAATTCAGCCAGGTGGATCACCCGTGGCAGGTGGCCAGCTCCCTGTTTTTTAAGGCCCTTGATTCCACTCCTCAGTTGCAGTAGGCATCCGGAACACGTGGTCACCAGGAGATCCGTATCGGTTTTCTTCCATGCGGCAATCCTTCCCATAAAGATTCTCCACGCCTTTTCCGGGAAGGCAAGGGCAAAGGTCCCTCCCTGCCCACAACATGCCTGTTCCATGGGCCTATACCTGCTGCCAAAAAGCCGCTCGAGCAGCCTTTCCGTACACCCCTTGTCGTTTCTGTCAAATCTCTGGTGGCATGGGATATGGCATGAAACACTAGGGCCATCGATTCCAGAGGGATAGTATCCAAGCCTTGAGACGAGGGCACTAAATTCAATTACCTTTCCTGCAAGTTGCTTTGCCTGGCTGAAGGCCCTTTCTCCTGGCGAAAAAAGCCTTGGCCAATCCCTTATCATGGTGGCGCATGAGGCACATCCTGTGACGAGGAAATCCATATCTGTACCCAGGGCGTTCAGGTTTTTAAGGACCAATTGCCTGGCCATAGATGTATGCCCGTTTGACCAGGCTGGTAGGCCACAGCATCCTTGGGATGTCGGGATAATCACCTGCGATCCCAGCCACTTCTGGATCGCCTTTGGTACCTGGGGAAACAGGTAGTTTTGCACACAGCCCACGAATATGGAGATCCTTGGTATGGTCCCACCGGTCCCTTCAAGGAGTGGCGGCAAACGTGGTATCATGGATTCCCTGGCAGCGGTTGACAAGAAGGGACGCGGTGCCAGGGGCGGCATGATAAAGCCCTTTGGTGTCGAAAGCCCCAACATGCGCCACAACAGGCCGGAACCATTGGGGAGCCCACCGATTACCCTGGAAAGGGCCTTGCTGATACCAGGATGGCCCATTGCCTGGAACTTTATCCGGTCAAGCCTGCTTTTGCCAAAGACCATTTCACGCTTGGCACGGATTGCCTCGTTCACCTTAACACCGGCTGCACAGGTGAAACTGCATGCGCCGCACTGCAGACAGGCCTCAAGGGTCTCGATCCACTTTTGATTTCTAGGGCCTATATCCTCCTGGGATATCAGGGCAAATTTTCCCCTTGGCCCGAACCGTTCCTCTTTTGTTGCCCAGTACACCGGGCAAACCGCCATGCATGCACCACAGCGCGCGCAAGAGGCTGCCTTTCCCGCGGGCCTATTTTTGAGTATCGGTTCCTGACGTGACCTCTGGATCTTTATTCTGCCTTGCCTTATTCTTCAGGATTTCCAGTAAAGGGTTTGATCCCGGTGCAACAGCTGGCCCGTTTCCCTGAACAGGGCCATCCCTTTTCTTTGCCTTTTCTAAGGCCTGTATGAATGGATTTGTTTTGGAGACATTGTGTCCGGGCCTTTTCCTCATACGATTTGTTCTCCTGGCACTTTCCGGGCACCTTTTTTCGAATTTCTTTATCCTGGACGAGGTGTTTGGGTCGGCCTTAATTCGCCCAGTGAGCTTGACGAGGTTTCCTTTTACCTCCTGGAGCCGTTTCCCAGACGAGAATATGAGGGTCGCTACACCGATCGTTTTACCCTTGGCGTTGGTCCTCAAGATGTAGGTAAATTCGCGCTTAAGCGGTCTGGCAAGGCCACCGCCGTTTCCACTTCCTATGATGACATCTATGTCGTTCATGTCGGCCGAGGTCCAGGTATCATTAGCAAGGCCCAGGTTGGAAAGTAGCACCAGGCAGTCTGCCTTTTTTTTGACCTTGGGTACCAGCCTATGAAGGGCCTTTACCGGATCCTTTATAGTGATCCCAAGATCCTGCCATGGTTGTTTGCCCCGACCCTGCGAGGTTACCCCCATGACGGCAATCCTGATACCACCTACCTTGAATATCCTATACGGTGCAAAGGGTGCCTTGCCGTTTACCTCTATGTTGCATGACAGGCCGGTGATTCCCCTTTTTTTAAGTTCCTCTTGGAGAAACTTTGTCCCTGCGGCCAGGTCATGAACTCCAATTGCCACCGCTTCGTACCCCATTTGCCTGTACAGGTCCAGGATTAATCTCGCCCTGTCGAGCTCACAGTCTGTGATGGCGACCCTTGGATTGAATAGGAAATCACCGGCATCGAGTACCATACCCTGTGTGTGTAGTGCCTTGTTGTCATGGATCCACCGGACCCTGCGGGCTAATCCCCCGACTTCCTTACCCCTTCATGCCGGACACGGTACGATGTAACCCCAGGTGTTCCCTGTGTAGGCAATGATGATACTCTGGCCGGTTGCCTGATCGGAGCCACTTGCCTTGGAGACAAGAGGTGGAAACATCAACAGCAGAAACAGCGCCATGAAGGACGCAGTCCTTGATAATAAATACCTTTTCATACGATCACATCTCCTTGGAATGATGAAAGATGACACATGGTATACGCATTTAAGGCCCTTTGGCAATAGGCAAATCAAGGGTTCCTAGTCCAAAAGCCGCTCCATCCACCAGCTTGCCCAGTGTTCCTTGAGCAGTGCCTTTGCCAGTGAGCGGGCCCTCTTTGTTTTGAGCCTGGCCATTACGAAGGGGATCCATCGGCTGGCATCATCACTTCCTGTATCCATGTGTTCTTTCAAGGAAAAGAGCATGTCTAACTGGTCTGCGTCGTGTGCGAGTACGGCCTCAGGGGTTTTGCATTTTCTGTATTCCGATATGAGCTTGGCAATGAAGTCAGCCCGATCGAGCCCCTTGATCATGTCTGATACGGCGGCCTCTTCATCGATTTTGACATACAACTTGTTCACCGCGTTGGCATCACCTGTTCTGGCCTCTGGAAGATCATGAACGATGCACAGCTTCAGTAGCTTTTCCATATCGATATCCGGCATGTCATTGGCCAGCATGAGGGCTATTAGGGCCACCCCATAGGAATGGGCGGCCACCGATTCGTGTCCCTTGCCCAAAAAGGCATAGCCTGTTCTCCATATCCGTTTGAGCATAGCCCCTTCGAATAGAAATTTGGCCAGCGCCCTTTCATCCTGCATTTCCTTTTCCGTATCCTTCATTCCGGATTCCCCTTTAATATCTTCAGCAGGTCCATTACGAGTCCTTCCAGGAGCAGCCTGGGGGCCAGCACCCCGCCCTTTAATTCAAGATCATATTCTGGCATATTGGCAATTAGTTCAAGCAACCGGTTGAGGTCTGCCTTCTCTGCGGCCAAGGCCATCCTGAAGAGTCCGTATGGGTGGGTCCCCCTGAGTGGATTGCCTTGTATTCCCTTGAAGTAGTCTTGTATTACAGGTAGTTGCCTTGATTGGAACAGGCCAAAACTGGTGGCCGATATGTTCGGGTCCATTGCAGCCCTTAGGGCAATCAGCTTTTTTATATAGTTTCTAAGCACGCCCAGGATCACCAATGGAGGTATGTTTTGCTCAAGCAGTAAACCAAGGCAATCCAATGCCCCGGGAAGGTCCCGTTTGTTCAATGCCCCGGTGAGCTCGAAGAGCTCCTCTTCCCTTGAGCGCCTGACAAGGCCCTGCACATGGGAACGGGAGATCCTGCCATCCTTTATACAAGAAAGCTTTTCTATCTCTGACATCAAGGCCAATGGATCATTGTAATTGACCCGTTCCATGAGGGATTCGATGGCCTTTGGCCCTATTTCCTTGCCCCGCTCCCTTAGCCATTTCCTGATCCTCTGTCTGGCCGATACTTCCGACGCCCTCTTACTACCCCTGGGGATCCTGAGGTCGATTATCTTGCCTTTCTTGGATATGGCCTTAAATAGCCTTGAACCGGTATCTACGGCAGCAGCTTGGATCAGTAGGACGCATTGTTTGGAATGGTCATCCCTTTCCAACCATTTTTTAAGGGTCGCCCCAGGGGCGTTCCCATGGCCTTCGGCCTTCTGGCCATTGGTAGATGCCCTTCCTTCCTTGGCAGGAGCGAGCAGGAAACCACCATCCTGTACCCACACGATCTTCCTTCCTGGGAAGAAAGCCCTTGTCCTTAGCGATTCCAATACGGCACCTTCGGTGCCCTCCTCCAGGGTCATGATGTCCAGGTTAGTGGATCTATTTTCCCCGGGTAGCAATATATCCAGCAATTGTTCACATACAGGGGTGGTGATAGGGCGTTCACCCAAGAATAGATATACAGGAAAGATCCTTCCCTTACGGGCCTGTTCTATCGTCTTTCCAGCCTGCATCATATGAGAGTAACATGATGCGAATGGGCTTGCCAGGATTCCCGTATAGACATTGGCAAGGGGAGCAGCCCTTCTGTTTACGGTAGGGCTTGGTTCTTTAGTTCCTTATCCCAGCAGCCTTTTCATATCCGATGGGCGAGAAGGCTCAGGTATTGTCTCCAAGTTCCTTGGCCCTTCTGGTAGCGGCCCTTACGGCATCCATCACTGCATGGCGCAGCCCGTGTTCCTCGAGGCGAAAAAGTCCTGCGATAGTGGTCCCCCCTGGGCTCGTTACCATGTCCTTCAGTACCTCAGGGTGTTTTCCCGTCTCCTGGCAAAGCAGTGCTGATCCTAGCATGGTCTGTACTGCCAGTTTCAAGGCCACAGGACGCGGCAGTCCCTCCATTACTCCAGCATCGGCAAGGGCATCCATGAATACGAAACAATAGGCAGGCCCGCTCCCACTCAGGCCTGTGACCGCATCCATGAGTGCCTCTGGCACCTCTTGTGCTGTCCCGACAGCGTTAAAGAGCCCCATTGCAATATCTAGATCCTCATCCGTGGCCTGTGAGCCCTTACAGATTGCCGCGGCCCCTGCCTGGACGAGCGCCGGGGTGTTTGGCATCACCCGTATCACCCTCGTACCCTTTGGAAGTCCCCCTTCCAGGGTCTTCGTGGGAATCCCAGCGGCAATGGATATTATCAGGTGTCTACTTGTCACATGGGAACGGATATCCTCCAGTACAGGGCCTATTACCTGGGGCTTTACCGCTATCAATATGGTCTTCGATGACTCAATGGCTGTGCCGTTAACAGGGGTCGTCTTTACCTGGTACGTATCTTCGAGGTGCTTGAGGCGTCCTTTGGAAGGATCAGAAACGGTGATAGCCCCAGGGGGTAGAAGGCCTTTCGATATTATTCCCTTAATCAGGGCTTCGGCCATCTGGCCCCCTCCGACGAAGGAAATATCGGAGATCTTATCTTGTGATGTATTTTTATCGGTATTTTTCATTGTTTCACCAGATTCTTTTGTGGATAAAAGCACTATTTAACAGGGCTAACAAGGATTTTTTGTGCCAGTCCCTTACCAAGGGCAAGACGGGAGCCCTTGGCATTTATAATAAATGGACCCGCATTGTTTATTATCTCTATCGTATCCCCTGTAGTGAGCCCCATGGCAGAAAGCCTGTTTTTCATACTATGTCCCCCTGTTATCCTGCTCACCTTTACCTTTTCTCCAGTGGCAGCCATGGCCAACGGCATCAGGGGTTCCTGCCTCCTTCGGCATTCAGGACAAAGACCATAGATGGTGGTTTTTTGGTGAATTGGCTCGAAGCCATATTCAGCGGCTGTTTGGCGCCCCTTGGCCTTCAGGTCGTCTGCCGGAAATTCGACTACCTTGCCGCATTTTACACACATTAGGTGGTCATGATCAGCACCAAGATGGAGGTGTTCGTACCATGGTCCCTTGCCATTTAGAAATGCCTTTTGGGCAATGCCATAACGGCAAAGGAGTTCAAGGCTCTTATTAATAGTATCCTCTGCTACGTTGATTCCCTGTTGGTGCAACAGGTTCTTTATATAGTCAGGCGAAACGTGGCCCTCCAGGGTCACAAAGAGATCAAGCACCATTTCTCCACCTTCAGGTAATGCCTCACCGGTTTCTGCAAGTAGGCCCAAAAGCTCCTTCTTTTCAGCCAGATGAAAGTCGTCAGCATTGCCGAATCTACCTCCATGTTTTGTAGAGTCTTGGCTGTTTGTTTTCTTGCACTGCCGTTCGGCCTGTTGGCTTTCACGTTTGTCATTTGAAAAAAGCATATTTTACGGTCCCCTCGGACAAATTTATTGCATCTCATTACAAAGAATGATCTATTGTGTCAACAAGCCCAAACCTTCATGTAGCCCGTACCTTGTTATTGCACCCACAGGGCATGAAAATGCAGTGTTCGTGGCTAAGCAAGAATGTATTTTCAGATAAAATTTACCGTGAAAATAGGGTATCCCTCTGGGGCTGTATCTTCATGTATTGGGGTGCGACACCAAGGTACGGGCCGGCCGCATGGAAGTTTAGAATAGGTCCCTGTGAGCCGGTTTGTGCCTCTAAGACACTGGCAGCAAGATAAATAGGGCGAATCAGAGGCGCCCTTATCTTCAGGGCAGGCATTACCATGAGCAAGAAATCAGAACTGCAGGTCTTCCGGGAGTATTTGAAACGGCATCAGCTCCGTTACACCCCTGAACGGGAGGCAATAATCCGGGAAATATTTTCCACCCATGATCATTTCGATGTCGATTCATTGTACCTGTCAATGAGGCAAAAGGGTATACATGTTTCAAAGGCCTCCATATACCGTCTCATTCCCCTGTTGATCGAATCCAATCTGGTACAGAAGGTCTTTTTTGAGGATGGCCATATGCACTACGAGCATATATACGGCCACAGCCATCATTGCCACTTGAGATGTGTTGAATGCAAGAAAATAGAGGAGTTCCAGGATGCACGCCTTGAGGAGATCGAGGGTGATTTGGCCGACAGGTTTGGTTTCAAGATCATCGATCACAAACTTGAGGTGAGGGGCATATGCCCTGAGTGCAGGAAACGACTCGGTGCCAAGGAATGAAGCACACGGGTGAATTTGTTATACCCCCACGGCTGCATATAGTTCTAGTCGAACCTGAGATTCCGCCTAACACGGGTAATATCGCAAGATTGTGCGCGGCAACCTGTTCCGTACTGCATCTTGTACATCCACTTGGTTTCAGCACGGACGATAGGAGTCTGAAAAGGGCTGGGCTCGACTATTGGCCCCATGTGGAGATCAGGCATCATGAAGACCTGGACCATTTCATGGACCGCTATGGCAGGGAGGATCTCCTACTGTTTTCTACCCGGGGAAAGAGGATCTATACAGAGGCGCCATATAGGGAGAATTCCTTTCTGTTGTTTGGCAAGGAGACCAGGGGGTTGCCAGACGACCTGCTGCGTAGATATTGGCAAAGGAGCTTTTTCGTTCCCATATGGGGAAACGTAAGGAGCCTCAATCTCTCTACAGCGGTTGGTATCGTGGCCTTTGAGGCCCTGCGTCAACTGGCTGGCTGGTAGTTAATAGCGTCCTTTGCCAAGGCTGGGGGTACGGTTAGCGTGTATCCAGATAGTGGATCAGCGCCCATCTGGGATCGATAACATAATCACACCATCTGGAAACCGATTCCATTAACCTTCTGTCGGCGGTTACCAGGAAGATTGTCTTGCCAGGTTCGTCTTCCTTTGCTTGTCGTATCCGGTCGATGATATATTCATCTGCCCGCTGGCTTTCCAATCGGTCGTCCGTAAAGATTATGCAGACATTGCCCCTGCTTTCCATACTCGTATGCGGCCCTGTACCGTCGAATACGAGTTCGACCATTGCCCAGTCAGGCGATTTTCTTTCCCATAACCTGATGAATCTGCGCCGGGCCTTTGAAAAATCGGGCTGTTCAACAGAGGCCCATTGGGCAGAGGCCTTTAGGGCGTTATATCCATCGACGACCAATATGGAGCGGGCACAAAGATCTGCATTGGCCGAAACGAAGGCCGGAAGATTGGGGATATGTTTCATGCCTTCCTGTTTGCCGACGGCTGGTATGTGCCCCTCGATCTGTAACGATTGGTAAAGCCTGGTCCTTTCGGCAAGGAGCTTTTCAAGGCGAATGCCAAGCTCATCCTGCTCACCAGGGCCCACTAGGTGGCTTATAGGAGGCCTTTTCACACTGAGCACTAGGTCCTCCAATTCCTTTAGTCCTCTTTCATCTATCTCTAGCGCCATTGCTCTGTGGAGTATGGCGTTGCCAACCGGGGATGATATGCCATCGGTACCGGTAACGAGCTGGTTAAGCCGCTGTATTTCGATTTCGAGATGTTCCCTTGCCTTGGTAAGTAAGGGGGATGTAAATATGGACTCCTTGATGGCGAAATGGACCTCTTCAAGCTTGGACTCCAGTTCCCTGAGTGTTTCCATTACTACGGATCTCATGCCATAGCGTACATCGAGTTTTTTTTGTGTTTGCAGTGCGTGTTCCACCTCTTCAACAAGCGCCTTCGTGGAATCGCCAAGTTTCCAATGCCATATGTCGACACTGGAGGTGTCGGGAAGGCATATCTCCTTGAGAATCGAGGAAATCCCCTCCTGGATCTTGGCATCCATCCTGCTACGCAGCTCTGCATAACGGGTTTTCTCCTGCTCTGCCAGTGCCTTGAAACCCTTGGCGCGTTCCCTTTCATTCTTTAGCGCCCTTTTTATCTTTTGGAGCCTTACTGTCAGCCTTTCCCTGGTCTTGTCGGCCTTGGTATCCTTTTCCTGGTCGTGTTCAATGTGTTTTAGGTAGGTCCCAGGTGGGACGGCTTTTCCCGATATTTTTTCGGAGGGACGCAGTGGAACCAGGAGCTCGACTGCACTCTTCCAGGCAGGAGGCAGTACAGAAGGATTACGGACAGGTGTGCTTTTCCATATGGATCTTAGCCTGAGAAGTCTTTCACCTCTCAGTGCAATAGCATGTCTGTCATCAAGGGCCATGGCAACACCAATGGCAAGGTCTCCTGTGGCCCTTATGGTATCTCGCCAGTGTCCTATCAGCCATTCTTCCCTTGTGGTTTCCAGGAATTCACCCCATTTGAACCAGCGGGCCCCAGGAAATGAGATTATGAAAAAGGCCGTCCTTATCCTTGTAGATGAGGTAAGGAGCCGGGCTAATTCAGGAAAGAGTATCCTCTGCTGTCTTTCGTCCTGGAGGGCATCGGGGGATATATCGATACCTGATAGCCATTTTTCCCCATAATGATCCTGGCTGGCAGCGAGTGCAAACTCCACAAGTTTTTCTCCTTCGAGGTTTTCAATCAACCAGGAGGCCGCCTCCTGGGAAACCATTGGGGCGCTCCATGTATCTAGGCCGTTAGGCCGGGTTTCGTTTAGGGTCATCGGCTCCTCTTTCTGCTATCGATAAGCAGGGTTACCGGCCCATCGTTTACCAGGTGAATCTTCATGTGCGCCTGGAATATTCCGGTTTGCACCTTGGCGCCCATGGTCCTTGCCCTATGGGCAACCTCCTCGTACAGCCTTCTTGCCGTATCAGGATCTGCAGCTGTGGCGAACGATGGGCGGCGCCCCTTACGGCAGTCAGCGCATAAGGTAAACTGGGATACCAAGAGCAATTCCCCGTCTGTATCAAGCAGTGACAGGTTCAGGCGTCCCTGATCGTCGTCAAAGGCCCTAAGCTCCAGGCATTTTCGCGCCATATAGGCAGCGTCCAGATCACTATCACCTGTTTCTACACCCAGAAGGACCAGGGCCCCTGCTCCTATCCGGGCTATTTCCTTGTCCTCGACCTCAACAGAGGCCGAACTTACCCTTTGCCAAACTGCGATCATCTCTTTAAACTGGCTCCTTACCTATCCAGGGCATTCATTCTGGATGATGTGTTTTGGTTCAGCTAGACCTGCATACGGCCCGTACCCTTGTTCTCTGCCTCCTCCGGCACAGGAAATACGTGCCAAGGGGCATGATGTAGATCATATTACCGGGCCATGGTTTAAGAAACAAATTTTCATGCAACCCTTATGACTTTACTTTCATGGTAAACGCGCCTGAAGCACTTATTATTAATCAACCAGAAGACGGTTACCGGTATTCAGTGGATTCGTTACTGCTGGCCGATTTCGTGAAGACGAGAAGAAACGAAAGGTTGCTGGAGCTGGGTACTGGGTGCGGGGTCATCTCGTTGATCCTGGCAAGACGTAATATCACGTTGAAGATCGTGGCCATCGAGATCCAGGATGCCCTCTTGGATCTTGCAAGGGGGAATGTAAGGGCCAACGGCCTGGAGACCAGGATAGAGGTTGTCCATGGGGATATAAACCGAATTGCGGAATTCATGGAGCCAAGTGGATTCGATCAGGTAGTTTTCAATCCCCCATATCGGCCTGTGGAAACAGGCAGGATTTGCTCCAATGCACAGGAGGCCCTTGCAAGGCACGAAATTTTGACAAATATAGATTATACCATGAAGGGATGTCGACATGTTCTTCGTCATCGTGGTAGGCTCAGCATGGTCTATCCGGCAGAGCGAATGGCCTACTTGTTGTACAAGATGAAGGCCGCAGGGATCGAACCAAAGCGCTTGCAGATGGTCCATCCAACATGCCGGAGCAAGGCCAGGATGTGCCTGGTAGAGGGCTCCATGGGTGGAGGGGAGGAGCTGAAGATCCTGCCGCCTATTTTCCTCAATGAAGGACAGAGCAAACCTTCAAGGGGTCCACGTGCTTAAAATTTTATCTTCGGATGTGGGAACATGGCCTGTATTTTGCTTTGGATTTTATCCGAAAATGCATTTTTTGATTAGCCATTCGGCTTTACTATGTTGAGGATTGAGATATTATGGAAGGGTATCCAGAACGATTTTCCCTTTGGTTTGATAGCCACACCCTCTGTCGGTAGGTAATTGTATAAATCCACCCGGTATGCCGGGTTCTTTTGTGTTATCGATATATTGTATCCGAACAGATGGCTGTTTCCAGGGGCTGTGTTGTAGCTCATAGGTGTGCCTTACAGGGATGGGAGATAATGATTTTATGCTAAGAGCCTTGATTTTGTTGTCGTGTATTTTTTGGATGTTTTCAGGCTGCGCCCATAGGCCTTCAAATCTTGTGGCAGATGCCGGACATCCAGGTGGTACCCCTGTTATTCATGAGCCTGATAGGAAAACCAGTGTGGATTCCAAGGACCACATGGAGGGATCGCCGGCACAGGAGGAATCTGGAAGCGAAGATGTGGAATCCCTTGCGGTGGAGATCTTTCCGCCTGCCGGGGCATGTCCACGGGAGGACGAACAGCAGGCAGAAAGTAATGAACAGGCCCTGCTTGATTCCGCCTTGGAGTTATGTAAAAGCTCACAGGAATTCTGGGCTGAAGGAGAGCTTGACAAGGCGATAGACGCCTTGGATCAGGCCTATGGCCTGATACTCAAGGTCGACCCGGATGGGGATCCCGATCTTAATCAACAAAAGGATGATCTTAGGTTTTTGATCTCGAAGCGTCTGCTTGAGATCCATGCCTCCCGTTTTACAGCTGTCACTGGCATGCATAAGGCCATTCCCCTTGTTATGAACAAGTATGTGAAACAGGAAATCAAAAATTTCCAGACCAGGGAGAGGCGATTTTTTTTGAACTCGTACAAGAGGTCAGGGCGCTACCGCCAGGAAATAGTCAAGGCACTTGCCGCTGCCGGGCTTCCTGAGGAGCTTTCCTGGCTTCCCCTAATCGAAAGCGGGTTCAAGGTCAGGGCACTTTCCAGGGCGAGGGCATTGGGCCTGTGGCAGTTCATTCCGTCTACAGGGTACAAATTCGGCCTCAAGAGGGATGTGTGGATCGATGAACGCCTGGATCCTGAAAAATCCACCAAGGCTGCAATAGCCTACATGAATGAACTGCACAATATATTCGGTGACTGGACCACAGTCCTTGCTGCCTACAATTGTGGGGAGGGGACGGTTCTCAAGGCCATTCGTAGGCAGCGTATCAACTATCTGGATAACTTCTGGGATCTCTACAACAGGCTTCCCATGGAGACTGCCCGCTATGTCCCGAGGTTTTTGGCCACACTCCATATCATAAAGAACCCTGAAAAGTATGGTTTCAAGCTTCCCAAGGTGGATCCGCCCTATGAATTTGAACAGGTCAAGCTCGATAGGCAATTGAGCCTCGGTTCGGTGGCAAAGGCATTGGGGATTTCCTCCAGGGTACTAAAGGATCTCAACCCTGAATTACGTTATTCAGTGACACCCGATGAAGAATATGAGCTGAAGGTACCCCCTGGGAAGGCCTCTATCCTGCTTGCCAAGCTTGACTCCTTGAAGCCATGGTCTCCCCCTCATAGGTACGCACTTAGGTACAGGATCCGGCGTGGAGAGACGCTTTCTGTCATAGCAAAGCGATATGGCAGTAGCGTAAGGGCCATAATGATGGCCAACAATCTCCACAGCAAGCACTTCATAAGGGCTGGGAAGGTGATAAAGATACCTGTTGGCAAGCGGAAGGTGGCATCTTTACGCAGGTTCGACAGGCGCAAGGGCCTGTTGCCCGGAGGAAGATATGTGGTACAGAAAGGCGATTCCCTCTGGTTGATTGCCAGGCGTTTCAGGGTCTCAACCAGTACCTTGAGAAGACTTAACAATCTTTCGTCGAATTGTATCTATGTCGGTCAGATCCTCAGGGTGAGGCCGGTGAAACGGGCCGAATTCACCTCCTCTGTTGGCAAATCTCAAAAGGTTGTCGCCAGCGGCGACAACCTCTCCTGATTTCCATCGCTGTCCTCAAGGGACCGGGTCTTAAGACCAAAAGGACAGGGACAGACAGGAATTGCCCTTTAAAAACAGGAATTGAGAAGGCCCTTGGAATTTTAACCCGTGGAACAGTGATAGGGATGCCCTTAGATGGTTTTGATCCACACCTTCCTCCGCCTGGGTCCGTCAAATTCACAAAAGAAGATTTTCTGCCACGTGCCCAGTTTGAGATTTCTGTTTTCTACGATTAGGTGCACGCCTGAGCCTACAAGTGATGCCTTTATGTGGGCTGGTGAATTGCCTTCCAGGTGCTTGTAATCAAGATTCCAGGGAATTACGTGGTTTAATACCGCGATGATATCCTCTTTAACCGCTGGGTCAGCCCCCTCATTTATGGTTATGCCTCCGGTAGTGTGGGGGCAGTAGACAAAAACGATGCCGTCTTCCAGCCCTGAATCGGTTACGGCCCCTTGGACCCGGCCTGTTATATCTACCAATTCAGTTTTTTGGGATGTCGTTACCTCAAACGATCGCATGGCTTGCCTCCTTGGGATATTGCAGGATCATTAATTGCAAAAATGGAATTTTAAATTAACCCATGGACACACAAGGATATACAGGGTTGCATTTACTTCTTTTTACAGGTATAGGCAATAGATATGCCTATAGCCAAGAATTTATCTTTAAAATACAGTGCCCATACGGGCTGTATCCGTTATTCCCAGGGCGGAGTTAAGGGTTCAAGCGGTGAAAGGTTTTGCTTGTTTTCGGGAAAAGGCGATGTTAAACCCAAGCCTTCTGCGGCCCGTACCTTAGTGCCGCACCTCCGGATATGAAAATACAGTAACTTTCGGCGCAAAGGTTCAGTAGTTATTAAAGACTGTTTGCCATAAACACACCATATGGACCTACAAGGCTGAATAAATACTGCCCTTACCAAGGATATATTTTCACGGTAAATTGTGCAGCATTTGAAGTGCATAAATTTGGGAGTAGTGTCCTACCCGTATCCAGTGTACTAATCTTCGCAGGCAGTTGCTGGGATAGGGTTGCTTGCAGATTTTTTTGTAACTATCCTCGGGAATAAGACCTCTCGTGCCGATTATCGTATAAAGATAAAGGGGCACACGGTAGACCTTGTTTGTGAAAGGGGCTCGATGCCCTGTGTGCCGGGCACAGGGAGTCAGGGGGTAGGAGGAATTCCTCTAAGGTCCTGGTTTTTCATCCAGGAATAGCAGCCCTGTGGAGAATGTATTTTTATTATAAATTGAATATGATATGGCCAAGACTCGCCAGGTGAGAAATAACACCCATCTACTCCCATCGCTTCCTCACGCCGTCATGAAGCTATTGGAGGCCACAATGGATGAGGAGATGTCACTGTCATACGTGGCGCAGCTTGCGGGGAACGATCCTGGGTTGGCCTCACAGATATTGCGCCTGGCAAATTCCCCTCTTTTTGGTGCTACCAAGGGCATAACATCCCTCTCACAGGCCGCTGTGAACCTTGGCCTGGTGACAATCCAGAACATAGCGGTAACACTTTCCATACACGAATCCTTCTCTGACCCGTCCCTTACCGGAAATTTCTCCATGGAACAATTCTGGTGGCATTCCCTGTGTACCGCCGTTTGTAGCCGGTATCTGGCCTTCCAAGCCGGCATAGACACGCCGGAGGAGGCGTTTGTGGCAGGGCTTCTTCACGATCTGGGGCAACTAGTCCTTATAAGACAGGACCCGGGGCACTACGATGCCATACTTCAGGCCCCCAGGACAGGTCAGACTATCATCAAGGCCGAACGAAGGATCTGGGGCACGGACCACGCCAGCACCGGTGCAAGGCTGCTGGAGCATTGGAATCTCCAGCCCTTGTTGTGTGATGCCGTCCGGTATCACCATCATCCCGTTTCTGACATCGAGACGGCCCTTCCCATAGTTCGTTTGATCTGTATTGCCGATCTCCTCAGCCATTATTTTGCCAGTGCATCGGAGGACGGTTGGGACGAGATAGTACGTGTGAGCGAAGGGCTGCTTTCTATTTCAGGCGATACACTCGACCAGTTGAAGGACCTGGTGGATGGAGAGGTGGAAAAGGCCTCTGCCCTGTTGGGGTTCAAGGCCTGTAGGCCTCGGAAAGAGGGGATTGCCACAAGGGGGCTGCTTGAGGAAAGGGAGCAAAGGAGAAGGCTCAGGAGCAAGGCCCTAGACCTGTCTATGCTCGTGGGATCGTTACATGCGCTCATGCTGGCACATGGAGAGGATGCCTTGATGGATAGCTTTTTTCAGGGCCTGGTGGTCCTTTTCGATTTTGACAAGGTCCTGATAACCAGGTCTACCAGCGGCACCCAGCTTCACGGCCTTAGGGCCATGGGAACTAGACACGACGAGCTCGTCACCCAGATCCGTATCCCGGTTCAGCCAGGGACCATATGGGAAAAGGCGTTTACTTGCAAGATGCCAGTTCATTTCGATGCCTTTTGTGAGGAGAACGAAACCAGGATCATAGATAAACAGATAAAGGGTTTTTTGGGTAGGACCTATCTGGTCTGCCCCTTGATCTGCCAGGAGGAGAGGCTTGGGGCCGTTGTGATAGGTATCTCGAGGCAGGATTGGGAGGAGGCCACGGAGTCGGTCTCTGTATTGATGCTTTTTGTGCGTCAATTTGCCAATGCGCTTAGGGGATACAAGTACAGGGAACTTTGGGCAAAGGAACACGTCATCAACGCAGCAATCCTGAATGCCTCACCGGTGGGATTTCTTTTGTCAAATATCCAAGGAGATATCTATTTCATAAATCCCGGGGGAAGGAATATCCTGGAAATCGACGATAACGGTCCTGCCTTGCCAGGGATAAATATATGGGATTATTTTTCTCTTGGATTTGATAGGCGTGACAAATTCTTGGGCAAGTTGGCCAAGGGTAGGCCTGCGGTCCTGAGCGGCGTGGAAATAAAAGGAGACCGAACGGGTTCCAGGTACTTGGATGTGCAGATGCTACCGGTAAGCCTTTCTGGCACTGACAGGGTTTTGTTGGTAATAGAGGATGTTACCGCGGCCAAGCTTCTTGAAAGTGAGCGAAGGGAAAAGACAAAATGGTTGGAGAAAGAACTTGCCCGGCGCACCAAGCAGTTGAAGGAGGCCCAGGAACAAATCATCCAGGCAGAGCGCCTTGGCGCAACCAGTACCTTGGCAAGGCAGGTTGCCCACGAGGTCAATAATCCCCTTGGTATAATCAAAAAC
>WFZW01000157.1 GCA_015489365.1 Deltaproteobacteria bacterium | reverse complement strand
GGCAGCCCTTGCAACGGTGATCTCGTATGCGGTCTCCGCGTATCTATACCTGCCCCTGTTTTCCAGTACCAGGAAGGCCTTTGTGCTTCTTACGAATACACTCAATCCTGCAAGGATCCTTACCCTTTTGTGGTCTAGGGGGATCGAATGAAGGGGATCGTAAAGAGGATGCTTCCTGAAGGGGTCAGGAGGGGGCTTCGTCCCCTTTGCGAGGCCGTTTTTGGCGGTTATTCGCAAAAATCCTATTCCCAGGAGGGAGAGGACCTGATCCTGGGACGTCTCTTCGAACATCAAGACAAGGGGTTCTATGTGGATGTAGGGGCCCATCATCCAAAAAGGTTCTCTAATACCTACTATTTTTACAAGAGGGGATGGAAGGGGATCAATATAGATGCCATGCCAGGGAGCATGAGGCTATTTGGGTGGTTTCGCCCAAGGGATATAAACATCGAAGCCGCCATCTCCCAGGTTCCTGGGAGGTTGCCCTATTTTATCTTCAACGATCCGGCCCTGAGTGGTTTCTCAGAAAGGATCTCACGCCATAGGGATGGGCGTAACGGCTACCATATCGAGTCTACCAGATATATGGACACTGTGACCCTTTCAGAGATACTGGGAAGATACCTGCCCCGGGAAACGGTGATAGATTTTCTTTCGGTTGACGTGGAGGGATTAGAGCTGGAGGTGCTTAGGTCCAATAACTGGGGGCGTTACCGGCCAAGGGTGATATTGGTGGAGATATTGGGTGAAACCATCGATGAAATCCTATCGGGTGAGATCTACAGGTACCTCTACGGGCATGGCTACAGGATATTTGCAAAGACAGTAAATACGGTCATCTTCCTTGAAGAGATGTTCATACAGGAGAGATTCGCAAGATGAGGCCTGCCCCGGTCGTACTTTTTACCTATAACCGGCCCTGGCATCTCGAGCAGACCATCGCTGCCCTCAAGGGTAACGAATTGGCACGTGACACCGATCTTATCGTCTATTCGGACGGCCCCAGGGGCCCTGATGACCTTGATGCAGTGGATACCATACGTGGATACATAAGGGCACTGGGTGGGTTCAGGTCGGTCGAATTGAGGGCCAGGGCCAAAAACCTTGGCCTTGCGGCCAATATCATCGACGGGGTAACCACTATAGTGAAGGAACACGGCCAGGCCATCGTGCTCGAGGATGACCTGGTCACAAGCAGGTATTTCCTGCGCTACATGAACGATGCACTAGGTAGGTATGAACAGGTCGAACAGGTGATGCACGTTTCAGGTTATATGTTTCCCATAGATGTTGAAGGGCTACAGGAAACCTTCTTTTACCGTGTCCCGTCGTGTTGGGGATGGGCCACGTGGGAAAGGGCGTGGCGTTATTTCAGGAAGGATATCGGATGGCTATATTCGACCTTTTCTCCAGCGGACCGAATATCCTTCGATCTTGATGTGGATGCCGGTTTCTGGCGCCAGGTGGAGGCCAACAAAAGGGGAAGGATGAACACATGGGCGGTCTTTTGGTATGCCTCTGTCTTTAAGAGGGGAGGGCTCTGCCTGCACCCTGCGCGTTCCCTCGTGATGAATATAGGTCATGACGGTTCAGGATCAAACTGCCGGGCCAGCCGTAGATTCGATACGTCCCTTGGGGATCGCCCTGTCACCTATTTCGAAGAAAGGCTTGAGGAAGATCCGCGGGTACTAGAGCGCATGCAATTGTTTTATATAGGGAAAAGATGGGGCGTTCGCTGGCTTATTCATCTGCTTAGACGATTAAGGCCTATTTTATCCGTAAATGCATTTTTTTGATTAGCCTAGGCATACACGGATAAAAGGCAAGAAGTTCCCTGAAGTGCACAACCTACTGTGAAAATACATCACGGCCAAGGGTTGTATCTTCATGCCCTAGGGAGCGGCATATGAGGGTACGGGCTGCATGAAGGTTTGAAATGAAGATCCTGCTGGTCAATGAATCGGATACCAAGGGCGGGGCTGCCAGGGCAGCATACAGGCTGTGTGCCGGGCTTCAGGGAATCGGGTGCGACTGCCGTATGTTGGTCCAGCGTCGGCTGGGCAACGATCCGGTGGTAATTGGACCTGGTCCAGGGCTTAAGGGGTGCTTGTCCCTTATCAGGCCCTATGTGGATCTTCTTCCCTCCAGGTTGTATCCAGGACGCAAAAGGGCCCTTTTTTCAACTGCATTTTTGGGGGGAGCGCAGCTTTTGGATACCATAGGGAAGCTTGTCCCTGACCTGGTGCATCTTCACTGGATATGCCATGGATTCGTTAGGCTTTCCACCCTGGCCATGATAGACAGGCCCATTGTTTGGACCCTCCATGACATGTGGCCCTTTACCGGCGGATGTCACTATGATGCCGGATGCAATGGCTATAAGAAGGCGTGTGGTATGTGTCCGGTCCTTGGGTCAAGCATGGAAAACGATCTGTCGAGGTGGATACTAAAGAGGAAACAAAGGGCATTTAAAGGGCTCGATCTGACCATCGTCAGCCCAAGCCATTGGCTGGCCAGAAAGGCCAGGGAGAGCAGGATCTTTAGCCAGCAGGACATAAGGGTCATCCCCAATGGCCTGGACCTGGAAATATTCAAGCCGGTTGAACGTAAGGTTGCAAGGCACGCCTGGTCACTTCCCGTTGACAAGAGGCTCATACTTTTTGGTGCATTGGGGGCCGCGAATGATCAAAGGAAGGGCCTTGACCTCCTGGTAAGCGCACTGAGTAGGGCGGCAGATGGAATGAGGGATAGGGCCGAGGTAGTGATATTCGGGGCAGCAGCCCAGGATCACCTCGATAATTTCGGCCTCAAGGTCCATTTCATGGGGCGCTTGGATGACGATGCCATGCTGGCCAGCCTTTATTCGGCAGCAGACGTGTTTGTGGCGCCCTCCATACAAGAAAATCTGTCGAACACGGTGATGGAGGCCATGGCGTGCGCCACCCCCTGCGTAGCCTTTGACGTAGGCGGCATGCCAGACTTAATAGACCACATGGTTACTGGGTATCTTGCAAGGCCATATGATATCGCGGACCTGGCCAAGGGTATCGCCTGGGTATTGTTTGGCAAGGACAGCGCCCGCCACTTCCTGTCCATGGGGGCCCGCCAGAAGGTGGAAAGGGAATTTGCCATCGATCATGTGGCCAGAAGATATGCCTTCCTCTACGAGGAGATCTGTCGGCATAAAGGCCCAAAGGATTTTCACGGCAATGGCCATTTCCGGGGCGGTCACAACGAAGCGTGAAAATGCACCCTTAAGACATCTTGTTCTTTGTCCAAGTATGTCCTTGCATGTCATGGCTAATCAAGAAAATGCATTTACGGATAAAATAGGCATGAATCCCTATCGGCGTACAGGTGGCATACGTACCAGGCTTTCCCAGGAGATCAACAGGTTGCTGTCAGGATGCCTTCCTGGGGAGGTGGAGAAACAGCATGATAATGGTACCACACCTGTATTTTCCATCGTGATCCCCTCGTTGAATCAGGGCAGATTCCTCGAGCGGAGCATACTCTCCGTAATCAATCAGGGCTATCCCCGTACGGAACTTATCATAATCGATGGCGGTTCATCAGATTCCACCCTGGATGTCATCCGTCGTTACCAGGGCCATATTAGCTCTTGGGTATCGGAACCGGATAGAGGACAATCCAACGCCCTGAACAAGGGTTTTTCAATGGCCACCGGTGATATCTACGGCTGGCTGAATTCCGATGATCTCTATCTGCCGGAAACATTCTCAAGGGTGGCAAGAATCTTTGCCCGCCATCCGGAAATCCAGGTTGTCTATGGGCACTGGTGCGCCATAGACGAACAAGACCTGGTCACAGACGTAACCTATTGCCTGCCACCCAGATCCCCACGTTTTCATTATGAGAACTTGAATGCGTATAATCAGTCCATGTTCTGGAGACGTGGGGCCCATCGCCGCCTTGGGGGATTCGACGAGAGGTTACACCGTATCATGGACAATGACATGATAATACGGCTGCTTCTAAACGAAGGGCCTTCCCGTTTCTACAGGCTGGAGGAATTCCTAGGGGCCTTCAGGGTCTATCCAGGCCAGAAGACCAATGCAGTTTACATTGATGAAGTCCAGAGGGCTGAGGAGCGCTTACTAGAAGAAAAGTTTGGTTTTGCCAGGAGAAACAGCCTGCGCGGCATGTATTATCGTCTCTCCTACAGGCTCCTCCAGTTGAGATGCTGGATGCATGTAGGGGGCCCAGCCTACGTACTTGAAAAAATCGAGCAGGGGTATAAAAGGCGCAAGGGTTTTTTTTAGATTGCTTATTCCCCCTTGAGCCTTGCCCACGTGTAGCCTGAGAAAAATGAAACTTGTTGCAATGCAAACAGAAGGGCAACGCCTGGAAGGTATCTCGTTTTATAGATGCTACGAAACAGATTCTTGACCGCTCTTCCCTTTTCTGTAACCTGGCTACGTGCTATAGGGGTGCTCTTTCGATAGTCATGGAGGGTCTTGCCACGTTTGAAGTACCATCCCATCAACCTCAACAGCCCTGATCTCGGGGCATGAAAGAGGGTGGCCTCTGGCACGTACTTGATCTTGATTCCAAGCTCCATG
>WFZW01000156.1 GCA_015489365.1 Deltaproteobacteria bacterium | reverse complement strand
TTATAGGATTCAGGGCCAACCTTGTCCCTCGTGACATGGACCTGGATGCGCCCAGAGCTATCCTGTATATGAAGAAAGGTGGCCTTCCCGAAGCGTCTCATGGCCATGATGCGCCCGGCCAAACGAAAGGTTTCCTCCAACCCTTCAAGGGACTCACTATCATATCCTTCATAAATTTTGCGTATGGCACCTGCCCGCTCGGGCCTGGGTATCTGGTTGGGGAACAGGTTTATGCCCTGTTTTTCCAACTCTTCTGCCTTCTGACGTCTTTGCTTTATTACCTGGCTTCCTTCGCTCAAGGTTTTTATTCCTCCTTGTATCCATATACCCTATGATCCCAAATTGTGCACTCCAAATGCCGAATGGTCTTGTTGAGATATTGATGCACCTTTTGGGTGAATCAAAGAAGGTACGGGCTGCATTAAAGTTTAGGCTGAAGGTTTTGGATGCAAATATCCAGCAATCTACTGACAGACTGTCATTCATAGTTTACTCTATTTTTATCGTCAAGCGAATCATCCCGGGTTATGCAGCTTGCAGGCTTGCCAAGCACATAGGGAAAGGACGCAAGCCGTAAATTCCATGATCCGGAATAACAAAATCCTTCATTCTACAAGTGACCGCAGATGTACATATCATTATTTCTCTGTCTGGCCTATGCAGGTATCATATTTCTTCTTTCATCCCTTACAGGAAGTGAGGTGGGCCAACTGCCTACCAGTGACCTTATAATGCATGGCATGGAGTACGCGGGATTTGGTTTCCTGCTCTATTGGTGGCGCAGTAATGGCTTGAAAACCAATGAGGACAGGTTGCGGCCATTTTTTCAGGCCGTGATAATCGGCTCCATCTATGCGGCCACGGACGAATTTCACCAGGGTTTCGTACCTGGTAGGACCCCTGACATAAGGGACTGGAGTGCAGACACCATTGGATTGATGTTGGGGGCAGGCCTTTTTATATTGACAAGGTTTGTATGGCAAAGGAGGTATCGCCATGGATAAGGGGTATCTTGAACTAATAAAGGATATCTGCTCATGGTTACGCTTCCAGCGCTCCCTGGGCGTGGAATTCGTAGCTGGATCGCCAGAGATATCCAGGTTTCTATCATCTGCCGACCTCCACGATCCCACCAACAAGAATATCTCTGGAAGGTACCTCTTTGCCGGGAGAAGTAGGAAGGGTATTCCTGGTGATAGTGTCCCCATCTCAAGCGCCCATACCCTGCAAGGGTTGAAGTCTGTAGTAGAGAGATGCAAAAGGTGTGATCTTCATAGATCTAGGACCAATGTGGTATTTGGTGAAGGGCCTGAAGATGCACGCCTATTGGTAGTTGGCGAGGCACCAGGAAGGCAGGAGGACCAGGAGGGCAGGCCATTTGTAGGTGTATCAGGTGAACTGCTTACCAAGATGTTAAGGGCAATTAATATCTCCCGCACGGAATGTTTTATAACGAGTGTAGTAAAGTGTCGTCCCCCTGGTAACAGGACCCCTGATCAACACGAGATCGCAAAATGTGCCCCGTTTCTTTTCAGACAAATCGAATTGATCAAGCCCTCATTCATACTGGCACTTGGCCTGGTAGCTGCCCATACCCTGCTAAAGATCGACAGCCCCTTGAAGTCTCTAAGGGGCAAATGGCACAGGCTGGGTAACGCTAGGGTCATGATCACCTATCACCCGGCATATCTATTGCGTTTCGGGGGAATACACCAAAAAAACCTGAAAAGAGAGGCCTGGCATGATCTCCAAATGCTTGAAAAGGAATATGTGGCCAGCAAGAGCACATAGAAAAGACAGACTGCTTAGGTTTCTCATCCCCCTTTTATTTTCCGTTCTTATCTCTCATCTCCCCTTGACAGTGGAAAACGATGCAGCCCTGGCAACTGCTTCACAAGGGCCGGTTGTCTACCTGGTGGATATAAAGGGGAGTATTAACCCTGGAACATATCAACTTTTTACCAGGGCGCTTGAATCGGCCCAGGCCAATGGTTCGTGCCTGATCATAGAGCTAGATACTCCAGGCGGCCTGGTTTCTACCCTTAGACAGATGGTCCAAGGGGTGATGGCATCTTCCGTACCGGTAGTGGTATATGTGGCACCTTCAGGGGCAAGGGCGGCATCGGCAGGGGCCATACTGACCATGTCTGCCAACATTGCTGCCATGGCTCCAGGCACCAATATAGGGGCTGCCCATCCTGTGGGTATCTCGCAGAATAAGAGTGAAGACAACGTAATGAAAGAGAAGGTGGAAAATGACCTGGCGGCCATGGCCCGATCGATAGCGTTTCGAAGGGGCAGAAACGTGAAATGGGCAGAAGCTGCAGTAAGAAAGAGCGTTTCAGTTACTGCTGATGAGGCACTTAGGTTGAGGGTAATAGATCTGGTGGCAGAGAATATGGATGATCTCCTTTCCAGGATAAACAATAGAAGGGTAAAGCTGGCTGGCAAGGAGGTGGTACTCAAGACCAAGGGAGCCCGCCTGGCATGGGTAAAGGAAAATCTTAGGGAAAGGATACTAACAGCCATAGGGGATCCAAATATTGCCTATATACTCATGATGATCGGGGTTGCAGGGCTGTACTTTGAGCTTGCAAATCCTGGCACGATGTTTCCCGGAATAATAGGGGGAATCAGCCTTTTGCTGGGATTATATGCAATGCAGGCCCTACCGGTAAATACCGTAGGTTTGGTGTTGTTTTTCCTTGGCATAGCGCTTTTTGTAGCCGAGTTGTTTATTACCAGTCACGGATTGTTGGGGATAGGAGGGGCGATCTCCCTGATTCTAGGTTCTGTCATGTTGTTCAACACCCCGGCCACTGGGGTCAAGGTAGCTGCTGGAGTGCTCTGGCCAACACTGGTCACCGTGGTACTTTTCCTTGGTGGCACCGTCTTCCTGGCGGTAAGGGCCACCCTTTCCAGGCCCAGGGCAGGAACAGAGGCGCTGATCGGGGAAACAGGAATAGCCCGTAGACAGATAACCCCGCAAGATGGCCTCGTATTCGTCCATGGGGAACTTTGGCGCGCAAGAAGCGATAGCCCTGTACTACCAGGCACCAAGGTCCGCGTTGTCTCCGTCAAAGGACTTGTCCTTAAGGTCAAACCAATATCCAAAAAGGAGGACCACACCACATGACAATTTCCCTTGCCTTTCTGATCTTTGTAATAATAGGTTTCCTTGCCTCTGCCATAAGGATACTGAATGAATACGAAAGAGGGGTTATCTTTCGCCTCGGCCGGGTAATAAAGGCCAAGGGGCCTGGCATCATCATCCTGATTCCAGTGATCGATAAGATGAAGAAGGTAGACCTTAGAACCATCACACTGGATGTCCCCTCGCAAGATATCATAACCAGGGACAATGTCTCCGTGAAGGTGAGTGCAGTGGTATATTTCAGGGTGATGGACCCCGTTTCAGCGGTAATAGAGGTGGAAAATTTCCTTTTTGCCACCTCGCAACTTGCTCAGACTACCCTCAGGAGTGTGTGTGGGCAGGCAGAACTTGACACCCTACTTGCCGAAAGGGAACAGATAAACGAAAAGATACAGGCCATACTTGATCTCGACACCGAACCATGGGGAGTAAAGGTCAGCAAGGTGGAAGTTAAGGATATCGATCTTCCAGATGAAATGAAACGGGCCATGGCAAAACAGGCCGAGGCCGAAAGGGAGAGACGTTCCAAGATAATAAATGCCGAGGGTGAATTCCAGGCGGCAGAAAAGCTTGCTGAGGCAGCAGAAATAATAAACAAGGCCCCAGCTGCCCTACAATTGCGCTATCTTCAAACCCTGAGGGAGATCTCGGCGGAGAACAATTCGACCACCCTGTTTCCTATACCCATAGATCTTTTCAGGCCATTCATCCGTGATCAGGAACGGGCCGATAAGAGAACAAATCGGGACAGTACCGACTGAACCGGCCATGCAGGACTACTGTTCTGCAGATTGTCTTTGTCACTTATCCTTGGATTATTCATGTCTTGGAGACAGGTATGGTTGAAAAAAATACAGAACTCCTTGCAATCGATTGGGAGAGCGAGGACCTACCTACCCTTCCGTCGATTGCACACAAGCTTATTGAGATAGCCGGAAGGGACAAGGTGGAACCCTCGGAATTGAGTGATATCGTAAGCCAAGACCCAACCTTGACCCTAAAGATCCTCCAGGCCACCAACAGTGCCTTTTATGCCTTGAACGTAGAAGTTACGTCCATAAAACACGCTATCGTCCTTTTAGGTATCAATGAGGTAAAAAAGATTGCCTTGGGTGCATGTCTTGCCAAACGCTTCATGACCGTGGCACCTGAGGTCAAGGCCCATGCCATCCAGTTGTGGGAACATCTCCTTGCAACCGCAATCCTGGCACAGGACATGGGCCTTGACATAGAGGAACCAGATCTCTATACGTTGGGACTACTCCATGATATAGGCTGGCTCGTGATATTGGCCCAGGCACCGAAGGTATTTAATGCCATAACCGAGGAAAGCGAACTTTCCAGGAAGGATCTTGAAGAGGCATGGGGAGTAGATCATCAGCTATGGGGGGCAAAACTTGCCGAAAAATGGGACCTTCCTGAACCCTTTCAGGTGGTGGCCTACAGGCACCATAATCCGTTGATAGTCATGCCGGCTCCTCCAAAGTACTTGGTGGTCATAACCCTTGCCAATCACTTGGCCGACTTTATGGGAAAAAAGAGCCTGAAGGCCCCGCTTGAACCGGTATCCGACGCCCTGTTGGAACAACTATCCCTTGACCACAACACGCTGGCAGACATGGAACAGGCAGCCCTAGATGAACGCGAACGCATAGATACCCTGTGCGGGATCCTGATGTCTTGATATTTTAACAAATAACTATATGCCCCCTCCTCTACATCAAGGATGTGTTTAATATGGTCGGATAGCGACGTGCCGAGTGGTCCGCAACCTCCAGCTCTGGTGGCTTCTGCTTTAGCTTGTGCAGCACCTTCACCACAAAGCAAAATAATTGCGGCCAGGTACCGCTTATCTCCTGCCTAGAAATTACTAGGGTCCTTCCTCAGAACCAAGGATACGAAAGCCCCTGTACATATAGTGAAGCCCTGATACCACTGTCAGCCCGGCGGTAGACCAGTAGAGCAGTGGCAGTAACCGGTCGAACCATGCAATCTCACGGTTTAGAAGCACTGTAAATATCGTTCCAAGCTGGAAAAGGGTTGTCATCTTGCTGATAATAGTAGGGCAGATCTCGACCCCGCCATGAAACAGGAACAATATCAAGACACCAAACACGATGATTACGTCACGGCTTATTACGGTCACGGCAAGCCAGTTCGGCAATACGCCTATGACCGCAAGGGTAACGTAGGAGGAGGTCAATAGCAGCTTGTCCGCCACTGGATCGAGTATGGCACCAATCCTGGTCTTCTGCCTCATCCACCTTGCAATCAAACCGTCCAGGGCATCAGTGAACCCTGCAACTGCAAAGATACCAAGCGCCTCGGCATAACGCCTGTTTATCAGCATGATCACCAGAAGAGGAGTCAACAATATCCTGCCAAGGGTGAGAAAATTAGGAATATTCAATGGCTCTCCAGATATCCTTTTTTTTGATAAGCCCTTCCGGGTTGAACCACCGGATGGATGGATCCGATCGGAACCAGGTAATCTGCCTCTTGGCATAACGCCTCGTATCCCTCTTGAGCTGTTCTACTGCCTCGTGGAGGGTGAGCTCGCCATGTAGGTAGGCAATAATATGCCGGTAGCCCAGGGATTGCAATGGCTTGAGCTTCCTATTGAATCCCTTATCAAGAAGGCCTCTTACCTCATCTACGAATCCATGTTCCATCATAAGATCCACCCGCTGCTCAATCCTTTCGTAGAGTTCATCCCTGGACCTCATGAGCCCTATCTTTATCCATGGTCCCATGATCCCCTTTCGGCGCTGTCTGTGGTACTTGTGCCAGGCTGATAGGGGACGGCCGGTGGCATAAAAGACCTCGAGCGCTCGCACTACTCGGAAGACGTCGTTTTCATGTATCCTGCCAGCGGATTCAGGATCAGCCTGTCTTAAAAGATCATGTAGATAGTGCCTCCCCCTTGCGGCTGCCATCCCTTTAAAGACCCTTCGCAGTACCGGATCCTGCCCTGGACATTCAGCAAGCCCTTCGGTCAATGTTTTGAGGTATAGACCAGTTCCGCCAGCAAGTATGACAGCCTTTCCCCTTGATCTTATGTCCAGTATCGCCCTTTGGGCTATCCTCGAGAAATCGGCTGCATCGAACGGCTCATCGGGCTCGACGATATCCAGCAGGTGGTGGGGAACGATTCTTCTTTCTTCAAGGGTAGGTTTGGCTGATCCTATATCGAGTCCCCTGTAAATCTGGATGGAATCCACGTTGACGATCTCTGCGTTTATTCGCCTTGCGAGCCTGAGAGAGAGGGCGGTCTTGCCAACTGCGGTAGGACCTATGAGGGCCACCGCCGGAAAAGGCACTGGCAACGCAGGATATTGGCCATTTTTTGATTTCCCTATCAAGTACGTTTAAAACCCCTTGCGATTTCGTCAATGGTTATCCTTTGGATTACAGGCCTTCCATGTGGACAGTTCGTTACCCCCTCCTCCCGAATCTCTCTTATCAAGGCCTCCATCTCCACCTGCTGCAGCGGGTGATTGGCCTTTATCGCCGAATGGCAGGCCATCTCGCCAAGGATCTCATGCAGGATATTAGAAAGGTTGACCTCAGGATCCCGGAGCAGTCTGTCGAGTACCCTGGATATCGTTTTCTCCAGCGTGCCTCGTGTGTCGAGGAAATCGGGCACGGAGCGTACCAATACCGCATCCTCCCCAAAGACTTCCAATACTATTCCAAGGCGCCTGAGCGCTGGCACTATGCGTTCTATGCCGGGTATCTGCGAAGGTGGACGTTCAATGACCAAGGGAAACACGAGCTTTTGGCCTGAGAATTCCCCCTTTTCCTTGAAGGTACGCTTCAATCGACTAAATATCACGGCCTCGTGTGCTGCATGTTGATCAATGAGGATAAGGTGCTGTCCATCTTGGGCAACGATATAGCTGTCTGCAAACTGGCCTATGACCCTGATTCCTCCGTGTATATCCCCATGGACTGGCCTGGCATGCTGGTAATCGGGCCCGCGGTCAAGGGATGAAGGCCGGCTGCCGATATTCGGATAGGGATGGAGGGTTGCCTGGGATCCTTTATTCCAGGGAAGAGGCACCACCTCGGATACCTGGGATTCCTCCCTTGCACCTTCCACAGGGTATCCATTACCTCTAACGACGCCTGACGAAGGGCGTTCATGATCCAGGTGCCCCTTGTCGGCAAGGCCCTCTTTCCCGGTCTCAAGGGCCTGCCTTACTGCATGATAGACAAGCCTGTAAATATCCTCTCCCCTGTGGAATCTTACCTCCTGTTTTTGTGGATGCACGTTTATATCCACCTGCGAGGGATCCATGTAAATAAACACAGCCCCCATGGGGAATGTCCCCCTTACCAGGTATCCTCTATAGGCATCGTTCAAAGCCTTCCACAATAGTCTACTTTTTATAGGTCTTCGGTTCAGGAAGAAATACAGGGCACGGGAGCTCGTCCTCGCTTCTTCGGGCAGGGATACCATGCCATTGACAGTGGCAGAAGGTGACTTCCCCTCTATCTCGACCATATTCTTCAACGCCTTGTCACCAAAAAGTGGCATCAGATGCCCTGCCCCGCTGATACCCGCCTTGGAGCGAAAGATCTCCCGGTTTCCACTCTTAAGGATAAACTCTATCTCATGAAAACATGCTGCAAACAGTCTTGTTATCTGGGCAATGTGTGCTGCCTCCGCCCGATTGCCCTTGAGGAACTTGCGCCTGGCAGGAAGCTCCATGAATATATCCCTTGCCTCTACCACTGTACCAGCCCGGCAACCTATTGGTTCCATACGCTTGTTCTTGCCGAAATCCATCTTTATCTTCCAGCCCTCGGTCGATTCTGAAGGCCTTGAGGTGATGGAGAAACGGGATACAGCAGCGATACTGGAAAGTGCCTCTCCTCGGAAGCCAAGGGTGCAAATGTTATCAAGATCATCTGCCGTACCTATCTTGCTCGTGGCATGTGGTTCCACTGCGAGTTCCAGGTCGTCCCGCCCCATGCCAGGGCCGTTATCGATAACCCGGATCAGCGACCTGCCGCCGTCTTCTATATGTATGACAATCTTTGTAGCGCCGGCATCTATGGCATTTTCGATCAGCTCCTTGACCACCGAGGCCGGTCGCTCTACTACTTCTCCTGCAGCAATCTGGTTGGCTACATGGGTAGGAAGAATTTTTATATTCGCCATAGTATCTCCAGGCGTAAAGTCCGATGGTGGATACCCCTAATCAGGGATCGTCTCCCCTGTTGAGATATTCGTAGATCCTGGCTGCCAAGGACCTTGGCAGCCCCGGAACCATCTCCAGCTGTGCCATGGATGCCTGCCTGATCCTGGAGATACTTCCAAAGTGTCTGAGTAACAAACGCTGCCTTTTTGGTCCTATGCCTGGAATATTGACGAGATCCGTTAGCATTGCATTAGCGGTGCGTACCCTTCGATGAAACTGGATGCCAAATCGGTGTGCCTCGTCCCTTACCCTTTGCAGGAACCGCAATCCATGGTCGTATCTTGGAAGACGCAATGGTCTAGATCGGCCTGGAATGAATATCCTGTCCCCCTCTTTTCCAGAAGGCTTTGCCAGTGCGGCCAAGCCTGGTCTCATGTCGGGGAATTCCTCTCTTAGCACTGAAATCGCCTGTCCCAACTGGCCCTTTCCACCATCTATAAGGAAAAGATCCGGAAGATCAGCCCTTTCCACAGCACGTTTGAGCCTTCTTCTCAAGACCTCACGTATCATGGCAAAATCATCCATTCCTTCGACATTTTTTATGTTGTAGTGTCTGTATCCTGACTTCCTGGGCCTTCCGGCCTCAAAGGCCACGAGGCTGCCTACAGGAAAATCGCCACCGGTGGTGGATATATCGATCCCTTCCACGGTAATAGGGGGTTTTTTTAGATACAGAAGATCCTGCAAATGGGCAGCAAGCCTGTGCCATGATTCATCATCCCGGGCCGCCACCGATGCTGCCTGCATAGCATTTTCAACAGCCATCCTAACCAGACGGAGTTTTACACCACGGGATGGACATACCAGTGTGACTTCTCTGCCTGTCATGTCGCAGAGCCATGCAGTAATCGCATCAAGATCGTCAGGGAGTATGGGTAGGAGGATCTGAGATGGGGGTGGAAGCTCGCGATATAGCCGTGTGAGCACGGCTGAAAGTATCGCCCCCTCACCCCTTTCTATGCCCGCCTTAAATCTGCGTACATGTTGTCCCCTTACCGCGCCTTCCCTTATCTCCAGGATGGAGGCGAATATGGTCTCATCACTTGCCGCGATACCAATAGCATCCCACTTCGTCATCGTACCTGGCACCACGGTTTGCCTCTCAAGTACCTTGCCTATGGCATCGATTTGATCCCTGATGAATGCAGCCTTTTCAAACTCCAGGGCCCTGGCCGCCTCCTTCATGGCCTCCTTGAGCTCTTTCATAAGATGCCCAGACCTGCCTTCCAAGAACAACCTTGCCTTTCGTACCTGGGCCATATAGTTCTCTTTGTCTATCATTCCGGTACATGGGGCACTACAGCGACCTATCTGAAACTGTAGACATGGCCGCTGCCTATTTGCCATGGCAGCCTCTGTACAACTTCTCAATTTGAATACGGAAGACACAAGTCTTACTACCTGCCTTACAGCCCCTGCCGAGGTATAGGGACCAAAATAGAGGGCACCGTTCGCCTTTTTTCGTCTGACGATGCTTAGCCTTGGAAATTTAGCCCTCATGTTCAGCCGGACAAAGGGGTATGCCTTATCATCCCTTAACTGGATGTTGTAACGGGGATGGTGATCCTTTATGAGAGAGGCCTCAAGTATAAGTGCATCCTTTTCCGATGGTGTAACGATTATCTCGAAGGTCTCTGCCTTCTTCAACATCAAAAGCGTCTTTGGAGACTGCTCGGAACCATTCCTGAAATAAGAGGCAAGTCGGCTCCTAAGATCCTTGGCCTTACCTACATAAAGCGGCCGGTCCTCTGAATCTCTGAACAGATATATCCCCGGAGAACGTGGAATCCTATCCAACCTGGCAAAACCATGGACATTGAAGAAGGTGCCACGACCTTGTTTTAGTATATCGTCAGACCTCATCCCGGATTGTGTAAGTCATCATGCCCTTCAAGGGCCTGTCTTACATATTCTGGCATGGCAAAGGAGGCCTTATGGACCTCGGGATTATAATAACGCAGACCCTCTGGCCACCCATGCCTCTCAAATTTACCAAGGTCTAGGATTGGATGGTATCTCTTGCTTGCCATCACCCAGCTCCAAACGGAACCTGGATAGGTGGGTATGGGGGCGAAATAAAAATACACATGGGTAAACCCCACGGTCAAAAGTGACCTTTTCATCCGACACATCAGGTCCAGGTGATAGGTAGGAGATTCTGACTGGGCAACCAATATTCCGTCTATCTTCAAGGCCCCATGGCATTTCCTGAAGAAGTCCTCCTGAAACAAGGCCTTTGCCGGGCCAACTGGATCGGTAGAATCGACGAAGATACAATCGAAGATATCCTGGCACCGGGTTATGTATTCTACACCATCTCCAACGACTATTTCCACCCTCGGATCGTGTTCCAGGGCACAGGCCACCTCTGGGAAAAATCTCTTGCTTATCTCTATTACCTGGCTGTCTATCTCACAAAGTGTCACTCTGGAAGGCCTGTCATGCCTGGTAATTTCCCGGGCAGTACCGCCATCACCTCCACCTATTATCAGGCACTTGCCAGCCGTTGGATGAAGACACATGGCTGGATGCGTCATCATCTCATGATATATGAATTCATCCCTCTGGGAAATCATCACGAGCCCGTCCAAAAGGAGCACCCTGCCAAATTCCCATGTATCTATCACCTGTATATCCTGATAGGCCGACCTGCCAGAGAAAAGTGTCTCCTTGACCTTGAGACAAAGTGCAACATCAGGGGTGTGGTATTCCTTGTACCAAAGTTCCATTTTATGACTCCATTCGAACAAAATACCTTAAATTTCAGGCTGGCCAGAAATCTAAAATCCTTGTCAAAATTACCTGGCATAATAATTGAATATTCCGGTTTAGCAAAAGGGCCTTGTCTGTGAATCAGAATATTCAACCCAAACTTCCATGCGGCCCGTACCTTGGTAGCGCACCCCTTAGAAAGGTAAAGGATAACTTACAGGAGGTTCCATGAGAAACAAGGCATTTTTTGGGGAATTGATGGCAATTATTACATCGGCGTTGCTTTTGGGGGCCTGTGCCGCACCACAGTCCCATACTCAGCAAGGCGCTGTTTACGGAACCGCTGCTGGAGCGGCTGCCGGGGCCATCGTAGGACAGGCCGTAGGGCATGATACAAAGGCGACCCTTGAAGGAGCTGCAATAGGTGCTGCCATCGGTGGCCTGGCAGGTACCGGGATAGGCCGGTACATGGATCAGCAAGAGCAGGCATTGCGTCAAGCGGTAGGATCATCGACTGCCGCCTCTATACAACGAAATCGTAATGTGCTTGAGGTGACGCTTAAAAGCGATTTCTTCTTCGATACGGACTCCAGTCAGGTCAAGCCAGGGGCCTATCCTGAAATAGACCGGCTGGCCAGGGTACTGACGGAATATCCAGACACCCGGATTCGTATAGAAGGCCATACGGATAGCAGAGGCCCAGAAGGGTATAATCTCCGTCTGTCTGAAAGGCGGGCCCAGGCAGTAGCAAATCTTCTTATATCAAAGGGGGTATCGCCGAGTAGGATAACCACTATAGGCTATGGTGAAAGTCGTCCGCGGGCTGGCAATGGAACCGCTGCTGGACGCCAGTTGAATCGCAGGGTAGAAATCTATATAGAGCCCATGTAGCCTTCGAAAGGAATGGACATAATCAACCAGTAATGGATGAATTTGTTCAGACAGGCAGAGGCCTTATGAGATAGGCCTCTGCTGATGTATCCTCTTTTAGCCTCCCTATGCCCTCAGGTATAATGACGACGCAATCGGCCAGGGCAATCTTTGCAAGTCGGCTCCTTGTCTTGCACTGCGTAGCCACTATCCGACCATCTGCCACATGTATGGTTGCAAAGACAAATTGGGTCCATTCACGTCTTCCCCTAATCTCTTTGGTAAGCCATACCTTGATCATGGGAAGAAACGGATTGGAGCGGCCGGAGAGCCTGAGTATTCCAGGTAGTGCCAGGAGCAAAAAGGAAAGATAGTTCGATGGCGGCCCCCCTGGCAGATTGAATACAATTGTATCACCATATCGGCCCATACAGACCCCCTTGCCAGGCCCCATCCTGACCCTGTTAAAAAAATAATGTGTGCCCATCCCTTGCATGGTCCTAAGGACTAGGTCCCTATCTCCGTCGAGCAATCCACCACTAGTGATCAACACATCGAATTCATCTAACAGGCCAGATATACTGGATTCAAGCCCCTTCCCATCGTCGTCCGTGATGAAGATATGCGCCTTAATACCAAGGTGTCGCAGCCATGCAAGAGCCGTGTACTGGTTGCTGGGAAAGATTTTTCCAGGACCGGGATGGCTACCCAGGTCTACAATTTCACTCCCTGTAGCAAGGAGTGCCACCCTCGGCGGCTCGTAAACCGTGGCACCTTCAATGCCCGCTCCTGCCAACATGGCAATCAAGGATGGCCCAACTGCATCTCCCCTTCTCGCAAGGAGTTGGCCTTCGTGTACATCGGCTCCCTTCTCCAATATATTTTTACCTGCGAGGGCCGGGGCTGTTGCCAGAATCTGCCTCCTATTGCCTGCATCGATGGTAAATTCAGAGGCAAGCACTGCATCGGCACCTTCAGGGATCATTGCACCTGTCATAATCCTCAAGGCCTGTCCTGCATCGATACCTGTTGAAAGGGGCTCCCCAGCCATGGCAGAACCCACTACATGAAGTCTTACAGGCCTCTTACGTGAGGCACCGTTGAGGTCGGATGAAATAACAGCAAAACCGTCTTTGAGGGATGAACGAACAGAGGGAGAGGCGTTTTTGGAAACAATATCCTCGGCAAGCGTACGGCCAACCAGCCTATCGAGAGGTAGCCAGGTTGTATTTCCTGGCCTGAGATTCTTTATGTAGCCAAGGGCCTTGTCAAAGGGAATCTGGTAGTTGTCCATGAAGCCGGATTATTCAAAATTATGTAGCCTGCAAGTTTGCCGAAGATTGCAAGCAGAGGGCGCGCAGACGTACTTTGGATACTTTATTACACAACAATGCAGCAGATTCGGGAAGTTTGCGAGCCCCTTGCGGCTTCAATTAAGATGAAACGTCCCCAGGAGTGTATATTGCCGTCAAGGGCATCTCCTGGGAACAAGCTGCAGGATGACTAGATGATTCACGTGGACCGTTGAACTTAATATAATCCAGGCCTTATGATTGCCTGGTAGGTGACATCTCATCTATATCCCTTTTAAGCTCACCGACCTGGATGGCAAGAGAGACACACTCCTTGCCCAGCATACATGCCTCCACCTCTGGTATCTCCAGGTACGTATCCAGACTCTTACCCTTCCTTTCAAGGTGTACGACCCATGCCTTCTTGTTTTCGTCGTAGTGTGCGTCAACATTTATACCACACTCGCCTATGTCAGGATATATCTCCCTTATCTTCTTGCAGAGTTCTTCCCGGTCTATCTTCTTTTCCATGCTCTTTCCTCCTTTTTGTCGTGAACATATCAACCTGGCGGGAGGCCGTGCATTCCCACCC
>WFZW01000155.1 GCA_015489365.1 Deltaproteobacteria bacterium | reverse complement strand
TGAGAAAGGCTGCCCCTGCCCCTAGGATAAACATGGCCGCTAGGCCGAAGAGCCTGTCAGAAAGGATACTGTAGGTAGCCCTCAGCTTATTGGATGTTCCCCTCGAGAGAAATATTACCTTTAGTACGTCACCTCCCACACTTGTTGGCAGAAAGAGGTTAAAGTACATCCCCACAAAGTAATATTTCAGGTACATGAGCCAAGACCCTCCGAACCCCAGGGCATGGGCCAGGAAGTACCATCTGAGGCTACTGACGACCTGTGACACTAGATACATGAGGAAGGCTACGGCCCAGGTCAGGGGGGAAAGATTCACGATGGCATCTATTATTCCCCTTGGGTCTGTACGGGACAGCAGCCAGGCAAGGAGCCCGAGGCTGATGCCGATTCTCAACAAGGCCTTCATCGTGGCCCTTAGCCGCGGTCTCAATCAAGGACCTCCCTTACCGTATAGATCCTCTTGCCCGTGGATTCATAGTAGGTCCTTATTACCAGTTCTGCCAGCAGGCCGATTCCTGCCAGCACCAGGCCGCATATTATAAACAATGCCCCCATGAGCAGCAGCGGACGGTTACCTATATCCCTTCCCAGGAAGATCTTCAGGAAGGTAAGGTAGAGTTCGATCAATACACCGGAGGCAAGGAACAGTCCTCCCGATAGACCGAAGAATTGAAGCGGCCTGGTGGCGAATTTTTGAAAAAACAACATTAGCAGGAGGTCAAGGATCACCCTGTATGTCCTTCCTATGCCATATTTGCTCTTTCCCTTGGCCCTTGGATGGTGGTCTACCACTACCTCGGCGATACTGGCCCCGTAGAGGCTGGCCAATACTGGGATGAACCGGTGCAGCTCACCGTACAGGAGAAGGTTCTTGGCCACCTCCTTGCGGTATGCTTTGAGGGAGCATCCATAATCATGAAGCCTTACACCTGTAGATTTACCTATGATCCAATTGGCTATGAGCGAAGGCAGCTTCCTGGATACGAAGGGGTCCTTGCGGTTTTTTCTCCAGCCGCTGACCACATCGTAGCCCTCTTCAAGCTTGGCCACCAGGCGGGGGATGTCCTTGGGATCGTTTTGAAGATCACCATCCATGGATACCACTATTTCCCCCCTGGCATAGTCAAAGCCAGCAGTCATGGCAGCGCTTTGGCCGAAATTGCGCCTGAAGAGTACCACCTTTAATTCAGGTACCTTGGCCTGTATGTCCCGCAGGATCTGTGGACCTTCGTCCGTGCTTCCATCATCGACGAGGATGATTTCAAACGGTTTGCCCATGGGCCTGAGGCTATAGAGCAACCGGTCAACCAAGGGTGACAGGTTGGGTGCCTCGTTATAAACAGGTACAATTACGGATAGATAAGGGATTGTTTTTTCGTCAGTTTTTGGCGGCATGTCTCGAGGATTTCATAATCATTCTTCTTGTCCACAATAGGGATGTCGATATTATCGGTTAACAATGGGTTCTATTGGGGTTGTCATGTTGTGAGGTATCCGGTTCAGGGTTCATCACAAGGGGCAGGTAAGCACAACCTCCGTATGGCCCGTATATATCTATTACGATGTGGCGGCCCTGGTGTGATAAGAGCCTTTCAGCGGGCAGCTGGTAAAATTTCTACATAGCCCCTGTAAGACGGCCGTTTTATTTACGGACAACCTGTCGATGAGGCAAAAGAAAACACAGAAGGCCAAGCAGGTCTAGGCGTTTTCTTGCCAATGAGCAAACGGCCGCTAAAAGAGGAAATTTTTCAGAGGTCTCTTATAACCTGTTATATGGTAACTATGCAAGTTGCAAAGCAGGCGAGCGATCCCCTGGAGAATTGGTGGTTTGCTGGAGGTGCAGGGTAGCCTGCGTCGTGTTTTCCTGGGGGAGGAATGGCTGAGGATATGCGGGCTATTTTTTGCTGCATTTCAAATGAGCAGTTCTTCTATTGCCCTTTTTAGTTCCTGGATGTCAAATGGTTTGCCAATAATGCGATCGGCCTTTTTTTCATGGGCAAGCTCTTCGGCGTGGTATCCATATCCAGTGATGGCAATGACAGGGACATCTGGATGTTCCTGTTTCAATATGGAAATGATTCCTATGCCGCTAACATAGGGCATGGCAATGTCCGTGATGACAAGGTGATAATCCTGTTCCTTTATTTTTCTGAGTCCCTCTAGGCCGTCCGCTGCGACATCGGTTTCATAGTTCAAAAAGGATAGATAATCCTCGAGCATGCTCCGGACTTCGGGATCATCCTCCACAATTAAGATACGTTTCTTTTTATCTTCAGTCATTGTCACCTTTCATCTGTAGAGAGCCTGGAGAAATCGTCTCTTTGATACAGATACTATCCACTCCTGATTAATTTTTTCATAGTCTTTCCAAGCGCTTATCCTTTGGATTCAATTCGGATAAGGACCTTGTTTTCATATTAAATGATACAGCACCCCAATACATGAAATACAGCCCATAGACTCTGTATTTTCACGGTAATCATCGGCCTTTGACCTGTTTGCACTAATTTACGATGAATAATCACCCCGGTTAATCTTGGCAGCCTCCACAGCGCTCAATATCCCGATCTGTTCAATCGTCTGTTTGAGTGGATCCCCATCCTCCAGCTCGTCCCTTACTGTCTGGAGTTGTTTCACTTGGTCTGACAGGCCTGATGCTATAGTGTCCAGTAATCCTTGCGGGATCCTGTGGTCATCCAATCGGGTATAGAGGTGCTCCATCAGCGACAGTGCCTGTTCACCTACAGCCATTGCATCTATCTGTACCCGCGTCTGTGTGGTTGCCGTCATATGTGGCAAGGACGCCGTCTGTAACGGTGCCTCTGTCTCATGAACGGAGTTCATGGCCCCGCGAAGGCTTTCGGCAAATGTGCCGCCTGCCTTCGAATGGGCATTTTCTGCCCTTTGCTTTTGATTCGAGGTGACAGGTATGCCTGGTAGATCCGCATCAATTTTCATCTTAATTCTCCTATTACCTTCTATCTTATCGTTTCATGTTGTGTCAATAATAATAGGCCCAAACTTTCATGCAGCCCGTACCTTGGTGCCGCACCCCTGGGGGATATGAAGAAACCATAACTGCTTAGCCTAAAGG
>WFZW01000154.1 GCA_015489365.1 Deltaproteobacteria bacterium | reverse complement strand
GTCATACTCGGTAAAACCCTGCATAAACCTCTTGTCCCCCCTAACCAGATCCAGGATCCAGGCCTCTTTCTCAGGACTCCTGTAGCAAGGAATCTCCAGAGCGCCCAGCTTGAGCGGGAAGCTTTCATGGAAAACCAGTTTGAGTATCCGCCTCTCACCGGTTTCAAGGACAAGGCAGCGCTTCACCCAGTACTTGGGATCTTCAATGCCGAAACTCCTCTCCGCCTCATCCCGAATAACCAGATAATGCAGGTTCCCAAGAGAAATCACGTCACCATGGGAGATTTCCATAAACTCGCTGGTATCGGTAATGATACGTCCATATTCATCTATGGACAAATTGGGACGGTATCGTTTTATTAGTTCCTTGACAGGATTGGACATTGGAAAAAACTCCTATCGATATCTGAAAAAATAAGTATCCGTGTGGTGGAAAGGCAAGGCTCGAATTGAAAAAACCTTTTTTTTATGCAGGCCCTTTTTCAGCATGGGTGCCTCTAGGTCGCACCCTCTACGAAGGAATTGAAATCGAACTGGCTGAATCCACATTCAATATCCTGAAAGGGGCCTCAGGATGTGGTAAGTCCACGCTGTTACAACAGATCGTGGGTATGAAGCCAGGCACCAAGGGGGCAAAGCGGATACTTGATGGCAAGGAATTCGACCAGAGCATGCTGCCGGAATGGAGATCCAAGGTGACCATCATGATGCAAGATGCCCCTTTGCTCTCCGGTACGGTTCGGGAGAACCTGGCATTTCCCTTCAGGTTGAAAAACGCTGGAGGAAGGGCATTCCACTGGGCCGAGGCCCTGAGACTCATGCATGAGACAGGCCTTGGCCATGTGAAATCGGAACAGGACGCCGGAATGCTATCAGGCGGAGAACGTCATCGCCTGGCCCTGGTAAGGGCACTTTTGTGGTCACCCGCCGTAATACTTGCTGATGAACCCCTTGCAGGCCTTGATGAGGCCATGGCGGAAAGGTGCCTTGCCTTATTAAAGGAATACTCGTCCAGGCCCGGCAAAGCAGTTCTATGTGTGTTGCATAATCTTGACTACCCAAAGGCAACTGGAAGAACCTTCAAGCTTCCATAACTGACCATATCATAGCGTATTTTCATGCAAAATTTTACATTCCTTGAACCCATTGACCTTTTGATAGCCACTGTACTCGTGGTCGCAGCGGGGACCATCTCCGTACTACTTCGCCTAGGTCTTGAAAGATCCTTGGCCATTGCAGCTACCAGATGCGTTTTACAGTTGGGTATGGTGGGTCTTGTCCTGGAAAAGATATTCGGCATAGACCATCCGTTACCGGTATTGGCTTGGCTGGCGGTCATGATAGCACTCGCTGGCAAGGAGGCGGTAAAACGTGCCAGGTGGAATTACCGCGGTATAACCCTTGATGCAGTGATCACCATGACCTTTTCAGCCATGATAGTAGGCGCCATAGTAACCCAGGCCGTTATAAGGGTCAGGCCATGGTATAACCCTCAGTACGTTATTCCCCTGCTTGGTATGATCCTTGGCAACTCCCTAAACGGAATCTCACTGTGTCTTGACCGATTCACGGATCATATCACATCCAGGACATCCGAAATCGAACTACTCCTGGCATTCGGTGCTACCAGGTCGGAGGCCATGGCCGAACCCCTACAGACAGCGGTCAAAACAGGTATGATACCAATTATCAATAACATGTCAGTGGCAGGGATAGTGAGCCTTCCTGGCATGATGACAGGGCAGATTCTGGCTGGAGCTCCTCCCATTCAGGCAGTAGGCTACCAAATCGTGGTCATGTTCATGATCGCAGCGGCAAACGCACTTGGTTCCATGTCTATAGCCAGCCTTGCATCAAGAAGGCTCATGGAGCCATATGGAAGACTAAGGCTTGATCGATTGAACAAATCAAAGGGGCCTAGAATAGGAAAAGGAGCCATGGCAGGAAGGAAATCTCATACCGATAGATGAGAAATCGTCTCATTCATGAGAGTCGATTGATTATTTAATTCCTTCGCCTTTGCCCGCAGTTCGTTTGATTCTTCCAGATTTCTCTCGGCCTCTGTATGTAGAACGCTCACCTGCCTCTTTACTGCAATGGTCATCTCGTTGCTTGTCTGAACCTGTTGGTTAATTTCGCCATAGGTGGCAGTCTGTTCCTCCACTGCAGCGGCCACTGTATTGACTGCATCACGCATCTTATCCGTGGCCTCGGTTCCATCCTGGATAGTAGCCACGGTGCGCCTTACGTCCGCCTGAATGTTTTCGATCAACGGGCCTATGGTCTCGGTGGCCTCAGCCGTCTGCTGGGCAAGGGCCTTGACCTCCTCTGCCACCACGGCAAAGCCCTTGCCTGCCTCACCGGCCCTGGCCGCCTCTATCGTGGCGTTCAAGGCCAACAATGTGGTCTGCTCCGATATGGTACGAATCAACTGTGTCACATCACCTACCTTGCGGGCATGATCCTTGAGGCTGGAGATGATCTCCGCGCTCTTCGACATCTGCCTGTTTAGATCCTCCGCAAGGGTTGCAGCCCCTGCAGTGCTTTGGGCGATCTCATTGGTTGCCTCGGATAGATTTTCTACCATACTGGCGGTGTGGTCCATGGAGGTAGAAAGCTCTGATATCTGTCCCATGGCATTATCCGAGGCCGCAACAGAGGTCTCGGCCTCCTTAAACATCTGCCTGGCCAGATCATCCAGTGCAGTAGCAGAGGAACCAAGGTCTTGCGATGTGGAGGAAACCCTACCAACCAGATCACACATGTGATCTAGGAATTTATTGAAATTAGCGGCCACAACAGTAAGTTCATCCCTGCCCTGTTTGGCCAGGCGTTCCTTGAGATTCCCTTCACCCATCTTTCTAAGTATGGCAACCAGGTTGTCCAGGGAATTGGTTATGGATTTTACCAGGCAACAGCCGGTAAGGCCGAGGATGACAATAGCTAGCCCGATGACAGATAGCAACATAATGGTAGTGGCTTGGGCGATCTCCTGTCCCTTTTCCACAAGCCTGTCCGTTTTCGCATTATCCAGCCCTGCTGAACTGAGACTGGCCTCTATGGTCTTGAGGGCAGCCCCTACGTCCTTTTCACTGGAATCTACCTTTTTCCTTATGGCAGATATACTAGATGTAGCGTCGTCAAGCTCGTAAAACGCATCTACTATCCGACTAATAAGCCCCTTATCTATATCGCCCAGGCCCTTATTCTTATCCAGACTAGAGGTAATATTGTCCACGATGGAGGATATTTCACCCTGGGCACTGGTGGATTCCTCAACTGTCCCCCCTATCACGTGATTGATCAGGGGTATACACCTTCGATATGCATTACTGGCGGCAATCAACTTGTCTTTGACAGGCGGGGCACCGGAATAGGACGAAAAGGCCTCCTCTATGGCATGGAGTATATGATCTTCTGCCTGGAAGACTTTCTCCACGTTGGATTCAAGGCTGTTTTGCCTCACGGTGAGCACATCCACCCTTTTCATGAAATCCTTGAGGACTGCCTTACCCTTGGCAGGCAAGACCTCTGAAAGGCTGCGTGCATTACCCTTGATCTCCTCTAGGGTCGCCTTATCCCCGGTTCTAAGGTACATGGTAAACGAGGAATTTATCCTTCGTATGATCTCAGAATACCGGAAATGCCGCTTGAGATTTGCCATGAAGTCCTCGGAAGACTCCTTGATAAGCACCCCGTTGGCACTCAACTGGGCCACACGCCAAAGACCGACACCACCAACCAATGCGAGTATCAACAATGAAAGGCCAACAAGCCCTGCGAGTCTGGCCTTAATGCTTATGTTCCTGAAAACATCAATGAAAAACATCTAAAAACCTCCCAGGGCACTGATCTCAATCCCCTATACGCTTCCCACAAGACCGCATGTAAATTTAGGTTTAATCAATGTCTTTCCATTAAAACCTGCAATCGATCAACAGATAAAAGTCACTGAACTTATCATCGATCCTGAAGGGCTGACCTATATGCCAACCGCTCCCGCTATAGTCATAATCAATCCAGGTATACCCCGTTCTCAAGAAGAGATAACGATTTACAGGCTGGATGTAGTAGAAGTCATAAACATTGCCCCTGCTGGCAAGCTTGTTGAAGATCTCCGTGCTGCCCTGGGTAAAACTGAACCAGTATTTGCTACCATGATTAAACTCAAAACCAAACTTTGGATTGTTGAGCAAGGCCATGGGCAACGTATAGCGAAGCCCTGCATAGATGGCCCAACCGGTCCGGTCATGTTTCCCATCACTGCTTAGTAGTCCCATCCGGGCATTTATCACCTTCCCGGTTGGATCAACCCCCACGGGCATATATGCGAACTTCCCATTGGGATGGCTGTTGTTAAGCCCCCATGAAAGAAATAGATCCAGGCCACTGTCTGCAACATTGGGGGCCTGCACATGGATTCCGAAGAGATCCATGTCTCCTAGGTTGCATGTAGCACCTAGGGGTGTGTCCACGAAATTATTGCCCCGAACATAACTTAATACCAAAAGGCTTCCAGGAAGCCTCGGCAGCTCGGTCTCAAAAAAGGCGGCAAACACGTCAAGATCATCTATCCCACCTCGTTCGTCCAGATATATTTCCTTATCGTCATCCGACTGGTAACCCTTCCCGTAGGCCAGGCGAAGCCCGCTGTTTTTAAGCCCCAGGTATCGTTCGAGCCCAAAGGTCATCACCACGCCGTCTGCCTCTCCATCAAACAGAAGGGCCGGATAGGTAGACTGCCTCTTTCTGTTCTCCTTAAATTCCAGGGGAGGTCCCTCGGTGGAGGGATGGCGGCCTATAGTCAGGGCAACCGGTACAGGACTGTGAGGAAGCACCCAATCGATATAGGCCCTGTCCAGCTTGAGGGTGGTATCATCTGGTACATGTGCCCTGTTAGGGTCTGAATACATGACATAGCGATCGCTGTCCGCCCAATTCTTGTAGACGGTCAGGCGCCCATGGAAATTCAATCCCTTTATAACCTTGGCAGACAGATTGAGCCTGAACCTGTTACTCCAAAAGTTGTCATTGCTGAGGTCTTCTTCCTTGCCGGTTGTCATGTTCCTATGATCCCGGACCTTGAAATTGTCCACCCTGGTCCTAAGCTCGGCCCCGATATTAAGCTTATCTTCTATCGTCTTGGTTTCGACCTTGTCGAGGGTATCGTATATATCGTCGATGTCCTGGCTGAGTTTCTTGGTTTCCGCCTTTTCCTTTTCCAGCCTATCAACCCTTTGTTGCAAGGCATCCAGCCTTTGAAGGATCGCCTTGTAGTCCTCCATAGGCAAGGTTACCGTTTGTCCGAAGGCCTGAAGTAGGCCAGGCACCATCAAAAAGAACGCACCAAGCAAAAAAAGTTTGATTATTCCCTTCATCTTTTTTATCTCCCTCGATTTAAGATTTCCCTACTTAGGAATCACTGCCTCGGCAGGCTGGTCACTGTCCGCTGCATGTTCCTCCAGGTATTGCAGAATCTCCTTGAGTTGCTCATTGCTGATG
>WFZW01000153.1 GCA_015489365.1 Deltaproteobacteria bacterium | reverse complement strand
GACAAGAAGATGATGGCAAATTGTTGATAACTCCTCTTGTCGCATATTACTTCTTGAAATCATAAGATCTTTTCAAGAAACAAAAAATCCATAATTCTCCAAAGGTTATATTTATTTTCCCTAAAAAACACGAAAAATCCGTGAGATAAACCATTGTTGAAAACTTCTCTGCAAGGATTGCCTAATCAACTTTGATGGATTTTGACAGGAATGAAACAGATATTTTATAAGGGGCCTATGATGTTTGGGAGCGTTCCCGAATACTTAGCACACTAGGCCGACTGAGGGGAGCAGCTGGGGGATTCCGTCTTCAAAAAGGATACAAGTTGGCCACCATACCTGGCATCAGGCATGATCAGCTTCCGGCACAAAACAACATAACGAATAAGACACATTTTCAGGTGGTCTTCCTTTAAGGACCCCTTGAAGCAGGAGACACCTTGTTCGGGGGCAAGGTGCCTTTCGGCTAGAAGGGATCTATTACTTGATATATAAGATTAAAAGGTCACAGGGATATGAAGGAAGTTTGGGAAAAATCCAAGGAAATTTTCAAGGACAAGGTATCTGAAAGTAGTTACAAGGTCTGGATTGAACCACTGAGATATCTTGACACCCAGGGAAATACCATTGTCGTCTCCTGTCCCAATCAATTCTTCGCCTCTTGGGTACAGGAAAACTATCTACCCCTCCTCAGGGATCATCTAGCCCAATCCGGCAGAACAATGGACATAAAACTCGTACCTGTGGAAAGGGAAAAGGCGGCGGCATGTGCCCAGCTACACCTTCCTAAATTTTCCCCAACCGAGCTCCCTAGGCCAAGGTTTTGCCATCGCTTCACATTTAGCGAGTTCGTGGTAGGAAGCTCTAACGAATATGCATATTCAGCCTGTCTCGCCACTGCCGAGGGAGCTGAAAGCCACAGCAACATAATTTATCTCCATGCAGATTCGGGCCTGGGCAAGAGTCACCTAGTACAGGCACTGGGACAGAGATTCCTGGAAAGGGAACCCAATGTACGTCTATGCTATCTTACTGCCAATGAATTTACGAACCAGGTGGTAAAGGCCATTAAAAACGGTGAGATGGAGAGCTTTAAACGCCGTTATCGGCAGGAGTGTGACGTACTACTTCTTGAGCAGGTACACAGCCTGTCGGGCAGAGAAAGGACCCAAATCGAACTGGCACTCGCCCTTGATCCCATACTGGATACCGGTAAGACGGTGGTATTTACAGGTAACAAGCTGCCAAGACAGATTTCGAAACTAAACGATTCGTTGAGATCCAGGTTAAGTTGTGGCCTGATAACCTCCATCAATCCACCAGATTACCGGACCCGTCAAAAGATAGTGGCAAGAAAGGCAAAAAGCCAGGGCATCATGCTCGAGCCAGACATGGTAGATTTTCTTGCCCGTAACCTCAAGGGAGATATTCGTCGTATTGAGGGGGCGGTGATAGGTCTTATAGCAAAATCCTCTATCCTTAAAAGACCCATTGATATGGATCTTGCCAAAGAGGTACTTGGCGACATCGTAGGTGAACCTGCCCCTATCACCCTGGAGGCTATCAAAAAACTCGTCTGCAAGCACTTTAAATTGACCGTAGATGAGATACGCTCGAAATCCAGGAAGCGCTCCATAGCAAGGCCACGCCAGATCGCCATGTTTCTTTCCAGACGCTTTACCGAGGCGTCCCTTGAGGCCATAGGCAGGGAGTTCAACCGGGATCATGCCACAGTCCTGCACTCGGTAAAGAGGATAAAGAAGGAACTTGAAAGTACAAGTAAAATGCGGCACCAGTTGGACTATCTTATAGATATGCTTGAAAAGGGACGCTGGATGAAATAGAAAGCGAAAATACCCGATAAGGACATACAATACCCATGTGTACCGATCCAAGGTTCTATTTTGCCAACTGGATTTTTCAGCCAAGGAGCCACAAGGACACGCAATGACAAAAGACACCCATCCATATCCATGGGCTTAAACCGGTAGAATGCCTCGCACAGGACAAAAGATTTCCTGCCAACTAACCTGTCCGTGAAACGCTCTCTCATAAAAAGGATTGCAAAGATAGTGGGTACAGACCACCTTTCGATCGATCCTGCTGACCTGACATGTTATTCCTACGATGCCAGCGGTCTCAGTATCAGGCCCGATGCCGTTGTGTTTCCCCGTACCGCCAAGGAGGTGTCTGCCCTGTTGATTGTTGCCAACAGGGAAAAGGTACCGGTCTATCCCAGGGGAGCGGGTACTGGGACCACAGGTGCCTCTGTGCCTGGCGAGGGGGGCATTGTGGTCTGCCTTTCCAAGATGGACAGAATAAAGGCCATTGACCGATGTGAATTGAACATGGTTGTCGAACCAGGGGCCATTACCGGTAAAATTCAGGCCATGGCAGAGGAAAAGGGCCTATTCTACCCTCCGGCCCCTGCAAGTCTAAACTTTTGCACGATAGGTGGTAACGTGAACACCGGGGCAGGTGGTGCCAGGGCGGTCAAGTATGGCGTTACTAGGGATTACGTAAGGGCCCTTGAGGTAGTGCTACCAACTGGAAGGATCATTCGTACCGGAACCGCAACCGCCAAGGGGGTAGTGGGATATGATCTGACCAGGTTGATGGTCGGCTCTGAAGGAACCCTAGGCATAGTTACCGAGATTACACTAAGGCTCATACCATTACCCGAAGAGGTGGGCACATGCCTTTGCCTTTTCAGTGACGAGGTCTCTGCTCTACATGCGGTCACATCATTTTTCCAGGCTGGTCTGCTTCCCAGGGCAGCCGAATTCATGGATTCCCTGAGCCTCCAATGCATACGGGACAAGATCCCGCTGGATGTACAAGGGTTAGCTAGGTCAATGCTCCTGGTAGAGGTGGATGGTTTCAGGGAATCCATTCCCAGGCAAATGGATACGGTACGTGCTTGCTGCAAGGAGGCAGGTGCCCTATTGATACGCAAAGCGGGAAGCAAGGAGGAGGCCGATGCCTTCTGGCAGGTAAGAAGATCGCTCTCCCCTGCCATGAAAAGGTTAGGTTTTGATGGAAAAATCAGTGAGGATATCTGCGTACCTAGGGGTAAGATGCCTGATATCCTAAGGGAGCTAAGGGAGATTGCTGCCAGAAATGATGTTACGATATTGAGTTTTGGACATGCTGGCGATGGAAATCTACACGTAAATATATTATTTAATGAGGAAGGACCGCAAAAAAGAGGGGCAGACAGGGCAGTAGCCGATATTATGGAGACAACGGTGAGACTTGGAGGAACGATATCAGGGGAACACGGCGTAGGGCTTACCAAGAAACCATTTGTGGGCCTTGAGAT
>WFZW01000152.1 GCA_015489365.1 Deltaproteobacteria bacterium | reverse complement strand
GTAGACAATCATGGCGGCAAACTCGTCCCGGTCGAATCAAACCGCGACTTTTCCCTAAACATGGATAAAATAGATGGAGCGATCAACCCTTCTACCAAGGCAGTACTCATTAATTCCCCTAACAATCCATCTGGGAAAATATACTCGAATGACGAAATAAAGGCACTTTCAGACCTGCTTGCCAGGGCATCGAAGACAATAGGCCATCCGATCTTTCTTGTCTCTGATGAACCTTACAGGCGACTCGTATTCGACGATCTGGAGGTTCCTCCTATCTTGAAACATTATCGCGACAGCCTGATTACCACCTCCTTCTCCAAGGACCTGTCCATACCAGGGGAACGGATCGGCTACGTAGCAGTGCATCCGGACATCTCCTCCAGGGAGGCCATGATAGGTGCCTTGACCTTGGCGAATCGTATATTGGGCTACGTGAATGCACCGGCATTGATGCAGCGGGTAATTTCCATGTCGCTGGATGCATGCGTGGATACAGGCACATACCAGAGAAGACGGGATCAATTCGCGGAAATCCTAAGGGATGCCGGGTATGATTTTATCATGCCCCAGGGGGCCTTCTATTTCTTTCCGAGGACACCGATCCCTGACGATACCCAGTTTGTAAGGCTGCTGCTGGAGGAACTGATCCTGGCGGTGCCAGGCTCAGGCTTTGGGATGCCGGGGCACTTTAGGCTTGCCTTCTGCGTGGATGAAGAGGTTATTGGACGATCACGGAAAGGCTTCAAACGGGCCTTTGATGCAGCAAAGGCATCCCAAAACTCCTAAAACCGACCCACGGGGAATGATGCTCACATTCCCAGTTTGGCAGCGGGCTTTTGAAGGATTTCAGCGCGGTTAAAATCGCTCTGCGGCATTTGCACTAAACAAGCCCCTTAAAACCTGGTAAGGAGGACTGATGCCCAGCCCAATAATATGAAATAACATAAAATGGTTGCCATGGGATACTACCGGCATCTTTCCAGCATCGATGCAAAGAATCCATCCGGGCCCGATACGGTTGGCCAAGAACTGAAATTACCGTAATTATCTGTCAATATCCGGGCAGGAATAGGCAGCATTGCGGACAGTTCACCCCTTTTCCAGCCTGGATTCCTTCGAAGAAATGCATCCAACACCTCTGTTGTCTCCTCAGGCTCAAGACTACAGGTGGCGTAAAGCAGGTGCCCGCCTGGCCTTACTAAGTCTTTGAGGTCATTTAGAAGTGCCAGTTGCCTTTTCTTTGCCTCCTTCAATGATCCCTGGCTGCGATTCCATTTTATGTCAGGATGCCTGCGTATTATCCCCATGCCGGAACAGGGAGCATCCAGGAGCACACGGTCGTAGTACCCACTTAGCCCCTTACTTCTCTTCTTGAATGCAGGCAACCTAAGTATGGTTATACAGCCAAGGCCCAGCCTCTTTGCATTTTCCCTCAGCATTTCAAGACGTGACGTATCCTTATCGGTTGCATGAATAATTGCCTGGCATCTGAGCAATTCGGCCACGTGGGTGGTCTTCCCCCCAACTCCAGCACAGGCATCTAGGATTCTCTCATCAGGCTTAGGGCCAAGGCACATTGACACAAGCTGTGCACCTTCGTCCTGTACCTGGAACCACCCCTTGTCAAAACCCGGTAACTGGGTTGGGGTGCCCTTGAAGGCAGATACGCCCATACCCACCGGAGAATACCTACATGGAATGGCTTCGATGCCAGCGGACTCGAATAGATTCTTCACGCTATCTACGTCTGTTATGGCCACGTTGACCCTAATGGTGAGGGGTGCAGGACTATTATTTTCATGGCACAAGGTCTCGGCCCTTCCAGGGCCATAGCGTTCCACCCATCGTTTCACCATCCAGTAGGGATGCGAGGTCTCAATGGCCAATCGCTCAACAGGATCCTTAAATAGGTATCCATCCAAGTCCCTGGCCCTGGATAGCCCCATGCCTTCACGTCTCCTTGCGAGCCTTCTAAGGACCGCGTTCAACACGCCCTTGGCCCAACTGGCGCCACTCCTTTCAATCCCGGCAACTGCCTCGTTGACCGCGGCCGATGGGGGGACCCTGTCAAGAAAGAGGATCTGGAATGCACCTACCCGCAGGTAGGTCCTTAGGAGGGGATGGACCTTGCCTGGAGATTTCAAAAGACGTTCTATATGCCAATCCAATAGGGACCGCCACCGAACCACACCAAACAGGATCTGCCTGAACAAGGCCCTGTCCTGTCTACCCAGCCTGGCGACCCTGGACAGGGTGTCCTCTGCCATCTTGGATAACGGTCCTCTTTGTCTCGGTCCCAGGGTCTCCCAGGACAAGAGAAGCGATGCCGCAAGATCCCTGGCAGAGACACGTGTACCCCGATATACCCTGATATGAAAAGACTCAGGCAAACTGTTCACCGGTCTTGATGGGCCTGCCTCTGAGAAATTCGGCACATGACAGGCGCCTTTTGCCAGGTGCCTGCAGCTCCCCAATGCCCAAGGCCCCCTGCCCTGTGGCCACTACAACGGATGACTCGGAGACGTCGATGACAGTGCCGGGCAGAGCGTTACCCACCTCAACGGTCTCCATCACCGTAGGCCGATAGATCCTCAGACGCATGTCGCCCCAAAAGGTGAAGGCGCCAGGAAGCGGGTCAAAGGCCCTTATAAGACAATGAAGTTTTCGTGCCGTAAGGCCCCAGTCGATCCTGGCCATCTCCTTCTTGATGGGCGGGGCGTATGTCACGCCCGTTTCAGGTTGGGGAATCTCCTTTAATGTCCCGGCATGCAATTGCTCAAGGGCCTCAATGATTAATCTTCCCCCCAGGCTAGCCATCCGCCTGTAGAGATGACCAAAGGTCTCTTCAGGCCCGATTTCTATAGAACCCTTGAGCAACATCGGGCCGGTGTCCATACCTTCATCCATCCTCATTATGGTGATGCCTGTTTCCGCCTCACCCTCCATTAGGGCCCATTGTATGGGTGCGGCCCCGCGATAACGTGGCAGTAGTGAACCATGTATATTTATTGGCATTATACGTGGTATAGCCAAAAGGGCCCCTGGCAGTATCTGTCCAAAGGCAGCAACCACCAATAGATCCGGCTCCAATCCCCGGACAACGTCCAGGAACTCTGGCTTCTTGACGCTTTCAGGTTGAAGCACCGGGATATCCGCCGCCTCCGCCACCGATTTGACCGGGGTGGGAAGCAATTTTCTGCCCCTTCCCCGTGGCCTGTCCGGTTGACTCACTACAGATACCACCTGGTCGGGTCCCTTGAGGAGGGCATTGAGAGCAGGCACAGCAAATTCTGGCGTACCCATGAACACTATCCTAAACGGCCTATCACATTCCATATCCTTACTTAGCCCCCCTTATGGCCCACAAGTCGGTTCCAAGCGCCTTGTCATGATACGTTCTATTTCCTGCCAGGGCGTATCTTTGCCCACTTCTTCCTGAACATTGCCTTCTTCAAGGGACTCAAGCGGTCCACAAAGCATATACCCTTCAAGTGATCAAGTTCATGCTGGATGCAACGTGCCAGGATACCTTCTGCCTCGAATGAAAGCTCCTTGCCATCCCTGTCGAATCCTGTTACCTGAATCAGGGCCGCCCGCTTGACCTTGGCAGAATAATCCGGCACGCTGAGACAACCCTCTTCCGTGACCTCTGACCCCTCGGCATGACTTATAGTAGGATTTATCAACACTATGGGATTTGATCCCTCTTCAGAAGGCGTAACGTCCATGACCATGACTTGTCGCAGTTCTCCAACCTGATTGGCAGCAAGCCCTATGCCCTTGGCCTTGTACATGGTCTCTATCATCCTGTCTATCAATTTCTGAAGATTACCGTCTATGTTTGTGACGGCAGCGGCTTCTTGTTGTAGTATTTTATGGGGGTATATCAATATCTTCATACCGTTAAAATAAAGACCATTGTGCCAACTAGCAAGCTTCCATGCGCATTCACTCCATAAGAAGATCACTCACCCTTGAGGCAGCCAAGGACCTGAGGTTCCTGCTAGGTAGGGGCTATCCAAAGGAATCGGCTGTTACATTCATTGGCAATCACTACCAATTGAGGTTGATAGAACGGGATGTGATATTTCGCGGGGTCTTCACCAAGGCTGTTGCACTAAGACACAAGAAGAAATGCGTCCACCCTGCTGAGCTTACTAGTGCCAGGTTGATCATAGACGGATATAATTGTTTGATAACCCTTGAAAGCGCCATGAAAGGGCTCCCTATATTTAAGGCTGATGATGGTTTTGTAAGGGATGCCAGCCGTGTCTTCAGGGGATTCAGACAGACGGAAAGGACGAAGAGCGCATGGAGACTTATCGAAGATATGCTGCTGGATTATCCCCCAAAGAAAACTATCGTGTTACTTGACAAGCCCATGTCACGCAGTGGGGATCTTGCAGTTAGGATACGAAAATGGATGAAACTTTCCGGGCTCTCAGGCACATGTATAACCGTAAAGGGGGTCGAAAGATCCATGGCCAGGCTAAACGGCATAAAGGCCAGTGCGGATTCGGTGATAATCGACAATGCCCAAAGGGTCTTCGATCTGTCAGGGCACATAATCATCAGGAGGCTTCATGTAAGGCCCTTCAGGCTAAGATGATGGGAGGTTCAACTTCATATTTCACGTATAACCTGCATCAGTCTATACCATTGGCAATCCTTTAATTTCCTAGTTTATTAACGGCAATCATCCCATGAATAGTCCATCTATTTTACGTAGAATCATCACACCGGTCATATTCCCCTTTGTTTTGACCATACCGTTTCTGGCGCTTACCCCTGTTGCGGCCACTGCTTACTACATCACCAAGGCCAGGAAAAATGCCCACAGGTTTGGGAGGTTGTGGGCGAACATCCTGCTTGCCACCTGTGGAATCAAGGTTAACGTCACGGGTACGGAGAACATACCCATGAACGAGCCTGTCATATTCGCATGTAATCATGCAAGCCAGGTAGATATCCCGGTTCTGTACAAGGTGCTACCCGTAACCTTTCGATTCCTGGTTAAAAAAGAACTCTTCAAGATACCCGTCCTGGGCATGGCCATGAAATCCGCGGGCTATATCCCTATCGACCGTTCTGGTGGCAAAGCCGCAGTGAGAAGCCTTCATGCCGCTGCACGTGAACTCAAAAAAGGGGCCTCTATCGTAATATTCCCCGAAGGGACCAGGAGCCTTGACGGGTCACTCGGTTCTTTCAAGGCAGGGGCCTTTGCGTTGGCGATAAAATCGAAACACCCGGTGATACCGATAGCCATCAAGGGCACATACGAAATCCTGCCCAAGGGAGGATTCACCGCCCGGCCAGGAATTGTACACGTTAGTATCGGCCAACCCATACGGATGGATACGGGAAAAACCCTTTCCAGGGATGAAATTGCCCACATTACCAGGGAGACCATAGCCAAGCTATTGAAGGATTGAGCGCAACATTAAGATATTACACAGGCCTTCTAAACCTCCATGCGGCCCGTACCTTGGTGCCGTACCCCAAATACATGAAGATACAGCCCATAGACTCTGTATTTTCACGGAAAAAAACTTGCGCCATGTGATGCGTCCAGAACACGCCCTGCCTTAAAGAGGAGCCAACGGGAAACACCTCCACTGATTAAAGGATAAAGGCTTCTTGCCGATAATCTAAAATGAACCTGGATGCATAAATAAGGTACCGAACCAGGCAACGGGACGAAAAAATCGTAACCGTCCACATCCCCTGGCCTGCGACAGTCTTTTCCAGGATTGTCAGTAGCATCGCTTGGTGCAGACATGAGAACCTGAATCGCGCTAAGGCCCAGCAAAGGCCGGGGGATGTGGACAATTAAAATATACCCGCCCTGAGGACCCTTTCACCAGCAAACCAGGCCCAGCGGTCTTAAAAAATCGTTCTATCCCAAAAAGATCAAGAGGAGCCAGACCAGTGGACGTAAAAATGATAAATCCCTTTTTGGCCTCTGCCATAAATGTCCTCAAAACCATGGCCATGATAGAGGCAAAGCCTGGCAGGCCCTACCTGAAAAAGGAGACCATTGCCAGGGGAGATGTATCAGGAATCATCGGAATCACAGGAGAGGCCAAGGGTTCCATGTCTATTTCCTTTTCCAGGGAATGCATCTGTGCCATAGTTACCAATCTCTTCGGGATGCCTACGGAGGAGATCACGGAAGATGTAAAGGACGCCGTGGGTGAAATGACCAACATGATATGTGGTGATGCCAGAAGGCGCCTGGAGGCAGAAAACATTACCCTGCAGGCCGGAACCCCTACCGTTGTCGCAGGAAAGAATCACTCCATCACTCACATACACACAGGGCCTTGCCTGGCTGTACCATTTGAAACCCCTGCCGGGGACTTTACCGTAGAGGTGGCCTTTAACGACTAGCCAAGTGATCGGCTAAAAATGGATGGTAACAAGCCCGTGGTCCTTCCCTGGGGATGAAGGCTGCTCCTTGTACAGGGACTGAAGTTTCTCTTAGGTCCCCTTATTTCCCTGTACAATCTCTGCCCTTATAGACCTGACTACAGCCAGGGGATTGGCTGCAGTCTTGATCGGACGCCCAACAACAACATGGTCGGCCCCACTTTCTATGGCCTCCCTTGCTGTGGCTATCCTCACCTGGTCGTCCTGCTCCACCTCGCGGTTTTTTCCCGGGCGTATGCCAGGCGTAACCACGAAAAACTTCTTTCCAAATCGGTCCCTGAGCATCGAGGCCTCTAGCGGAGATGACACCACCCCGTCGCATCCCAATTCCAGAGCCCTTTGCGCCCTTATGCATACAAGATCCTCGATCGTTCCAGAAAGACCCATCTGGCGCAGGTCTTCTTCACCAAAGCTAGTCAGTACCGTAACCGCCAGGATCTTTATATCCCCCTTGGCACGGCAGGCTGCCTCAAGTATCGGGGCGTTTCCGTGTACCGTCGCATAGGTTATGCCGTGGCCATGAAGCTGCCTTACGGCAAGTTCCACCGTCTTAGGTACGTCAAAGAACTTCAGGTCGAGCATTACCTTGTATCCCCTCTCTACGATCCAATCGACAATGGAAAAGCCTGCGCCGAGAAACAATTGCAACCCCACTTTGAAAAACCCCACTTCTGGCCCGAGCCTTTCGACCCATTCCTTTGCCTCATCGGCTGTGGGCACATCCAGGGCAAAGATCACGCGTTCTTCTATGGGAATCCGTCTTTTATCGCTCATGTCTTTGAATTAAAAATGATATTGGTTTAATCTTGCCTGAGTCATCAGATAAAGTGCTACACAACACCGTAGCGTAATGCAAGAAAATTGTGGAATCGATATGATTGATAGCTTCCGAACAAGACTACTCAACCGGATAAGGGCCATAATAAGGACAAGGGGCCTTGATGCCTTCCTCGTCACGTGCCCTGAAAACAGGCTCTACATCAGCGGATTTTCCGCCGAAGATCCGGGCTTGAACGAATCGGCTGGAGCGCTTCTCATCACCCTGCAGGAGCACATGGTACTGACCGATGGCCGTTACATTGGCAGCGCCCAGATGGAGGCCCCTGGCTGGGCGGTCAAGGTATATAAAAAGGGTTTACCCAACATATTGAAAAGCTTGTCAAGACAGATATCCCTGAAGCGGATCGGCTATGAGGCCAGCTTTATTACATGTCAAAGATTCCATGAGCTTGAAAAGGCCCTACCAAATACGGAATTCCTGGCATTGGATGGCAGGATAGAAAGGATTCGTGCCTGTAAGGCCCCTTCAGAATATACGCTCATAAAAAAGGCCATACAGGCGGCCGAGGACATATTTGATGGGATATGGCGGGGCATAGAGGCGGGCATGACGGAAAAACAGGTCGCGCTACAAATACTCGAAGGCCTCTGGGAAAGATCGGACGGACCTTCATTTCCACCCATCGTGGCATCTGGCCCAAATGCCGCACTCCCCCATGCTGTGCCAACCGACAGGAGGATCAAGGAGGGTGAACCCATCATCGTTGACATGGGGGCAAGGGTCTCTGGCTATTGCTCTGACATGACGCGCACGATCTTTCTGGGCACCCCAATGGAACCCTTCAAGGAGATCTACTCGGTGGTAAAAAGGGCCCAGGCCAGGGCCCAAAGGGCGCTCAAGGCAGGCATGACGGGCAGGGAAGCAGACCAGGTGGCAAGAAAGACTATAAAGGCTGCTGGCTACGGGGCAGAATTTGTACATGGCCTGGGCCATGGCGTGGGACTTGCGGTACACGAGGCACCAACCCTTTCTCCAAGGGCCAGGAAAAGGCTCAAACCGGGCAACGTGGTCACGGTAGAGCCGGGCATATACCTGCCGGAATTGGGAGGAGTGAGGCTGGAAAACATGGTCTTGATAACCGAGTCAGGGGCAGAGGTAATAAACAGCCAGAAATGGTATTATGACTACTAACCCTGCCCCCTCTGAAATTAGTCTCAGCGAACACCTGAGGGAACTTCGCAACCGGCTCATAATCAGTATAGTGGCGGTTGGAATTGCCTCTGCCATTTCATATGCGTTCATAGAACCCATCTTCTCTTTCCTGTCCCAGCCCCTTCGGGCAATACTTCCCCGTGGCACTACCATCATCTTTTCCTCCTATCCAGAGGCATTTTTTACCTACCTGAAGCTTGCCCTTACCTGTGGTGTCTTCCTGGCAAGCCCGGTAATCCTGTACGAAATATGGGCCTTTGTTGCCCCTGGTCTCTATGAACACGAAAAAAGATGGGCCCTGCCCTTTGTGGTGGCATCCTCTGTATTCTTCGTTGGCGGAGGGATATTCGGATACATGGTGGTATTTCCAGCTGCATTTCGGTTCCTTGCAAGCTACACCGGCAAGGGGTTGAAACTGCTTCCCAGCATGAGTGAATATTTCTCTCTTACGATCAAGCTCCTCTTGGGATTCGGCCTTGCCTTTGAGTTGCCGATCCTCATGGTATTTCTTGGCCTTATCGGGATCCTCGATGCCGAAATGCTTAGAAAAAACCGGAAGTATGCCATACTCATCATATTTGTTGCCGCAGCGATAATTACACCTACGCCGGATGTAATAAACCAGGTATTGCTGGCCGGCCCACTCCTTTTACTCTATGAACTGAGTATCCTGTTGGTATGGCTCATAGGGAAAAAAAGGGCCACACACAAACCGGCCAAGGGCCAGGAGCCCACTTGATCCCGCAGACGACCTATCCCTGCCTGCTCCTTGGGTCCAGCGCATCCCTAAGTCCCTCACCCAGCAGGTTATAGCCCAACACCGTTATTAGAATTGCAAGACCGGGGAAGACCGACAGCCACCATGCTATCTCAAGGTTGTCCTTGCCCTCTGTCAGCATGTTACCCCAGCTTGGGGTAGGGGGTTGAACACCTATGCCCAGGAAACTCAAGGCACTTTCCGTAAGTATCGCCCCACCAACCCCCAAGGTCGCGGCCACCAGGATTGGCGCGATGGCGTTGGGTAGGATGTGGTGAAAGGCAATCCTCAGGCTGGATGCACCTGATATCCTAGCAGCAAGCACGAAATCCCTCTGGCGGAGGCTTAAGAACTCCGCCCTTACCAGTCTTGCTACCCCCATCCATCCAGTAAGTCCTATGACCGCCATGATATTCCAGATGGATGGCTGAAGGAAGGCTATAACCGCCATGATCAAAAAGATCGTAGGAAAACATAGCATGATATCAACCAGCCTCATGATCAAGGTATCCACCCATCTGCCATAAAAGCCAGCCAGGGCACCCAGTACGGTGCCGATAGAGGTGGCAATGCCAACAGACACCACGCCTACCAGCAGGGATATCCTGGAACCATAGATCAACCGCGACAGGCAATCCCTGCCCAGGGAATCGGTCCCCAGAAGATGCGCAGAGGAGGGGGCCTCGAGTATATGCCATGTATCTATCGCCTGGGGATCATAGGGGGCCAACCACGGGGCCAGGAGGGCTACCAGACATAATCCACCCACTACTATGGCCCCTGCCATGGCCAACGGGTTTGCAGCAAAGCCGGCCAGCCAGCGATATCTGCCAAGGACCTTACCGCCCCTTTTACCCAATGCCAAGGGATTCATACCCTTCGTCAATCCCCCGATTGTATGCCAGTCCTTATTCTGGGATCGGCCAATGCATACCCTATATCTGCCAGGAGGTTGCCCAGAAGGGTCAGGATAGAGACAATCACCAGATTTCCCATGAGGACCGGATAATCCCGGGCCATCACACTGGACCACATCAATTGACCGACACCAGGGATGGCGAAGATGGATTCAAATATGACACTTCCCCCGATCAGCCCTGGGATGGAAAGCCCCAGTATGGTTATGAGCGGAAGCAGGGCATTTCGCAGGGCATGGCGGTAGACTACAACCCTCTCGGGTAGCCCCTTGGCCCTGGCCGTGGTGATGTAATCCTGGCGCAGGACCTCGAGCATGGATGAACGCGTGTACCTTGAAAGACCTGCAAGCCCGCCTATGCTGGAAACTAATACCGGGAGCAAAAGGTGCTTGGACCAATCCAGGGTCTTTTGCCACCAAGCCATCTGTCCATATCCCATGAGGCTGTGAAGACCCGATATCGGAAGCCATCCCAGATAGATCCCGAAAAATAACATCAAGAGCAAGGCTATCCAGAAGGCAGGGGCAGCATAGCCCAAAAAGACCAAAACCGTAGTGGCTTGATCAAACAGGCTGTTTTGCTCAACAGCGGCCTTGACACCAAGGGGTATTGCAATCACGATGATCAGGATCAGGGACAGGCCATTTATCAACAGGGTGACAGGAAGCCTTTCCTTTATCTTCTGCCAGACAGGCCGCCTATCAGGGGCAAACGATCTACCCAAGTCAAGGACTAGGAGGCCCTTTAGCCATCTAGCATACTGCACGTAGAGTGGCTTATCCAATCCGTACTGTGCCCTTAGCCTTTGCCTCATCTCTGGCGTCATCTTTGGATTGAAATCGGCCTGAAGGCTCATGGGTTCACCAGGGGCCAGGTGCATCACGAAAAAGGATATAAGGGTTATTCCCAGGAATGTGGGGATCAATACCGCAAATCTTTTGATCAAGTAGAGCAACAGGGCCATATCACGGCATTATATACTTTTGTTCATGCTTGGGCACCCACCAGCGTATGAGGTTATAGGAGATACCGGCCGGGGCCGGCTTTATCCCGTGAAACCTGCTGCTTATGATGGGCAGGGCCATGGGGACATAGAGAAAGGTATAGGGCTGATCCTCGGCTAGGATTTCCTGTATGCGCCAATATATCCTCTTTCGCCTCTGCCTATCAAAGGTCCTTCGCCCTTCCACCAGGAGCCGATCCACCTCTGGATTCTTGTATCCAATGAAGTTCAGTTGCTTGGGGCCTGTTTTCGATGAATGCCATATGTCGTAGATATCCGGGTCCTGACCCAGGGTCCAGCCAAGGATCACCGCTTCGAATCTGCGTTTGTCTATAAAATCGTTGATGAAGGCCGTCCATTCAAGGGTACGAATCTTCATCTTGATACCTATTTTCTTCAACCTGTACTGGATTATCTGGGCAGTCTTGTCCCTCAAGGAATTCCCCTGGTTTGTCAAGACAGTAAAGGAAAATGGCCTGCCATCCTTGTCCAGCCAGCCGTCCCCATCACTATCCCTCCATCCAGCCTCTTCCAACAGGGCCCTGGCGCGTTTGGGATCGTAGGGATAACGCCTCACGTTGGGATCATAGAACCAGGCATCCGGCTTATACGGACCGGTTGCCACGACACCATAGCCCAGAAGCACCCCCCGGATAATCTCCTCCTTGTCTATGGCATAGGAAATGGCCTGCCTTACCCGTTTGTCCTTAAAGAGTGGACAGCGCAGATTATAACCAAGATAGGTATAGGAAAAGGAGAGATAATGATACTTTCGAAAATTCTTTTTGAAGAAGGGCGTATTGGTCTGGCGGTCGTATTGAATGGGGGAAAGGCCCATCCAGTCAAGACCTCCAGATTTCAGCTCCAGGAACATGGTAGCAGGATCAGGGATTATACGCATGATATAGCGGTCGAGGTAGGGACGACCATCGAAATAATCTGGATTTGCAGCAAGGACTATGCGTTCCTGGGTCTTCCAGCTTGAAAGCTTGAAAGGGCCGAGTCCAACCGGCCTGCGGCACAAGGGACTCTTTGTGATATCCTTGCCAGCAAGCAGGTGCTTTGGCAATACGACGATATTTCCCCAGGAGCTAAGTGCCGGTGCAAAAGGGCGTTTATAGATGACACGAAACGTGTAGGGGTCGATGACCTGGGCGCTCTTAACCTCCAGGAAATCTCCCGCATAGGCCGTAGGTGTCTTGGGAGATATGATGGTATTAAAGCCAAAGAGCACATCCTGTGCAGTAAATGGAACGCCGTCTTCCCACTTTACATCCCTGCGCAGATGGAAGGTGATCTCTTTGCCACCATCGGCAATATCCCAGGACTCTGCCAGATCCCCCACCAGGTTGAGATCCTTGTCGTACTTTACCAGACCATCTATGATCAGGTCGGCTATCTCATGGGATGTGGCATCGGAGGAAAGCATGGGGATGAGGTTCGATGCATCCCCTATCGAACCAACCAGGATGGCATCGCCGTAGTCCGGACCTGTATGTTGTTCGGTGCTACCGGCTAGACACGGACAATGAACCCCCAACAAAAACAGAAAGAGAAACGACAACAAGGACCTCATGTTAAAACCTTGCCTGCCCTCCCCTTGATAGCTTCCACGCAGGAATATGGCACCCTCAATCCTCCCTTACCCCTGCCTAACTTTATATATGGTTTTGCCTTCCCATGATAGTCACTGCCACCGGTTACAATCAGACCATATTTTTTGGCAATAGCAAGGCATGTGTCGGTAAATTCCTTGCTATGCTCACTATAATAACACTCGATGCCGTCAAGTCCCTTATGCACCAGATCCGCTATTACCCCATCAAGATCATCAGGCCGGGAAAGCCCTAAGGAAAATGGATGGGCAAGCACGGCCACACCGCCACAACGGTGTATAGCCCCTATGGCCTGCTCCGGAGTCAATATGGACTTGGGCGCATAGGCAGGTGCCCCCTTCTTGAGATACAGCTCAAAGGCCTGGCTGACCGATTTGACGTATCCCTTTTCCGTAAGCAACCTAGCTATGTGAGGGCGTCCGATCTGACCACCATGGGCAACAGCCTCGAGCTCTGCCATGGTGACAGGAAGGCCTAGGCCTTGTAATCGCTTAAGTATCACTGGGTTCCGATCCGCCCTTGCCTTCTGTACCCTTGCAAGGACCTTTTGGAGTTCCTTGCAATCAAGGTCTATTAGATATCCCAGCATATGCATGTTACCCACGTGGAACTGCACACTCAATTCCACCCCGGGTATCACCTCTATGCCAAGCTCCTTACCTACTGCAATTGCCTCTTTCACACCCTCCAGGGTATCGTGATCAGTGACAGCAATGGCGGCCAGGCCGGCATCCCTTGCCAATTTTACGAGTTCTGCAGGGGTATCCGATCCATCGGATGCAGTTGTATGGCAGTGGAGATCACAATATTTCATGGTTACCGTGCATTCCTTTCTTCCAAGGCAGGAAATCCTTCCCGTTGTTAAATGCCTACAAAGGGCTACGTGAAGACCTTGAGCGTCTTAGATCTATAAAACAGATGATCTTTCGACGGACTGCAAGGCATTCAACCTCTTTTGACAACATTTGACAAAGGCATGGGGGGGAAGATGAATTTGAATTCAGACTCCTTCGATAATAAGGGCTGGAAAGCGAAACGAAAATCCCTCTAAATCCTTTACACCTTTTAGAATAGTGACTTTTAAAACGTCAGTAGCCGGATTCAGGCCTATCGATTCCTGTTTTAGGGTTGACAAGAAAAGCCTTTCAATATTATAAAAGTTTTCACCTGGGATAGATATTTATAAATTTTCCGAATGAAGATTCATTTAGCGGGTGGTTTGATACATTCAACTATTTACCCGGGGATACCGATCACTGTTTCCTGCGTTCACTATACTAAAAAAAAATACACCATCAAGGAGGGAAAATTAAATGGCAGATGTCAAAAAACATGACACTCCTATGGTCGATGACCTGAAATCAGGGCCATGGCCAAGCTTCGTGGATGACATTGAACAGAAAGGCCTATCAGGCAAACAGGCCTGCCTGGATCTTTTGGGGCAGCTTGAACTATCCTTCAAGCATAAGGAAACCCACTGGAAACATGGTGGAATCGTGGGCGTCTTTGGATACGGGGGAGGCGTTATCGGCCGTTACTCGGACACGCCGGAACAGTTCCCATCCATTGCACATTTCCACACCATGCGTGTCAACCAGCCTGCTAGCAAGTTCTACACCAGCGCCTTTTTGCGCAAACTCTGTGACATCTGGGATTACAGAGGAAGCGGCATGACAAACTTCCATGGCTCCACCGGTGACATGGTACTTCTCGGAACAACTACAGACCAGCTGGAACCGACCTTCTACGACCTGACACACCAGATGTCCTGCGACCTGGGCGGCTCCGGCTCAAACCTGCGTACCCCTTCTTGCTGCATAGGTAAGGCAAGATGCGAATGGTCATGCCTCGACACCCAGCAGATATGTTACGACCTCACCCAGGAATACCAGGATGAGCTACATAGGCCTGCCTTCCCCTACAAGTTCAAGTTCAAGGTATCGGGCTGCCCCAACGACTGTGTGGCTGCAATTGCCAGGTCATGCTGCTCTATAATAGGGACCTGGAGGGATGATATTAGGATAGATCAGGAAGCGGTGAAGGCCTACATGGGCGGTGAACTCAAGCCGAACGCAGGTGCCCACAGCGGACGTGACTGGGGCGCATTCGATATCCAAAAGGAGGTCATCGACCTGTGCCCGACCGGCTGTATGTATATGGAAGGTGACGAGCTGAAGATAGATAACCGCGAGTGTACACGCTGCATGCATTGTATCAACGTAATGCCCGAGGCCCTTCGCCCCGGAACGGATACCGGCGCAACCATCCTGTGCGGTGCCAAGGCCCCGATCCTTGAGGGTGCCCAGATGTCCACACTGGCTATACCGTTTATCCGCATGGAGCCACCCTTCGATGAATTCAAGGACTTCGTCGACAAGATATGGGATTGGTGGATGGAAGAAGGCAAGAACAGGGAGCGTTTTGGTGAATTGATACAGCGTGAAAGCATACAGGAATTCCTGAGAAGGGCCGAGCTCAAGCCCATCCCACAGATGGTCAAGGAGCCAAGATCCAACCCGTACGTATTCTGGAGCGCCGAAGAGGTTCCTGGCGGTTGGGAGCGTGATATCAAAGAATTCCGCGCAAGGCACGCTGCATAATTTTTAAAGGGAGGTAAACTAATGTACGAAGACAATCCAGGCTACGACATATCAGAAATTGTCAGCAAACCATATGATCCAGAACTCTCAAAGAAACTCTATGACCCCAAAAAACCCATGGCCAACCGTATCACCGATATCGGGCCACCACACTATGAGCAGTTCTTCCCGCCAGTAATCAAGAAGAACTACGGAAAGTGGAAGAGCCATGAGATCCTTGAGCCAGGTATCATCAAGTATACCAGTGAGACAGGGGATGTATGTTATGTGGTCCGCTGTGGTTCTCCAAGGCTCATAACCACCGATCTCATCAGGGAGATTGCAGACATTGCAGATAAGTACGGAGAGGGCTCCGTCCGCTGGACCACCAGGAATAACATCGAATTCAACCTGGACAGCGAGGAAAAGATGAGGGCCCTGGTGGACGATCTCAAGGGAAGAAAGCACCCGGGTGGTTCACACAAGTTCCCCATCGGCGGAACAGGCGCATGCGTTACCAATATCGTCCACACCCAGGGATGGGTACACTGCCATACCCCTGCAAC
>WFZW01000151.1 GCA_015489365.1 Deltaproteobacteria bacterium | reverse complement strand
CAAGTTCAACATCTCAAACAAGAAACAGGCATTGAAAATAGCCGAGGTGCTTACCGGATGGTTTTCAGGGGATTGACAGTGGATTGATGGAAAGGAAATACCCTTCCCATCAATCCCTGAGCCTTGCTTACCACTCCAATGAAACCGAAGAGCCGGCCTATGGGGACGAAAGGGAATCGTCCTGAATATTCAACTCGTAGGCATTATACCCAATAGTTCCATCTGGAAGTTGATATCCACAATAGATATCGAATGTCCAGCCTGCCAATGGTCCCAGGTCTGCCTCAAATTCTATCTGCACCTCATTGGACAATAGAACTTGCTGTATCGACAACAGCCCGGATAGATTCACAAATCCTATCTCGGGCATATCTGGGCTATAGGCATAAAGTAGTAACCTGGCCTCCTGTCCCTGATCCTCTGCCGGTACATCGAGATTGCAGCCCACGTTCAACATACCTGGTTCGACCTGTTCACGGTGATCTTTAGGATCTGCGGCAGGGCTTCCATCCATCAGATACATCACCTCAAGTGGTGAGGCAACGCCGACCATTCCATAATGCGTCGGACGGGTTTTCGAACAATTACCATCGTACCAGTAACCACCTACATTGGCACAGGTATCATTATCGTCACACATGTCCATGTGATCCGGGCTGCATTCATACATCTCACTATTACCAGGGTATTCTCCCACTTCGTTCTCCCCCATACCTTCATCCTGGTTGACCTCGCCGGCCCCCTCATCATTTCCTTCGTATGCCACCCCAGCCTGGTCCGTATCCACATCTTGGGATATGGATAGATTCATATCCATCTGGAATGCATCGGCCTTTTCAACAACATGAATCGAAGGCGCAGACAGAAACAGGGTAAACAACATCGCAACACCAATCGTCAACGGTAACCTAGCCATGAAGAACCTCCTTTGTTTGAGTATGTGAATCGTTACGCGGTCATCGCATCGCTCGCCTATCTATTTATGTTTAGTCCTGCAGTTCATGCCAGTTGTCTTTGTTGGTACGTTTTTCCTCCAGGGGAAGATTAGGGGCCTGGATCTCCACGATTTCACCGGTACTAGTCTGGACATATGCCTTCGCACCCTTTTCACTTCCCGTGTGCAGGTTTGGAGTGGACGCAAGTCCACGGCCAAGTCCCAGGGTACTGATTACGTTGCCCTGGGAATCAATACCCTTTCCGATTTCGTTGGATTCTCCGAAAACCGCCTTGTGCCAGGGGGTACCTGTAAGGTAATAGAGGCCGTAGAGATAACTTACACCCTCTGGCATACAGGGGTCCTCAAAGGGTTGATACGTGGTGAAGGTCAAAAGGCCACCAAAGAGTGTGGCTTGGCCAAGGTTCCTTTCCCTTTCCCTTGGAAACTGCCTATACCATCCATCGGTACCGGTATTGCCGGTATCACAATTGGTACCATCTATATAATTTACCAGGTCGAGGAAGCTACTGACCCCGCCAGGCAGGCAATCGGTGCTGCCATCGCTACAGGAAAGGGAGGCCAAAAATGGAGATACATTGTGCTGCACCAGTATCTGGTCAACCCGTACCAGGCCCTGTTCCCCGGGTGTGGAATTGGGTGTGCCGGTCTTCTCCACGGTCTCCCAGGTGAAGGTTCCATCACAGTTCATGGGCTCCTTGATGCCGTAATAGAACTGGGTAGAGGCATCTTCCTTGTCACTGTTTGCAAAATTCTGCCCGTTAAACGGGGTAAAGAACCTCCCGGTACCAAAGAATACCCAGTAATAATAACCATCGGTCCCAACTGCCGCGGGGGCGGTAACAGGCCTGCCGACATCTATGAGTTCCGCCGGATTTGGCTTGCTGCCATCACTGCTCAACAGTGTGGCCCATTCGTCCGGATAGGTGACCACCTGTTCACCATTCGTATCCTCTTTCCTGGTCACCAGGCGATACATCTTACCGCCCCAATCCCCTGGGACACCGCTTACAGTACCGAAATAAACCGCATCGGCCTTGTAATTTTCCTTGAGATCCATATCAATGGTTACAGGATCTCCCACAAAGGAATCTGGATCGGGAAGCTCAAAACATCCCCCTTCTGGATAGGTCGATCCTGCGGTGGGAGCGGCATCCGGCAGGCGAAAGCCCCGATTTCCATCCGTAAGCCAGTTTAACGGCATAACACAAAGCCTTGCATTTTGTGAACTCGAGCCATCTAGATCCGTAGGTCCACTGCCAAACACCAAATACCACGAGGTACTCCCACTTGAATCCTTCATGGGAACCACGGTGGGAATCCCGGTTGTATACCCTAGGTCTACCTCCGAGCTACCTGCATGCCTGGTGAATTCCCCCAGAAGCACAGGGGGATTTTCCGGATCAGTGATATCAAGGATGAAATAGGATGAGGTGAACTCACGTGGGTCCGATGGATAATCGGGGTTACCGTCGTCATCTAGATCCAACTCGCCTGGTCTCATCTTTTCACCGCCGAATCGCATTCCTGCTACCAGGATCGTACCCCATCCACCTGGATGCACATCGTCGTCATCAAAGATCTGGACATCAAATATCCTGGGTTTTAAGTCCACGAAATAACGATGTTCATACGATGGATCGGCAAGACAATGTAGATGGGGCAGGACATTATAGGGTACATAGGCCCATAACTCTGCGCCAAGTTCGGGATAGGCCCCTTCATTATCGCAATTTGGCGAACGGCAGAAACGGTGGGAACTTCGTTGGTAAAATCCACCATTTACCGCATGAAGCATGCCATCGTTTCCACCGAAATACACTACCTGTCTTCGGTTGCGCCACCGGTGTTTAAAGGTAGAATAGGATATATCGTTGTAAAGGAAGTTATAGTTTTCCGCAGGGGCGCTTACCGCAACCGGAGTGGAATGTATGACATCCCCCAGACGCCATGTATGGCCACCCTTCATCCTTGCACGCAGGTCTGTGTATTCCTCTCCCCTGACCCAGTTTATAAGTTTTGCCATGTCCTGGTTGGAAGCCGTATCCATAAGCGCATACAGGGGTGCAAGTCCTGAAGGAAAGGCTGAGGCTTCTAGGTCAGGGGCGTCAAAGCTCTTGACCTCCGTAGAGCTGTCTACCACTCCATCATCGTCCTCGTCTATCCATGTGAATATGTAGCGCTTGTTCTCAGGCGATATGTAGTCAATCCTGTTTGTCTCTATGTCTGCATTCGGTATCTTGTTCAACCAATCGGCTGCAGACCATATGAAGTGCACGTCACTAAGTTCCTTGCTAAGCCCGCTACACACCCCTTCTTCATCGAGTTGACCAAAGCAGGCCCTTGTCCTGGAGCTATTCTTGTCATAATAGATCACGACCTTTTGGTCAGAAGAATCCAGGGAGGCATTGGCATTTGTATCCTCGTATGTCCGCCCGTAGGTATCCATCAAAAGGCCATGGACATCACCGATCCACTTGATCTCCTTGCCTTCATCTCCCACCACCTTCGGCCAGAACATGGCCTGGTAAAGTGCGCCTTCCCCAGAACGTGAAGCAGATACTACCGAGGCTGCACTGCCGGCGGAGGCACGGGTAAGGATGCTCTGAAATGCCTTGTCCAGTTGTTCCTCAAGCTTTCCGGCGTTGGTCACATAGAAATAGGTATCGGGTTCCCCATCTGAATCGGCATCCCACTCGAACTCCTTGTCTGGCTTGTTCAATCCAGGGCCGGAGCTATCCGCATCCACGAAGCCACCCCATTTGGCTGCGTACCACAGGGGATTCTTCATAAGTGTGGCACTGGAATCCCCCACGGTAAATGTATGGGTCCAGTTGAGGGGCCGGCAAGAAACGGAACAAGGGGTGTCGCTGTCGGCCATCCCTCCGCTGGCCACTGGGTTGCCTGTATTACAGGTACAGGCCCCAGGGCCTGCCGAGTCCAGATCGCGTATGGGCAACCACACGCCATCTTCTCCATCGGTGCCCGATATTATGAAACCAAGTACCTGATCTATACACCCTGAGGCATATTCCGAGGAAAGGCTGACCTTCACCTCGTTTTCATTGAGCACCTCGTAGTCATAGATGGCCACGGCGTCCATGTCATGGTCAGCCCCCTGTTCGACATCCTCGAAGTTCACCCGGAATTGTCCATGGGTAGGGCCAAGTTCAGTTACATAGAAATCCACGATCTGATTCGTAGGACAGTAATCCCCAGAACCGCCCCTACAATGGCTCCATACCCCTAGGCATCCACCTACGGATTTGCCATAGGGCACCATCTTTATATACTTCGGATGATCCGTTGTCCCGAGCTTTATGACGATCTGTGGTAGGGGTGAGGCCAGCCCAACGGTATAGGTGAGCACGTCCTGGGTCCCTGGGGCAGAATCCCCGGGCAATAGGTCGGTGGTATGACCGTACCAGGCAACCGCGGCGCTGGTATATCCCCCTTCCTTAGTGGGCTCCTCCGGGCAAAGGCCACGGATCTCGCCAAAGCCCGTGATGTCCTTAGCCGTACAACTCGAATCAAAATCGCTTCCACTCTGGCCAATGAAAACGTCTGTGTTCACGTATCCTTCATCGGTTCCAATGGTATCGGCAAGGGAGGCAACATCCAGACCCGAAATCTCATCCCCAAGGTTTGAACTCGAGCCATGGGCAGGGGCAAAGGCCGCTCCTGGCAACTGGTCAGTATCATAACTGGGGTTGATATCACTGATTACCAGCATCACGGCCTGGGAACAGTAGGGATAGGTATCATAGGGAGGGTCCCAATTCTCTATGGCCGGCAGGCTGGCATCGAAGCCGGTATTGGAAAAAAAGGCAGGGGTTGCATGATCCTTGCCCTCGAAGTAGCGGAGTGTCTCGTACATCATCTCTCCTACGGGGTTCCCCCACATCTCGCACAGGCCTTCCCCTGGGGCACCTGAAGTCACCCAGCCACACGCGTAGGAATGGCTGCCATAGTTGAAGTTGACTACCCGCAGATTGTTTATGGTATCGATGATCCCGCTAACCCCTGAGAATATACCTGTATCCTGGTCTATTTCGTCGGTAATAGGCCCGATCTCCTTTCTTAGCACCCCGCCCGAGTAATTCTTTTCATAGGAGCCTGTCAGGAGACCGAAGTACATGCGCCCTGACTCTCCGTATTTCTGCAAAAGGCCTGTCGGCTTGAGTATGTCGTCGGAAGTACCCTTCACCCCATCTGGGCCTGGATATGCCTTACAGTTTTCCTCTGGAAAGGCAGGATCGCAGACCTTCACCCGGATCGTATAGTCCTTGGGTGTTACCCCCCCAAACGGGTAGCCCGACTGGCCAGGGCTGTCACATACAGGCCTTTCCTTGGTGGCCCATACCCATATGCGCTCGGAACGATCCCTGACCTCACGAAGAAGCGGCGGGCCGTCGTTTGCCATATTTACGGAACAATAAAGGTGCCGCTGGCCGCCACTATATGGACAGTTGATGGTATCATCGTAGGGTGCAAGCGCACTGTCGTTGATCCCCACCCCGTATCTCACGAAACACCCGTTTTTTACCCAGTCCGGGGCAGGATACGGGATCAAGGGGGCCTTAAACTGCATATCGGTATCGCTTCCAAAGACACTCCATGGGTCACTATAGTGTTTCTTATAATAGACGCTTATCCGGTCTCCACCCCAGGCCTCACCAAGACGTGCAATGAACTTGTGCCAACCAGCCGTCGGGGTCCAGGCGCTATTGTGTGACTGGCAGTGGCAAACACCATGGCCATTGTACCAACCAACCACCGGGGTACCGTCGATCTCCACCTCTCCGGCATCATCGCTGTCCACGGCAAAATACCAGGTGTCTCCGGCATCATCTGGCGAAACGTAGAAATAGGTGATCACTAGCAGGGTATAGTAGTCTGCATTGCTAAAACCTGGATCCGTGCTGCCCGAAACATTCAAGACCTGATCCACATATTCCGGATAGGATGAATCCACCTGGGAGGTATTGAAATCGGATATCAGGTCCTCATGGTTTGTGCCATAGGCATCGAAACGGTCATTGTATTTCACCACGGCAAACCGGCACGGATTAACCCCGTCACAGGTTTTAGCCTGGACCGGTACGATCGAGCCCCCTCCCGTAGGGGCCTGTGGTGCCGCGATGCCAAGCAGTTCTTCCGACTTGTCTACACAGGTCTGGCCTGGACCGCAATCATCTGGCGTCATGCACATATTTCCATACGTTCCACTGGAGCTGTCAAAGCAAAGGCGCCCTGTGTATTCCTTTCCCCACGAATGTGCATCCTGCGGGACAAAGCCCCGTTCCAATATGGTCTCGCTCGTGGTGTCCACGTCCCTGTAGCCTCCATAGAGGACCTTTCGCATGGCATCTATCCGGCTCATGGTCATCCAGTTCATGATATTCCCGCTAAACTGCCCGGTGGAGCAAAACTTGTCCGTCGTGGTAGCTACTGGATAGAAGTAGTCGTTGTCTTGCCCGCTTTCGTCGTGGTAGACATAGCACTTGTAGGGATCGAAATAACCATAGTAATCTATCGAATGATCATAGGTGGTATCCAGCTTTCCATCCCCGTTTATATCGGAGGCATCGTTATAGGCCTCGTAATAGAGCTTGTGGTCCTGGGACAGCACGAGCATTACAAGGGGGGTGCTTTGCTGGCCTAAAAAAGGAGGGATGATATTTGCGTCACATGAAAGACCTGCATATGCCCTTTTGGCAAGATAGCCGTGGAAAAGGCCGATGCCGGTTACCAGGAAGATGAATATTGCGATAAACGATCTAATGCGAAGAGCACCCATGGTGAATCCCTCTTTTCAGTTTCTCTTGATATAAACCTTGTAAACGATAGGTCCCTGACCCTGGACCAGAATCTCCACGCTCTGGCCCTGGACCAGGCTGCCGTTTCTAATCTCCCTTTCGTGCCATGCACCATGTCTGAAAACGTGCTCGCCAAACCGTGTTTCACGTGTTATTTCAAATGAATTTGGCATACCCTTTAATGTAAAGAACACCCCGTCAGGGCCACGATGCACCTTTCCTACTACGCCGCTCAACCAGACCGCCCCGTGATCCAGGGTTGCCCGGTATGTATGGCCCGTATAATTCGGGGCCTTTCTGGCAGGATAGGCTGCATGTGCACACAACAAAAGGCTGAAGGACAAGGTGACAAACACTATGATCCAGGCACGCTTATTATCGTCCATGCACCTGCTGCCTGCCGATATTCTCAATTCATCTATCATGGGTCGAATCCTCTTAGTCCCTGATTTACCGTGAAAATACAGAGCCTGTGGGCTGTATCTTCATGTATTGGGGGTGCGGCACCAAGGTACGGGCCGCATGGAAGTTTAACCTGACCGGGATCATTAGCTCTTATTCGTAAGGCCAAAGCTTTGGCCTGTCTTTATCTCACTATTGTTGAACCGCTTTGATCTTCCATCGGCATCGATGGCAAACATCCTTTTGACACCCTCCTTGCTGGCACTCTTGCCCTTTCCCTCATAGCCAGCCGCCATCTGGATTGCAGCACCACTTTTTTGTATGTTGGTCATCCACTTGACCTGTGTATCACTGAGCTTCATGGGCTTCTCATCCCCTATCAGGTAATATTCAACCTCCCCGCCGAATTCGTAGAATGAATGGGAGATATCCCCTGAAATGCAAGGGTTCTGGGGATCGAATGGCAATTGCGGTTTGCACCCCACGGCAACCCGTGCAACAACATGGGGAGTTGAAGATACATCCAGGCAATAGGCGTACTGGATGTAATTGGGCAGTGGATCCAAATCGGAATAGCCTGAGCATGAAAAGGTGCCGACGTTTTCGCTTCGTATATCCAAATCGGCTGCGGTCTGTAATTGTTCCACCACTGCATCGTCTACATCTTCACTAGAATAAAGCGCATCGGCTCCACCCCTCATGTTGGAGGTGATCTTGTAATCCATGATGACATCGTTACTCAGCCCTATTACAAGGATAGAGACCGCAGCCAAAACCAGCATACACAGAATCAATGCAATTCCTCTCTCATCATTGACCAGCGCCCGGAAACCCGACGGATGATATTGTTTGAACATAATGCCCCCTTAATTTAGTCCCCTGACCAACCGTTCCAGGGACACACTCTTTTGTCCATTGGCCGTCCAAGTGGTCCAAACCCTAACCTTCCAGAAGATATTTGAGTTATCTCCGGGATTCTGGTACCCGCCCCCTGTTATCTGCCAATTCCTATGAAAGGTATAGGTGCCGATGGTCACATTATCGTCTCCAGTAATCAGGCATTGGTTGGTGGGATCGGACCAGTCATTTCCATTGGCCCACTGCACCACGTGCCAACCCTCGTTTTCCACAACCTGCCTGGAATCAGAGTCATATCCCCAATCGGCGCTACTGCCTGCCAGTTCCTCCAACAGGGCACGGGATACCTCGAAGGCCCTGGAATAATCCCTGCTCGATGCACGATTCATGACCAGGTGTCCCTGGAAGGCCTGCCATCCCAGTATCCCGATGGACAGGACCACCAAGGCGATACAGACCTCTATTAAGGTAAAACCCCTTTGTAGGCCTGATCCGCGGGGCCATGGAAAATTCCTGGTAAAGATACTGCGCACATACGAATCATCTATTGGACATGTGGCACCACGGATCCAGAACACGTGGGAATTTGATCTATTTTCAATCTTAATTGCCATGTTGCACCTAGAGCTGGTTTCTGACCCATACGGTGGTAGTAGTAAGCATCCTATGAAAATTGTCATTGAAGGGACCAACCTGGTTACCTGCCAGGTTATAGGTCTTGACGTCCGTGTACTTCGTATCCTGTTTGGCAGACCTAAATAGCAAAAAGACCCTTACTCCCTGTACACCATTGGGATCGGTTGGGGTGCCTTGCCAGGTAGCCCCATTGTCACAGGTATAGAGGAATTGTAGATCCTCGATTCCGTCGGCCAATTCCCAGTATTGATCGGGTGATACGGCACTAGCGTATGCCAGGTTCTGGACCATCAGTATGTTGTTTTGAACCTTGATCCTTATGGGCGCCACCATGTATATGTCAGTCTGGATGACACCATCGTCCCTGAGTTCACACGAGGTTCGCCTTGTCATCTGGATGGTCTTCAATTGTCCCTCATTCCAGGAGGTGAAACTGGTTATATTCTGGAAGAACACATCCTTTGGATATGGTGCAAATGTCAGGTACCTCTTAAAGTTCGTGGTCCCCAGCGAGGGGGTGGCTACCACCTTAAGTGTAATGACATTGGCGTTCTTGTTATAAGAACCACTAAGTTCGGCTATCTTCTTGAATCCTAAGCTCACGATGGTCTGGTCGGGATTTATCGTGGTTCCAGTAGAGGAATTATTCGTTGCGGCGAACACGCTGCTTACGATCAAGGTCGAGCCATTATCTGGATCGGCGCCCTGCATACTGAGCCCCTTTTTGAAACCATCCACGCAACCGAATCCAGCATGACGGAAGATCCATCCAAGCCTTTCCATGGCAAGCCTGGCATTACTTTGCATGAAGGTCAAATCCTCTTCCCGGTTTGATACCCGCTGTTGGCCTACAAAAACCCCGGCCGCCACGGCAGTGATTATGGCGACCACGGCTATCGAAATCATAAGCTCTATCAGGGTAAATCCCCTTTGACCTTTTCCTGTCATGATCTTTTTTCTATCCATATTCTTCCAGCCGGTTTCGTATGGACCTCCCATCGCCTGCCCTTGATGTCCGAGATAGTACAGGCAGGCCGGGCATTATCCACAGAACCCAGGGCAGTAAAGGTGATGGTATTGTCATTGTTGGGATAGGTTATTGTTAGAGTGCCTACACTTATCCTATCTATCCGTTTGCTGAACGTACCGGTGGTTTTGTCCAACATATCTATCAAGTAACTGTGGGTATTGAAGGTGACTTTCACCTTCGTATTTTCCTTTATTGCCAATGACTTTGCCCTCATGAGGTTTGCACGGGCGTCCATGGCGGCACTTCTTACCCTGTATCCATCATTGAGGGTAAAGGTAATAGCGGCCGTTATGGCCATGATTCCAAGCACAACCATCAATTCGAGCAAGCTGTATCCCCCCGACGAATCGCCTGAAACAAGGGGGCATCTGGAGAATGTCTCCGTGATCTTTCCGTTGTTTGGATCCAAGGGCTTCAATGTTCAAATCTCCAGGCTTGAATTTTTTGCCATCCCAAACTGCAACCCGTCATGGTTTATCATTTCACCGTAAAGATAAGGTGCCCTGTGCAGGCCGTATCTTCCTCCGCTCTTCATGTCTTCATATCGGCCCACTGGTTGGGTCTCATAAAAATTCGAACCGGCATTGCTCCATGCCTTCGAATCTTTCCCTTCTGCCTTTGCTAAAACCATGCCCATATCCCAAGGGCAGACCTTCGGGAGTGTTCAATTCTCATCAAAAAAAACACGTTTCCCTGCTATGCTGCTAATAAGCAACTAATTTTTAAGAATATTTTGCATAAGGACATCATAAGAAAAGGGCACGCTAAGCACTAAAGGCAGTGTGCACTTACTACCGCCGCAACATGTACCAAGGGCCTGTTTTGGGTAACACTGGGTACCTTGATGGGTATCAACGTACCCACCTCTTCTTGTGAAAAAACATGGGGACAGGTGAAAAAATTACGGGGACAGGCATCCGGTATGTGAATTGCTTTTTCCCCATAGGACAAAGGGTGCAGGGGAATTGGCAACATTCAACTTATATCAACGAAATTAGCATGTTGCTTTAAACAAAACCAAGTCCCGGAAAGGAGGAAGTGGCCATGAAACCATATGCTTGTAGTCTTTCTCATTCATTTTCGCAAAGGATATCCCGACCACTTGTGAATCAGGACCAGCCTGGATGCCATATTGCCGCATGTCCTTGGATAAAATCTATCCATGGACACAAGCTGCTAGCCATCACTACTTTGTTGATACTTTTATGTGGCATAGCAGTAGCACAGACCGCTGCAGGAGCACAGCATTGGGTTCCCGATGCACCGGTGATATTGCCACCGCACGTTCGGGCAACAGGCCAAGGCTATTTACTGACGGCTACGGATATCCCTGAGCTTTCATGGAGGGGCGTGCTCCTTTCCGCAGAACATGGTTCTGGAGGCGGCACTGTCCTTTTTGACAACATATACGTGCGCATAGGCGATGGCCCCATGCTCTACCTCACCAGCAACCTTTCCCAAGAGGTCGGTAACAGTATGTGGGACCCCGGGCTATTGTGGCATCAATTCACCAGGGACCAGACCTCGTACACGATCTGGGCCACTGCATGCAATACCGGGGAGTGCAGCGAGCTTTCCGATCCATTCCCGTTCGCTGCCGTATATACAGGTTTTAGCTGTACGGAACAGACGGTGCCGATTGCCGTAGCCGGTGAAGACCGGACAGTCAAAGTAGGGGATCTAGTTACACTTGATGCCTCAGCAAGTTATGATCCCTATGCCCCAGATACGGAAAACCTCATATACAGGTGGGCCTGCTTCTTTGCACCGGAGGAGGTAACACTGAGTAATACAGACAATCCTGCAACAGTAACCTTTACCCCGGAAACGGAAGGAAAGTACAGGTTCCGCCTCAATGTGCGGGACCAGGTGGATGGAGCTGCCTACAACAGGAGCGAGATTGCATACGTAACTATAACCGCGGTGGCCGATCCCGATGATCCGAACCTCTTGGTAGTAGATGCCGGAGGCCCTATACTTCAGGCACTTACAAACCAAGAGGTGATACTAGACGGGACAAAAAGCACGGTACCCGCAGGCGCAACATGGCACTGG
>WFZW01000150.1 GCA_015489365.1 Deltaproteobacteria bacterium | reverse complement strand
GTTATGACAGCCTCCTTCACCTTTTCACCCAGGTATTCCTCAGCGGTCTGCTTCATCTTGCCAAGGATCATGGCGGATATCTCGGCAGGGCTATATTTTTTGCCCTGGACCTCGACGTATGCATCACCGTTAGGACCCTCTACGATCTTGTATGGAACTATCTCTTTGGTTCTTTGGACCTCAGGGTCGGTGAACTTTCTTCCAATAAGCCTCTTGACCGCAAAGATCGTATTTTCTGGATTTGTAACCGCCTGACGCTTCGCAAGCATCCCTACCAGGCGCTCGCCCTTATCTGTAAAGGCAACCACGGAAGGGGTAGTTCTGCCCCCCTCGGCATTTGTAAGTACCTTCGGCTCCCCCCCTTCCATTAGGGCCACGCACGAATTTGTGGTACCCAGATCAATGCCTATAACTTTGCTCATCTTTAGTATCCTCCTTCAGATTTAAAAAATATAGAAACGGGTAAAACTTTCTTTGTTTTCTCCTACTTCCACTTAAACTAAGCACTGGTTTCGCCTTGTCCACCTTCTTTTTTATTCTTTTTAGACACTACAACCAATGCGGGCCTGAGCACCTTTTCGTGCAAGGTGTACCCCTTGAGCAATTGTTTGATGACCGTATTGTCTTCAAACTCATCGGTCGCCTCGACGGTCAATGCCTCGTGAAGGTTTGGATCAAACCTCTGCCCTTCGGAAGCAAAGACCTTCAGGCCAAAACGCTCTAATGTTTTAAAGTACCCGGAAAGGGTCAATTCAAGCCCCTCTATGAGCTTATCGATGTCCTTGCTCTCCTTGGCGGCATCGATTGCCCTTTCAAGGTTGTCCAGGAAGGGAAGAAGCTCCTTGGCAAAGGCCTCAAGGGCATACTTCATGTGCTAGGACTTTTCCCTTTCAATACGTTTCTTGAAATTCTCTAGCTCCGCTGCCAGACGAAGTACCTTGTCCTGGCACTTTTCAAGTTCGGCCGTCTTTTCTTCAAGCTCCTTCTTGAGGTCTACACCTTCAGTGCCTGCCTCTGAAGCCTTTTCTTTGCCCTTTTCCACTTCCATTCCTTTTTGTTCATTCATATCTTGAACTTTTTCCTTTTCCTTTGTTCCCATTTTCACCGCTCCTTAAACCTCTCACTGAGGACCTCTGCTGCATATTCCACCAACGCCACCATCCTGGCGTAATTCATTCTCATAGGACCCACTATTCCAAGGCTACCAAGTGGACGCCCCCGTTCCACATAGGGTGCCAGCACCATTCCACAGCCTGGCACCTCTCGCCCCAATCCCTCTGCACCGATAAGTACCTGCACGCCTTCGGCATTCAGACACTTGTCGAGGATAGCCACCAGGGATTGCTTTTCTTCAAATGCCTCTAAGAGTGCCTTGATCTGTGGAATATCGGCAAACTCGGGTTCATTAAGCAGATTGAGCTTGCCTTCAACCAGGATGTCTACCAGTGTCTCGTTGGCAAGCCTTGTCCCCGTTATCCCCTCGATCAACAGGTTGAGCACCCTTTTGTCATCTTCCAATGCCTTTACGATCTCTGATCTGAGTTCTTCAAGGCTGGAATTTTTCATCTCAGCCTTTATGTACTTGTTCAGATACTCAAGCCTCTTCTCGGATATATCCTTTTCGAACTGAACCAGACGGTTCTGTGTCATGCCGTGCTCTGAAACGGTAATAACCAGGACCAGGCCAGGGCGAACCTTTAGGAATTCGATATGCTTTAATTTCTCATTTGAGAGCCTCGGGCAACTAACCACTGCTGCATGGCCTGAGTAACATGCAAGCACCTGGACCACCTTCTTCAGCACCGCGCTTATGTCCGGTGCATCGATCATTATCTCCCTTTCGATTGCCACCTGATCCCCCCATGAGAGGGGTTCCTTCTCAAGGAGATATTTTACATAGAACCTTAGCCCTGATTCCGTTGGGAGACGGCCAGCACTTACATAGGGTTGAAACAAAAGTCCCTCGTCTTCCAAATCAACCATGCAGTTTCTGATAGTAGCCGGACTGAGCCCTAGTCCTGATGTCTTGGCGACACTTCTTGATCCTATCGGTTCAGCAGTCTGGATATATGAATTGACAACCGCCTTTAAGATATGACGGTTACGTGGGGATATCGTATCTTTTTTGATTTCCTCAACCATTTCCAAAGGTCTCCTGCCAGGAGAATAATCATTTTGCTATTTACTGGGTGTTTACCATCAAGGGCATCCCTGTTAGCACTTAAGTACATAGAGTGCTAAAGGACATTAATGCCGGTAGCTATCCATGTCAACCAAAGAAGGCTGGCCCCAAAATCATTTATTGTTGTTTCAGCTAGTTACCAAGAAAAACCTACCATCTTCGTCTTTTTATTGAATCCCTATTCAGTTTAGTGTAATCATTTTAGTCATTCAAGGACGACGGATCCAGGATCTAGTATCGTGTCAAGACCATCCTCAGCAACACGGTGCAACGCCATCTAAAATCCTTTTCTCAGGCACTGGGAGTGCATAACCTGGGAAATAAATAAGGGGGAAACACATTATGAAAAGATTGTCCTCGTCTGTCTCCAAGGTTTTATTTTCTTTATTGGTTGCATTCCTACTTTGTAATGCTAGCACACATGAACTAGCCTTTGCCGGAGGCGGCCAGGCCTATCCCAACGGGGCCGAGGCCTTCATGGTAGGGGCAGCACCACCCCCAGGCCTTACTATATTGAACTATGTATATTTCTATACGGCCGACAGGATCAAAAACGGAAGCGGACACGATGCAGGCACCCTGGACAGACTGAATATATGGGCCGAGGTAGCAAGGCTGATCTGGATATCGAAGCAAAAGGTGCTCGGTGCCAACTATGGCCAACATGCCTTCTTCCTCCTTGCCAATGTGGACATGCACCTAAAGCACCCAGCCGGCACAAGGCTCAAGAAACGCTATCGTGATACAGATGTCCCTTATCTTATGTGGTCACCGTGCCTGCTTACCTGGCATCTTATGTCTGGAAAGTTACATATGGTATTAGATGCAGCCGACATCTATGTGCCGCTTTACAACGAAGACACCGACAATCTCGCCTCGCTCGGCAGAAACTACTGGACGATAGAGCCAGTCTTCGCCGTTACCTGGCTGCCCAATGCCTCTTGGGAATTATCTGCAAAATTCATGTACGACTTCAATTCTCGTCAAGAGGATTACCAACCAGGTCCTCCTGTAAAGATAGACAGGACCCCTGGCCAGGAATTCCACGTGGATTTTAATACCTCCTATGCAATGTCCGATGGACTGAGGATAGGATTGTCTGGCTACTACTACAGGCAGGTAAAGAACGATGATTATCACCACCTTGATAGATTCCAGGCCCCACTTAGGGATGTGCTCAAGGCGCTGGAGGGCAAACAATCCCAGGTCTGGGCACTTGGCCCAGGGATCTGGTACCATAAGAAGAACCTCATGGCCAGCCTGCGCTCCCAGTGGGAATTCAGGGCACGTAACAAGAGCCAGGGTGGAAATGCCTGGTTCAAACTCACCTACTGCTTTTAGGAGATACTAGACATGGACGACAGCTACAAGATAACCCTGAATGAGGGGGAACTTCCTGCCGCATGGTACAACGTGGTCCCGGACCTGCCGGAGCCACTGGCCCCTCCACTAAATCCCAGCACCGGAAAACCTGTGACCCCTGAGGATCTGCGTCCCATATTCCCGGATTCCCTCATCGAGCAGGAGGTCAGCACCGAATCCTGGATCGAAATCCCCGATGAGGTCAGGGAGATCTACAGGCTTTGGCGCCCGAGCCCGCTTCACAGGGCAAAAAGGCTCGAAAGGGCACTGGGCACCCCTGCAAGGATTTACTACAAAAACGAGGGAGTAAGTCCTCCTGGCAGCCATAAGCCCAACACTGCCGTTGCCCAGGCCTATTACAACAAGAAGGCAGGGATCACCAAGTTAGCCACTGAAACAGGGGCGGGTCAATGGGGCAGCGCCCTGTCCTTTGCCTGCAAGCTGTTCGACATGCAATGTACGGTCTATATGGTAAAGGTGAGCTACCAACAAAAGCCCTACCGCCGGATTCTCATGCACATTTGGAATGGTGAGGTATATCCATCGCCAACGGACAGGACCCAAGCTGGGAAGGAAATACTCGCCAAGAACCCTGAGTCCATGGGCAGCCTTGGGATAGCAATCTCAGAGGCGGTTGAAGACGCTGCCACCCACGAAGACACGAATTATGCCCTCGGTAGTGTACTAAACCATGTCCTTCTTCATCAGACCGTCATAGGTCTCGAGACGCGCAAACAGCTTGAGCTTGCTGGGGACAAGGCGGATGTCATCGTAGGTTGTGTGGGCGGTGGCTCGAACTTCGGCGGCATGGTAGCACCCTTTATCAAGGACAAAGTACAGGGTAAAAGCCAGGTTGAGATCATAGCGGTAGAGCCTAAGTCTTGCCCCACACTTACCAAGGGACTCTATGAGTATGATTTTGGCGATACCGCGGGCATGACCCCACTTATGCTAATGTATACCCTGGGGCACACTTTCGAACCACCCGGCATACATGCAGGGGGACTAAGATATCATGGGGATGCGCCGATACTGTGCAACATGGTAAAATCAGGGCTGATAAGGCCAAGGGCATATACACAAAACCCCGTATTCGAGGCAGCCGTGCTCTTTGCCCAGACTGAGGGTATAATACCTGCACCTGAAACCTCGCATGCCATAAAAGGTACTATTGACGAGGCACTGAAATGCAAAGAGACCGGGGAAGAAAAGGCAATAGTATGCTGCTTTAGCGGGCATGGTCACTTCGATCTTAGCGCATACGACGATTTCCTTGAAGGGCGCCTGGTGGATTATGAATATCCCGACGAAAAGATAATGGAGGCGCTAAGGGACCTGCCAAAATTCCCAACCGGTTTATAGGCCATTTCTGGAGGCCAATACCAAGGCCAGGTAATTTTTCCCTGTCATGCCAGTATACCTGTTGTCGCAGAAGCTCCTGTTTCCTCCGCCTGACATGGCGAATCCAGACGGATTGCTTGCCGTCGGAGGGGACCTAAGCGTTGCCAGGCTGCTCCTTGCATATCGAAACGGCATATTCCCATGGTACAACCCCCAGGACCCTATATTATGGTGGTCTCCTGATCCACGGCTGGTACTGTTTCCAAAAAGGCTCCGGGTCACAAAGAGGCTGGCCCGTTTGATTCGCCAAGGACGTTTCGCCGTCACGTTGGACCAGGATTTTACCAATGTTATAGTCCAGTGTGCAAAGACACGCCTGGAACGTGGCCAGGACACCTGGCTTTCTGACCAAATGATAGAGGCATACATAAAACTTCACAGGGCAGGTTTTGCACACTCTGCCGAGGCCTGGCTAGACGGAAAACTCGCGGGTGGTCTTTATGGCGTGGCCATGGGAAGGGTATTTTTTGGAGAATCCATGTTTTCAACGGTCTCGAACGCCTCGAAGGTCGCCTTCGTAACCCTTGTTCGCCAATTATCAAGATGGGACTTCAGGCTGATAGATTGCCAGGTCACCACAAAGCATCTATTGAGTTTCGGGGCCGAAGAGATACCGAGAAGGGAATTCCTTGAATTACTCGACGTCCTCCTGAGGGCACCAACCCGTGCATCGTCACCATGGCATCTGGAGCAGCAGGCCCCTGATCTATAAATCCAGGAGGCAGGATATCGAGCTAACCAGATAGGACATCCCTTGCTCAAAAGGATAGGAGATCATGCACCAGGCGGAAGGCCTCGCCCGCACGAACAAAGGCACCTTCTGCCTCTGGGCGTCCCGCCTTGCCCAGACCCCTTTCGCAGCAATTACGCAATCTGAAGATGGCCTCTGAGACCTCCTTGCCCGTGATGGACCCAATGGAAAGATCATCAACAGTACGGG
>WFZW01000149.1 GCA_015489365.1 Deltaproteobacteria bacterium | reverse complement strand
AGAAACTGGTATCAGGTTGAAGGGGCCATAGGATCTGCCGCTAGCCAAGGAGTTGATCTGATCCTGCTGCCTGAACTCTGGTCTACCGGGCCCATGGACAAAGGGCTTGTCCATCTTGCCGATTCCACGCCCGGACTGCTTGAAGCCATGAAAGACCTGGCAGTTCGCCTGGGAATTACCATTTCGGGCAGCATGCCCGAGCGCTGCGGGGATGGTACCCCTGGCGGTAATGTGTTCAATACCTCGTTCCTGGTCTTTCCCTCAAGGCGGATCGTAAGGTACAGGAAGATCCACCTCTTTCACCCAATGGGAGAGGAAAGGGTCTTCTCTCCGGGTATTCAGCCAATTGTCACCCTCCTTGATACAACTACTACCGCTCCATCCTGTATCGCCCCTATAATATGTTTTGATCTGCGCTTTCCTGAATTGATCCGGGCATTGGCATTCCAGGGCATGGAGATTCTTCTTGTGTCGGCCCTGTGGCCAATCGTTCGAAGGAATCATTTCGATACCCTGCTAAGATGCAGGGCCATAGAAAACCAGTGCTTCGTCATGGCGGCAAATGCATGGGGGCCATCTGGCGGTATCTATGCCGGTGGAGGCTCAGCCATATACGGTCCCCGGGGAGAATGTCTCCTGAAGCTTAAAGACGAAGAGGCCCTGGGCCTTGCCAGGATCGACACCTCCATGATCTACGAGGCCAGGAAGGACTTCCTTAGCGCGAAGCCTCCATCCGCCTGGTGGCCCAGGTCTGAAGACAAGCTCATCTCACTTGAAGAACTCGTCCCTATCGCCAAAAGACGACGGAGGGCAGGCCAAAAGATGGCCTTTACCAATGGATGCTTTGATATTCTCCATGCAGGACACGTTGCCTATCTGGAGGCTGCAAGACGGCTGGCCGATTTTCTCGTGGTTGGATTGAACAGCGATGACTCGGTAAGAAGACTAAAGGGTCCGTCCAGGCCTGTCAACCAGGATGGACTCAGGGCGCAGGTCCTGGCTGGCCTTTCTGCGGTTGATTATGTGGTAATCTTTCGGGAAGACACCCCGCTTAGGCTAATAGAATGGTTATCACCGGACATCCTGGTCAAGGGGGAGGATTGGGAGGAAGAAAGGATCGTAGGGGCAAGACAGGTGAAGGAAGCCGGTGGAAGGGTAGCCCGGATACCCTTTGTCCACAATATATCCACCACCAGGATATTGGAAAGGGTCAAGGGGGAAGAAAATGGGGGAAGGTGATAGAGTAGGATTAAAAGACGTGGGATTTGGACAAACCGGAATTTAAGAGTGCATAGGCCTGGGCACCATCGTTTTCAAGCTTGACCCACCGCCTGCCAGACAAAAACCACCACTGCTTTCCATCAAACCTTGCTACCTGGGCACCATGATAGGCCATCATTCTGCGGACTTCATCCGTGGTATAGGGATTCTTGTAGTCCCCCCTAACCTTTGCATCCTTACAACCCCCAAGAAGAAAAAGGAGAATGAGCACAAAAGTGATCCAGGCCCCAAGGGTATTAATTTTTTTTAAAAACATATTGCAATTCATAAAAAATATTTTAAAAAAACCGACCGAAAAAGTCAAGGAACTTTACACGTGGATGCGAACCGGTTGTGGATCGTATCCTTACTCTATCACCAACAGGGTCCTTAACTATCCGCCATATCTGCCAATTTTTTCTGGACGTCCTTGATCTTTTTTTCGAGTCTCTTTTTGTCAGTCCTGGTCTTTACCTTCCTCAATGCCCTACGGTACATCTTAAGCGCACTAAGATACCTTGTCTTTGCGTCATAGGCATCCCCCAAATGCTCAAGGATTATAGGGTCATCTGGGACCAAGGCATGTGCCTTTTCCAATGTCTTGATTGCCTTGCCAAACCTACCCTGCTTGAAATAGACCCAGCCCAAACTATCTATGATATAACCATCGTCTGCCTCTATGGAAAGGGCCTTTTTGATCAATTTTTCTGCCTTTTTAAGATCAATTCCCTCTTCAGCAAGGGTATAACCCAGAAAGTTCAGGGCAGGCACGTAATTTTCATCGATCTTAATCGCCTTCTCGGCATATTTTATGGCCTCATCCCTTTTACCCATGCCATCAAGAAGCATCGCAAGATTAAACAGGATCTCCTTGTCCTTGGGATCCTTTTCAAGTGCCTGACGAAGCAATCCTTCGGCCTCCGCACCTCTACCCGCCTTCTGATATATAGTTGAAAGGGCAATTGTCATCTGCTTGTTTCCAGGCCGGCTCCTAAGGCCTTCCTCCAGGCACCTGATTGCCTCGTCCCGTTTCCCTTCTTCCTGGAGGAGGTAGGCAAGACGCACCCTGGCCTGTATGCCGTATGCATCGTCCAGGTTGGCTGACCTCAAAAATTCGATTGCCCTTTTGATGTTCTTTTTCTGCTCATAGGCAATCCCGGTATAAAAGATTATCTGATTGCTATGGGGATGCGCCTTTCTCATCCCATCGAGTATTTCAATTGCCTTGTCTGGCTTGTCAAGTTGCAGACACATGACCGCGAGGGACATGCCAAGGGTAGGATTGATGCCTGGAAATTGCCTCAGTTGTTTAAATACCTCCAGTGCATCCTCAAGCCTTTTCGTCTTTATGAGCAATGCCAACAAATGCTGCCTTACTTGCAGATTCTTCGGTTGCTGGCGCAGTAATCTCTGGTATTCCTCTATGGCCTTATCGATTTGTCCCTGCCTTTCATAGACCTCACCCAGGTCGATATGGACCGCTGAAAAATGTGGATTTATGGCCAAGACCCTTTTAAAATTTTTCTCTGCCAGGGAAAGCTCGCCCTTGTCCATATATATCTTT
>WFZW01000148.1 GCA_015489365.1 Deltaproteobacteria bacterium | reverse complement strand
GGAGATGTGTATAAGAGACAGGGATGGTCACCCGTTATACCTGCGAATCAACAATCCTGATTCTGACCAAGGATTTACCTGCCCGCCCAAGAACTTGACGGATTTCTTTTCCGAACTCTCCGGTTTCATAAAAGGGGACAAGGCCGAAAACAGTCAGTGCGGCATCATCCTTTCGTCAATCTGCCCTGTCATCATTGCCCTTCAACCGATTCAAGGAGGCCGCTTGGATTACAAGGCCACCCGGACCCTGGTGTTCGGCCGCTGCATAGACATCGGCAACCTGAAGGAACTAGCCAGCACGTTTCACATGACGATCTCCCTGAAAAATCTGGAGGATCCATCCCCTAGGGATCTGGATCTGGCAAGGAAGGCACAGGCAGCTCCCGATTCCACCCTGGTACGTCCGGTAGACAAGGATACAGTAGAGGGCGTTACGATCATAAGGGATATATCCGGTCGACCAGTCCTCCTATTGAAGGTTACACAGCCACGCAATATCTACCAAAACGGGCTGGACACTACCTATACCTTCCAGTTGATTGTCATGGTGATAGGACTTTGCCTTGGGATTATCATCATATGGCTGATAGAAAGCCAGATATTGATCCACATTCACCGCCTGACCACAGCCGTCACCCGCATCGAGAAGGATCATGACCTTGACGTAAGGGTCCCTGAGGAAGGCCCGTCCGAACTCAAAAGCCTTTCTGCTGCCTTCAATACCATGGTAAGTTCCCTCTCCCATTACCAAAACGAGCTCCTATCCATTCAAAGGCACCTGGAAAAGAAGGTTAAACAACGCACCCGTGAGCTTGAAATTGCATATATCCAGTTGCTTCATGCAGAGAAACTCGGTTGCCTGGGCAGGATGTCCGCTTCTGTCGCCCATGAGTTTGGAAATCCATTATTTGGAATAAGGAACGTGTTGGTCCATCTAAGGGACCAAAAATGCCTGGATAAAACCAGTAGGGAGGCACTGGAGATGGGATTGAGGGAATGCGACCGTCTCAAGGCCCTCATGGGTAGGTTAAAGGACTTCTACAGCCCCTCTCCAGATACTATTACCGAGGTAGATCTGCATAAACTCCTTGATGAGGTGCTATTGCTATATAGAAAGGCCCTCAACCAACAAAATATCACGGTAAGACGACAATATGCCAATGGATTGCCAAGGATCCCAGCGGTCCCAGACCAAATCAAACAGGTAATACTGAACCTGATCAAAAATGCGAAAGAGGCCATGCCGGTATCAGGGGGTGTGATCACCATTGAAACCAGGCAGGGGAAAAATCATGTATACATGGTGATCAAGGATACAGGACAGGGCATAAAGCCAGAATACATAGACAAGATATTCGAGCCATTCTTTAGCACAAAGGAGGGGGAAGGAACAGGCCTCGGCCTATCGGTCAGCTATATGATTATCAAAAAGCATGGCGGTAGCATAGAAGTCGATAGTAAAATAGGTAAGGGTACGACTTTTACCGTTAAACTACCCTTGAACCGGACCGATTCCGGCCCACCTAGCACATGAAAATACAGCTTTGGGAATATCTCTTGCCCTTTGTATGGCCATGTGTGTCCATGGCTAAGCAAAAAGCATTTTCGGATAAAATTATGCCATATAACCCAAGGCCGTATGGATCAATCCTGCACCTCTATATTTCCCACATACTCAAGCCTCACATCTGCGCGTCCAATGAGTTCTTCAGGTAACTTATCCATGATTTGTTTTGGGGGTACAGAGGTACCTATAATAATACACATTTTCCCCTCAGGACCTTGACCTAAGCCTACCGACACCACCCCCTTAATCCCCATCAACTGGGCTTCAAATCTATGCCTAATCTCCTCAAGCCTTTCCAGGTCTGTCATTGTAGCTGGACTCCTTTTCTTACCCTGAAATTTTATTCGAAAACGCATTTTTTGCGATTAGCCATGGACATACATGGCCAGCATTTCATACTTCGTTGTGTCCGTCCCGGAAAGGGCGGTTACCATATTCCCAATCGTTGAATATCTGGAATATAGGGTAGTGGATATGGCCGGTCACATGGCGCAACCTTGAAAAAATCACGGGCAATGGAGGCAGCTGTCAAATCGCCTGTCCCCATGCCCGCGCCCACCTGTCGGATTAACCCAAACCTTCATGCGGCCCATATCCCTTAGAGTCCTCTAGACATGAAAACACAGCCCTTATATCGGTCTTGTTTCCTGTCCTAATAGATATAACAACAGGGCACACACAGATAATTGGCATTACCCGTTGCGAAGTCATTCTTGGCATATGATCCGCTTCCCCTTGCATAGGCATAAAGGCCGATAGTGCATCTTATATAGGCCCAATCCCCTCCGCCCAGAAGATAGGAGGTGTACATATGTCTGTCCACGTCAAAGCGCCTATTGACATTGATATTGTCATCCCCCAGATCAAGAATGGTCTCGCCATTCCAACCCTTCCAATTGTATTGATACACATTTACCCACGTGGTGATCTTGACCCTGGCGTACTTGGAATTGTACCACTTGTCATTCGCCTTCACGATGTAGTACCCACGAAGACGAAAACAGGGACGAATACTATAAAAGCGGCTCGTAGGGGGTCTAAACCAGAATCCAAAATCTATCCATGATTGGATCCTGCCCACACCGGTACCCGCGATACCAGAGCCTGCCCCCTTGGCCCAGTTGTAATAATCCTTGCATCCACCTCCCTTCAGATAGGTCTGGCTTGTGACAACACTCGCCTCGGTCAGCTTGTCTTGAACATCATCATCCGAGAAGGCTCCTGCCCAGGAGGGCGTGATGAGACATGCACCAGATGGCAGCAACCCGGTCTCTACATGTAGATCTTGAAGGGTGCTGGCAGATTCCTTGGATTCTGCCGCCATCTGGGCCTCTATAGAGGCCAATTCCTCTTCCTCTCTGGCGGCAAGATCAAGGGCATGAAGCTTAGAGATTTTGAGCCCCGCCGCCTCGATCGCCTCGATTTCCTCTTGGAGACGGGCCTGGGCCATCTCTGCCTCCAATCGCTTCTGGGCGATACTTGCAGCCATCTCTTGGTTGCGTTCCTCAATGATCATGGAGATCATCTGCTTATGTAATTCATCAAATCCACAGGCGTTCTTCAAATCCTTCATGTCAACCTCCTTCTTCTTGTTCTCTGCACCCCATCTCAAACGGTTACCATGTCCACCTTTAGCGCCATCATCACGTTTAGTATATTGTTATGAACCGTGACCTTGTTCGAACCGGCAAAAAGCAGACCGGTGGCCAATGCCCCATCCTTACTGATCAATAACGAGCCAGAGTCCCCACCCCTTGACATGTTGCTGGTAATAATCTGATTGCGGAAATAGGCAGTGCCTGCCGTGTGATAACCAACGCGAATCGTTGCATCTACCCCGATCACCTTACCGGTGGTAACCTGGGTAGTGCGGCCGCTCTTCTTGACATCCATACCCAATGTAGCCTCTGTAACCCCCCGCGGGATACCCAATCCATTGATCGAGGCCAGGACCTTACACATATCAACGGGTATAGCCAAGGCTGCATCCACCAGGTTGTAGTCATCAATGCCACCAAAATGGATTGGGATGAAACGGGAAAGGGTTGCCACCCTATCTTCTGGGCTTGATCCTCCATCGACCCTTCCTGGCTGGATAATCGTATCGCCGAGCGCCGCTGCATTGGAATTGGCAAGCACGTGATTGTTGCTCAGGATATAAATACGACCAGGGTAGCAGGTATCCCTCACCAGACATCCAAATGTCCCTGCCGTAATCTTGTAATGCCCTATACTGTATCCCGGTCTTGCAGGCCTGATGCGGTTGTTGAATGCGAGTGCCACGACCCTTCCAACCTCCCGGACATCCACCTTTACCTCTTCAGTGGTTTCAGGCACCTCAAGCATAGTAGGCACAAGCTGATTTTTCGAAAGCTGATCTCTTGGGACCTTTTCCTCCACATATACACTTACACAGACCTCCTCGGTCTCCTTTCCCTTTACCTCCTTGTAACCAAGCCCCACCCCCAATACGTTGGGAAGCGACAAGATCTCCCTTTCCCTTGCTTCCTTACCTGCCTGTAGCTTTAAAAAGACTGCATCATCCTTTATCATTCCCATTTCTCTTTTTCCCTCCTTTTTCCATCCAATCATCCTGCGATACCCGTTCGTATCAAAAACTCGCTGGGAGGTATCCGGCAAAAGGTCCACCTACGAATGCATTATGGCATGCATGCCGCTGCACCCCATTGCTT
>WFZW01000147.1 GCA_015489365.1 Deltaproteobacteria bacterium | reverse complement strand
CTTCTTGGGCATCACGTCAAGAATGGTCAAGGCCTCGCCCGCTGGCTTCCTTCTTATTATGTCTGCCACAAGTCTGGCCTTCTGTGGTGAAATCCTCTTATATTTAGCTATCGCCCTGGCTTCCATCGTTATTAATCCTGTTATTTTTTCCGCATCTTGGACTTCTTGTCAGCCGCATGTCCATAATAGGTCCTGGTGGGTGAGAATTCGCCAAGTTTATGGCCTACCATATTTTCCGTAACAAAAACCGGAATAAACTTCCTGCCGTTATGAACAGCGAACGTGAGACCTACCATTTCAGGAACAATCATTGACCTGCGCGACCATGTCTTGATGACACGCCTATCCTTGGTCTCGATAGCCTTATTAACCTTATTCATCAAATGGTGGTCTACAAATGGACCCTTTTTTACTGACCTGGGCACGGATTAACTCCTCGATCTCTTCTTCTATTTAGGGGTCTATAAAAGCTGCCATCTTACCGGCCAACGGTAATACCGACCGCTGCGGTAAAATGCAGTCTTTATATGCCTCATTATTCTACACGGTCAAGATACCCTTTTCGTTTGTAATTACAGGGCACTGGTCCTAGGTCTTCATATTGAGACAGTAGGCCCTTATCACTTTCGATCCTATGACCAGTCACCCTATTTCTTATGACGTCTTCTAACTATAAAGGCATCGCTTGGCTTCTTACGCCTAGTTCTATATCCCTTTGTAGGCCATCCCCAAGGACTGCAAGGATGTCTTCCACCTGAGGACTTTCCCTCGCCCCCACCCATTGGATGATCGACTGGATTCATTGCCACACCACGAACCCTGGGCCTTCTACCCAACCAACGGGACCGTCCAGCCTTTCCAAGGGATATATTTTCATGCTCCAGGTTGCCAACCTGCCCTATTGTAGCCCGGCACTGGTCAAGGAACATGCGCACCTCACCGCTTGGCAAGCGAATCTGCACGTATTTGCCTTCCTTTGCCATAAGCTGGGCAGAGCCACCGGCACTGCGCACAATCTGGGCCCCTTTTCCTGGACGCATTTCGATATTATGTATCAAGGTACCCAAAGGAATATTCTTTAGTGGCATACAATTGCCAGGTTTTATATCGGTTACCTCGTCTGAGATGACCCGATCCCCCACGTTCAAATCGTTTGGTGCAAGGATATACCTCTTCTCACCATCACTATAGATGAGAAGGGCAACGTTGGCCGAACGATTCGGATCGTATTCTATGGCAGCCACCCTGGCATCTATGCCAATCTTATTTCTCTTGAAATCGATCTTGCGATATTTCCGTTTATGGCCACCACCCCTGTGCCGCGCGGTCACCCTACCATTGGAATTGCGCCCTCCACTCCTTTTGATCGGCTCGGTAAGGGATTTCTCCGGATCCTTCTTGCTGAGTCCTGGATCGATTACGACACTCATAAACCTGCGACCAGGAGAGGTCGGTTTATATTTCTTGATAGCCATTACAATTCCTCGAAAAATTCCAGTGTCTCGCCGGGAAACAGTCGTACTATGGCCTTCTTCGTATCCGGTCTCTTACCCAGATAGCGGCCAACCCTTTTCGGCTTCCCCTTGACATTGATGGTCTGAACGGCCAGGACCCTTTTTTTAAAGATCCTTTCCACCGCATTTTTTATCTCTATCTTGTTGGCCCGCCTATCCACCTCAAAATATATCTGATTGGCCTTCTCTTTCTGAAAGGTGGCCTTCTCAGTAACTATCGGACCCTTTATAATGGAATAAAGCTCCTTCATGCCTTAAGACGCTCCTCTATGGCAGTAACCGTGGGCTCCGTTAAAAGCACGCTATCGTAATTGAGAAGATCATAGACATTCAGACCCGCCTTCAGCAGGACCTTGACCCCAGGGATATTCCTGGCGGATAGCATGATCTTTTGATCCTCCGAATCCAGGATTATGAGCGTTTTGCCCATCTTGAAATTGTCCAGGATGGCCTTGATTTTTTTTGTTTTGATCTCATCTATCCCAAAATCATCTATGACAAAAAATGCATCCCCAGACACCTTGGTGCTCAGGGCCATCTTTAGGCCAAGCCTCCTGACCTTTTTGGGCAGGGCGTAACTGTAGTCCCTTGGCTTGGGGCCAAAGGTGGTCCCACCATGTCGCCAGACAGGTGATCTTGAACTTCCCGCACGCGCACGACCCGTTCCCTTCTGCCTCCAGGGTTTTCTGCCACCACCGCGTACCTCGCTCCGGGTCTTTGTCGAGGCAGTACCGGCCCTGCGGCAGGCAAGCTGCCACCTGACCACCTCGTGCAGCAGACCTGTCTTGGGTTCCACACCAAATACAGAATCACTGACCTCGACTTCGCCCACCTTCTCTCGTTTTCGATTATATATCGTCAGGGTTGCCATCTTATCACCCTATTTGCTCCCTATTTGAAATGCACAAATACCATCTGATTAATGGCACCAGGAACTCCGCCCTTGACCAGGAGCAGGTTTGCCTCCGGCCGCATATCGATGACCAGACAGTTCTTTGAGGTATGCCTGGTTCCACCAAGTCTTCCAGGCATCTTCTTGCCCTTTATCACACGGGCAGGATAGGCACTCATACCTGCTGAACCTACCGCCCTGTGATGTTTGGAACCATGCGCCATCGGCCCCCTGGAGAACCCGTGTCTCTTTACCGTGCCGGCAAAGCCGCGGCCCTTGCTGATTCCAACGATATCAACCAGTTGTTTTACATCGACATCCTTTAATGTCAGGACATCGCCGAGATTGAATTGGCCAGGATCATCGACATGTATCTCCCTGAGATAACGATATCCCTCCCCTAGGCCAGCCCTCTTGAAGTGTCCCTTCATGGGATTATTCATCTTCTCAAGGGGCTTGGGATGAAAACCTAGCTGAATAGCATTATAGCCATCCTTATCAGCAGTCTTTTTTTGAACTACAGTGCATGGGCCTATCTCCAGCACTGTTACAGGTACTCTGCTTCCATCCTCTTGGAATACCTGTGTCATTCCTATCTTGTGGCCCATAAGGCCCGTTATGTTTGCCATAGTTGCTATCCCTGTATCGAACAGCCTTACAGTTTGATTTCCACATCGACACCGGCTGAAAGCTCCAGTTTCATGAGCGCGTCGATCGTCTGTTGTGTCGGCTCTATGATGTCAACAAGTCTCTTGTGCGTTCTGACCTCAAACTGTTCCCTTGACTTCTTGTCGATATGAGGAGACCTGAGAACAGTATGCCGATTGATACGCGTAGGCAGTGGAATGGGCCCAGCTATCCTGGCACCTGTGCGCCTTGCGGTATCAACGATTTCATTCAAAGACTGGTCCAACTGCTTATGGTCATACGCCTTAAGGCGTATCCTGATCCTTTGAGTTGGGATCATCATCCCCTAATTCCTCATCTTTCAACGGGCCCATCGACTAACCGCATGGGGACTAACTGTCGTCACCCACGGTCAAATGGACAGGCCACCGATAGTTGTCATCTAAAATTCTACTCTACAATCTTGCTAACCACCCCTGCGCCCACTGTCCGGCCGCCTTCACGGATAGCAAAACGAAGACCTTCCTCCATGGCTATGGGCTGAATCAAAGAGGCATCTATAGTCACATTGTCCCCAGGCATCACCATCTCTACACCCTCAGGCAACGTGATAATCCCTGTCACATCCGTGGTCCTAAAATAAAACTGCGGCCTATAACCAGAAAAAAACGGAGTGTGCCGTCCACCCTCCTCCTTGCTGAGTATGTATACCTCCGCCTGAAACTTCGTGTGCGGCGTAATAGAACCAGGCTTCGCTACCACCTGACCACGCTCAACCTCGTCACGCTTCGTCCCCCGAAGAAGTACCCCTATATTGTCCCCTGCCTGACCCTCGTCCAGTATCTTCCTGAACATCTCAAGACCAGTACATACCGTCTTCTGCGTGGGGCGAATCCCTACAATCTCTACCTCATCACCAACATGAATCACACCACGCTCCACTCGACCCGTTACCACCGTGCCACGACCAGATATGCTGAAAACATCCTCAATAGGCATCAAAAACGGCTTGTCTACATCCCGCTCAGGCTCCGGTATGTACGTGTCAAGCGCATCCATTAACTCCATAATACACTTGGTCTTATCGGGATCCGTAGGATTGTTCAACGCCTCAAGCGCACTGCCCTGAATGATCGGTATGTCATCACCAGGATAATCATACTTGCTGAGAAGCTCCCTAAGCTCAAGCTCTACCAACTCAATAAGCTCAGGATCATCCACCATGTCACACTTGTTCAAAAATACCACTATCGCCGGAACCCCAACCTGCCTGGCAAGAAGTATGTGCTCACGCGTCTGGGGCATAGGACCATCATCAGCACCAACTACCAAAATAGCACCGTCCATCTGGGCAGCACCAGTAATCATGTTCTTGATATAGTCCGCGTGACCAGGACAATCCACATGCGCATAATGACGCTTATCCGTCTCATACTCCACATGCGCCGTCGCAATCGTTATGCCCCTCTCCCGCTCCTCAGGCGCCTTGTCTATCTCCTCAAAAGGCGTAAAATCCGCCTTGCCCTGCTCCGCAAGTATCCTCGTTATGGCCGCCGTAAGCGTCGTCTTGCCATGGTCAATATGCCCTATGGTTCCTACGTTGACATGGGGTTTGGTTCGCTCAAACTTTTGCTTGCTCATCTCTTTGCTCCTCAGATGATTATTTTTGTACTGCTAACACGTCCCGAATCGCCTGAACGATTATGGAGCCCACGACCGGGATTGAACCGGTGACCTCTTCCTTACCAAGGAAGTGCTCTACCGACTGAGCTACGTGGGCGCAATTGGAGCGGGAAACGGGACTCGAACCCGCAACCCTCAGCTTGGAAGGCTGATGCTCTAGCCAATTGAGCTATTCCCGCACCGCACCTTCATGCCAGGCATTTATGCAAGGCCAAGGCATACATAAGGATATCCAGCTAGGACCCTTTGCTTGCAGCCCTGGGATTATATTATCAAATATCCGGCCAAATTCTGAACCTATACCTGCAAAGAGGTTAACCCATGGTCATAACTCATAAACATCCTGCCTGACATGACCCAATTAAGCCGGACCTCTTGTTACGGTGTATCATAAAAATGGTGGAGAGGGGAGGATTCGAACCTCCGAAGGCGTCGCCAACAGATTTACAGTCTGTCCCCTTTGGCCACTCGGGAACCTCTCCACAGGCCTGGAGCTGGCGATGGGACTCGAACCCGCAACCTGCTGATTACAAATCAGCTGCTCTACCGATTGAGCTACGCCAGCATGAACTGAAAAGAGAATAATAGCCACGTCCCCCAAAAAAGCAAGTATTTTTTACATAATCCTCGGGGCATTTTTTTCGGTCTTTCCTGATCGATGCGATATTAAAGGTATCACCAGGACGACCCGGTCTAAAACAGATGCCCGCACCTTGACATGAAGGAGATAGGGCCCTCGATAGCACCTGCATCCCAGGCAAGATACTGCAACCAGGTCGAGGATGGACATGCCCACACCCGGCTTACCGGAAGGATCCTGCTGCCTCAAAAAAAAGCGGTACCGCCATCATGGGCAGCACCGCAAATTATACCCTTTGCCAATACCTTTTACAACTTACATACCCTTTTGGGTTCTATTCTACTCACCCTTCTTCAGGGGTAACAGGGACCACCGGCTTCTCAAGGCCAAAGCCAGCCTTGCCTGCCCTTACGTCCTTATCCCATAGCTGATAAACATAGGCTGTGGACCTGTAAAGCAGGTGTGCAAACTTCGAATACGGCAGGGCTAAAAAGAGCGTAGCTACACAACCAAGATGTAATACATAAGTAGGATACGCCAGGCCCTTGATCCCAATAAGTCTGAACAATTCCGAGCCGATCCCGGTAATACCGACGGCAAATATCAACCATATGAGAATCCAATCCTGTGAGGAACTTTTTAGTACCCCCTCCTTGGTCTTTTGGCTTCTCATGGTCCTGATCATCCAGATGCCGCCAATCAACATGATAGCCCCAATATTGGCAAGTATCTTGACTGGGTGATACTGGGGCATTGGTGTATGCATGCCAAATATATCTGCCGCGATAAAAACATAGTTGGTAACGAAGAAGAGGATCAAAAATGCCCATAGAACCCACAGGTGCCCCCGGGCCCGTTCAAGGGTCTGGCCACATTTTTTGAACCTGGCATGGCTTAGGATTTCCACTATTGCAGGCCATAAATATTTGCCAAGTAATGCACCGAGTGCCGGCCTAGGTCCTGTACCAGTATATGATACCATACCTGAACCCTTGCTCACATCGGCCCAAAAATCCATGATGCCCTTGATACTTACGAGACCTACGAAGGCCGCGAGGGACAAGTACATGGCATCAATTGGGACCACGCTCAGGAACTTATGATAAACCACCTTCCCTTCCGGAAAAGGAAAGGCCTCCCCTGTATATTGCGACCAGAAGAAGGCAACGATCAGTACAATAAACATGGAGGCTATCACCGTACCGATCACCCCGCCTGCATTGCCCATCATGTCCGCCATTGCCTTTGGCTTGGCATAGTACCTGATAGCATTTGCCCTTATGGCCCCCAGCACGTCTCCAGGTCTAGCCCCCCTGGGGCAATAGGCCGTACAATCCCCACATTGATGGCAGAGCCATACATCGGCATCCCCTGCGATCCTTGGGGCCATACCCCACTGAGCCCACAGCATCTCCTTCCTTGGAAACGGGCTCTCATCGGTGGACAATGGACAAATAACCGAGCAGGTGGCGCATTGATAACATCTGTTTACAGTATCTCCGCCTGCCTCCATCACGCCCTTGATAAAGGACAGATCCGGCTCTATTTTCCTAAATTCGGCCATGATCGGCTACCTCCTCCTACCAGCCTTTGAATGGGTTCGGACCCATTGCTACTATTTCATCCACAAATTCATTTATGATTTTCGCAACGCTATCGTATTCATCGATGGCGATTTGTGCAAGTTTAACCCTCTCTGGCTCCATACCTAGAGAATTCAAGGACTCAGCAACGTTATCCATACGCCTATTGGCCAATTCGCTACCCTTAACGAAGTGACACTGGTAGTCATCCCCAAAACGGCAACCCAGGAGTAAGGCACCGTCTATACCGCTAGACATTGCATCCTTGATCCATGATACGTTCACCGAACCAAGACAACGGACCGGAATTATCCTGACCAGCGGGGACCACCATGCTCCCCTTGCAGCAGCCATGTCCAGGGATGGATATGCATCGTTTTCGCATGCGAAGACGATCATGCGTAGCTTTTCCTCATCGTCGTCCGGCACATCAATCGCCTTTATCATGGAACCGACTATATCGATGTTGTAATCCTTAAATCCAATGATCCTTTCTGGACAAGCCCCCATGCAGGTCCCGCAACGGCGACACCTGGTCCGGTTGGGTTTCGGTGTGCCCTTTTCATCGTCATCCAGGGCCCCGAAGGGACATTCCTCGGTGCATCGTTTGCACTGGGTACATCTCTGGAAATAGAAGTCAGGATAATCAAAATCCCATGTACGTGGATGAACTGCATGGCCTTCCTGGGCAGCCACTAAGGATTGTATGGCCTTCAGTGCTGCACCAGTAGCATCCTCCATGGATTCTTCTATGGTCAGCCCCCTGCGGACATCACCCGCTGCATATATGCCGGTACGCCTCGTCTCGTAGGGGAAACATATGAAGTTGGAATCACAATATCCACCAAAAAGATCCAAGTCCCTGAAGGCCGGCCCCTGTCGGTAGGCAAGGTTCACCACGGCCTCATCCCTGGTCGTCGGTACCATTCCTGTAGCCAGCACTACCATGTCAACATCTACACTGATATCCTCACCCAGGATGGTATTCTCCACGTTGACGGTAAGGCCAGCATCAGAGGGCTTTACCTCGGTAACCGCACCCTTTGTGAGAAAGATGCCAGGGTCATCCTGGAGCCCCTTGTAGAAGTATTCATATTGTCCAGGGGTCCTCATGTGTTGATAGAATATGAATGCCTTTCCGTCCTCCGGCTGATCTTCCCTTATATATTTGGCATGCTTTAGGGCCACAAGGCTCGTTACTGCCGATGCATAGGGAAAATCCGAATCGTCGTCCTTGCCGCCAGGACTTAGGATAAATGCGACAGACTTGACCTCCTTGCCGTCTGAGGGCCTCGTTATCTTCCCAGCCGTGGCAAGCTCTTCAAACTGTACGTTTGTCACCACGTTGGGATTTCCCCAGGCAAGGTGCTGAAATTCATCCTCGGCGGGGACATAGGGTTTCCAGCCGGATGCCAGCACGACTGCCCCGTGAATTTCAGCATCAGGATCTACCTCGGTATACTCCTTGCGCCCCTCATTCTTTTCATCATAAATCTTCTTCTGATCCTCGGCTGACAGCTCGTTTCCGTTTTCATCGACTTTTTCTTCGTCGGTCAAGGGAACCGGTGCATCCCATTCACTCTTGGTGCCTGTCTCCTTTAGTGAGACGCGAAACTCTCCTGGTTCACCGGCAATCCTTGCGACCTCGGTGTTGGTCTTGACCGCAATCTTATTGTTGGACTGGACCTTTGAAATGAGATCTTGAACAACTGGATCAACGAGATTCGAATAATCAGGCCCAACCGGGATCTGCTTACGGAGTTTAGCGGCAAAACCACCAAGCTCGGGTTCCCTCTCAACGATGGTCACTTCATGGCCAGCCTCGGCGGCCTCAAGAGCGGCTGAAAGACCGGTAACACCACCACCTATGACCAAAATCTTCTGATTACATTCCTCGAGCTTGTCAGGGGTGGGCAGCTCGGCCTTCTGGACCTTGGTCACGGACATCCTTATGTAGTCCTCGGCCAGCTCCTGCACGTGCTCCTTTTGTGCATCCTTGTCCTCTGCATCCTCGGGAATCTTGTGACTCCACGCAACCAGTTCCCGAAGGCTTGCCTTCTCGGTATATACGCCTGGAAACGAAAATTCCTTGTATTCATAACGTGGGGATACCCCGGCCAAGACTATGGCATTGAGTTCTTCACTCTCCACGTCCTGTTTTACCATTGCAGCGCCTTCAGGCGAATATAGGTCATTGTGGGTCTTGACAACATCAACACCCAGACCACCCGTTGCCAACTCAACAAGCTTGTCTATATCAAGGGCCTCTCCAATTCCGTCCCCGGTATGAATATACAGTCCGATCTTCTTAGACATTAGCCTGCCCTCCTTACAGTCTGTACAGCCTTCATGGCAGCGGCCGTCGCACTTTGGGCGGATGAAACCACATCAATAGGCCTTTTTGAACAGCCGCAGGGAAATATTCCATCCTTTTCAAGCACAAATCCATTTTCGTCATATTCAACCCCGGGCACCTTTTCCATCGCCCCACTAGGTTGCATTCCCGTGGCGAGAACAGCCATATCAACCTCTTGCTGTACCTTGCCGCCACCGATGGTGTCTTCTGCTACCAAAACTACCGATCCAGGGGCTGAACCTTCCTTGATTTCAGCTACTTTTCCCTTGATAAAATGAACCTTATCATCTCCCTTGACCTTTTTATAGAAATTCTCGTATTTCCTACCCGGTGCCCTTATATCAATATAGAAGACATACACCTCTGTATCCGGAAGTTGTTCCCTGATATAAGTAATCTGTTTCAATGTGGCCATACAGCATATATATGAGCAATATGGAAGATGATTCTCATCCCTTGAGCCAGCACATTGCACAAACCCTATGGTCTTTGGGGCCTCCTTGTCGGAGATGCGAAGGATCTTGCCACCGGTCGGGCCGGCAGGGGAGGCCATCCTCTCCATCATCATATTGGTTACGATATTGTCAAATTTTCCGAAGCACAGATTATCCATTTTGGTGGCATCATAGGGATTCCACCCACTGGCCATCACAATGGCCCCTACATTTAGGTCTATTGTCTCAGGCTGTTGACCCGGATCGACCTGGCCCTGAGGCATAGCCGACTTTATGGCCTCTATTTCCTGGGCAGGCACCCCGTTGGTATCTAGCACACACTGATTCGGGAAGGCCATGGGATGGGGCATGAATAGGGCCTTACGGGTATCCATACCAAAATTGAATTCATTGGGCACCTCTGTAGTGGCAACAGCCTCTCCAGGCTTACAGTTGGTACAGGCAGGTGTCGTACCCCTAGGATTAACCTTGACTTTGACCTGGAAATTCCCGGCTGAACCCGTTATGGATTCCACCTGTGCCAGGGTATAATAGGTGATCTTTGGATTCGTTTTTAGACGCCTGAAGTTGATTTCCAGCCCGCAGGTAGGTGGACACAACTTGGGAAAGTACTTATTCAGTTGTGCGACACGGCCACCCAGATAACTTGTCTTTTCGATTAAGTAAACATTGTAGCCCATTTCGGCGGCTTCAACGGCAGCGGTTAGGCCACTAAAGCCTCCGCCAACAACGAGAATGCTATCGCTCATCTTCCCGCTCCTTTTTCTAGTTTTTTCCAGCTCTAACATAGCCGGTGCTCCGTGGCCTGGATGGTTTTAGACATCCATCAGGCATCCAGGCCACGGAGCACCCGCCAATTAATTTAGAGTTAAACCACGACCCCTGTTGGCAAGGCTTACTCGATTCTTAACATAACAGCCAATAATCCTGGAGTCCATTCCATTGGTGACAGCCTACATGTGAGAGGTAAAAAAATGCCAGGCACCGGAGAGTTCGGTGCCTGGGCATATCTACATCATCACATCTGTCATCTATGATAATCCTGGCTTTCCAGGATTAGTCGGAGATGATCTTGTGAAGTTTTTTCTTAAATACAGACCATTCCCCTGTCTTTGGATCATACTTGGAGTTCACGAAGCACAGCCATCCGCCATCCTCCATGCTGGTTGAGCTAGCCTCTGGGAAATCGCCCCTGTAGTAGAATCCGGGATAGCGGCTCTCTTCACGGTACTGTATGTGACGAAGGTGATCCTCCACGCACCAGATCCTGTGGAGATTCTCCCATGCCCTCATGAGTTCATGGAGACCACTGGCAGCCATCTTCTCAGAATCTTCTCTGAGGAGTTGCAGGTGATGCATGGCAATCTCAAGGAGCTTACCGTTCGTCATGTAGTAGGGGGACCAGCCTCCACCGTACTCGTCGGTGTACTTCATGAGGCGTTCCATCATGTGACGTGGCCTGATATAGTTCGGGTTGACCATCTCATGGGTGGTCTTCTGATAGTTGGCGTAGTAGGTCTTAACAGGCTTATAGATCTCCTCCTTCAATTCCTCTTCGCTCTGCTGAAGGGAAGGAGCAAAGTCGGCGTTGTCCCTGATATAGCGTGCCATTGCCTTTGCAGCTATACGACCCTCGCAGTGAGAACCAGAGGAGAACTTGTGACCGGAGGCACCGACACCGTCACCCGCAGTAAAGAGTCCATTGACCGTGGTCATACGGTTGTAACCCCACTTATAATCATCCGGTACCCAGTCCTCATTGGGACCACTTACCCAGATACCACAGCAGCCAGAATGGCTTCCAAGCATATAGGGCTCGGTAGGCATGATCTCGGAACCAACCTTCTCAGGTTCAATATTCATGGATGCCCACAGACCTGCCTGGCCAACGGACATGTCGAGGAAGTCTTCCCATGCCTCGGCCTCAAGCTCTTTCCAGTACTTCTTGAGGGCCTTTTCATCCATTCCCTCTGCTCTTTTCTCTTCAAGGAATGCATTGAGAGCGGCAGCCGTATCCATAAAGATAGGCCCACGGCCCTCTTTCATCTCAAAGAGCATCAAGTGGTTACGCAGACAGGTAGGTGTGACAGCTGCCTGGCCGTAGGGCGCATACTTGGCAAGCTCTGCCTTTGCGGCTTCACTCTTGACATAATGCTCTCCCTTGCCGTTGGTAACAGTGGCCTTGAAGAGCAGGAACCATGCACCAACAGGGCCGTACCCATCCTTGAACCTCGACGGGGTGAACCTATTCTCCATCATGGTCATCTCTGCCCCTACCTGCATACACATGGTGTAGGTGGAACCAGCATTCCATACAGGATACCATGCACGCCCCTTACCTTCATCGGTGCTCCTGGGACGGAAGATGTTGACTGCGCCACCACAGGCAACCAGCATAGCCTTGCATTTGAAGATGGTTATCTTGTTTTCGCGGTTGCTAAATCCTACGGCACCGGCAATAGTATTGTCCTTGTTGGCATCAAGCAGAAGCTTGACGATGAAGAGACGTTCATACAGATCATAGCCCTTCTCTTCAAGGGCGGCCTTGGCAGCCTCGGCCACGATGCACTTGTAGGACTCACCGTTGATCATGATCTGCCATTTACCGGTACGTACAGGCTCTCCTCCTTCAGCCAGGGGCTTACCCTTGCTGCCCTCTTTCTTCCAGATGGGAAGACCCCATTCCTCGAAATGGTGGACAGAGTCATCGACATGACGGCCGAGATCGAAGATCAGGTCTTCACGGACAACACCCATCAGGTCGTTTCTTACCATGCGAACGTAGTCTGAAGGGGTATTTTCCCCAATGTAGGTATTGATAGCGGAAAGACCCTGGGCAACTGCACCTGAACGTTCAAGAGCTGCCTTATCACACAATGCTACTTTGGCTCCATCCGGCATCCACTTGCCGATCTCGAAGGCGGCGCCGCAGGCTGCCATACCACCGCCAACAATCAGGGCATCCACTACTTTCTCTTCTACCGGGACCTTTGTAAGGTCTGGCTCAGCCAAAAGCTCCCACTGAGGTTTATTTGGAAGTGCCATTTCTCTATATCCTCCTTAGCATAAAAGGTTATCAATCAAAACTTTACCCGAACCATCAAGACCTGGATACCTAGTGGCCTAGTCGAAGTCTGAAGGTGTACAGGTAACCCTACCACCCTCTACCTCGGTAAAGAGTGCCTCGTTGTCGAGTGCCTCTGGGCCGGGGCTGGGTTTGCCCTCATAGGGTTTAATAGAGCCTTCAGGGGTCGTCCTGATGGGGAACTTAAAGCGTTTCATATTCCCGTTACGGAATTTGATTGTCCACATAATGGAATCGGTACCGCGCATTGGCTGTACATACCCGCCCAGTGGGGCCAAATCGGCGTAATGGCGGACCTCGATCGCACCCTGAGGGCAGATCTTGACGCAAGAGTAGCATTCCCAGCACTGATCTGGCTCCTGGTTATAGGCCCTCATGGCATCGGGATTGAGAACCATGAGGTCATTGGGGCAGATGTACATACATGCTGTCTTTTCCCCACCCTTGCAACCGTCACATTTTTCCGGGTTGACAAAGCTTGGCATTTTCGTACCTCCTATTTGGTTAATTAAGGTTAATAATCCTGTTACTACTGGCCCAGTGGCCCGCTATATTTACAACCACACCTCATACGAACCACAAGGGGAAAGGGGTCATAACCCCTATACCCTTATCACGTATTACTTGAGATCCTCGAAGGCACCCTTCTTGACCTTGACCTTTTTGGCCTCTGGATTGGAATAGTATTCCCTTAGGATCGCCAAGACCTCGGGACGGCTAAACTCAGGTGGAACCTCATCTACCCTGTCCTCACTCATGAGGCGACGGAACTTCGTACCGCTTACCACAACCCTATCCTCCTTGGAATGCGGACAGGTCTTGAGGGAGGCCATGCCTCCACACTTATGGCACCAGAATGTCCAGTCAATCTTCAAAGGTTGAAGCTCAAGGGCACCGTCCCACAGGGTGTCATAGATTTCCTGGGCCTCAAAAAGGCCATAGAAATCACCTACGCCGGCATGGTCACGACCAATAATAAGGTGCGAGCAACCAAAATTCTGCCTAAATATACCATGAAGCAGGGCCTCCTTGGGGCCGCCATAGCGCATCTCAAGCGGGTAGACACCAAGAACCGTGCGTTCCATGTTGTAATAATTGTCAAGCAGGGCCTTGTAGCACTTCATCCGGACCTCACCCGGGATATCACCAGGTTTTAACTTACCAACCAGGGCGTGGATGAAGACACCGTCAAGTACCTCCTGGGCTATCTTGGTCAGGAATTCATGGGAACGGTGGATTGGGTTACGTGTCTGGAATGCGGCAACGGTACTCCAACCCCTGTCCTCGAACAATTTGCGAGATACGGACGGATGCATATATGCATCCTCGTATTTCTGCTTGAAATCCTTCTCACCAAGGGCCTTTATCGGACCACCCACATAGTATTTACCGGAACTTAGTACCTGCTGAACACCTGGATGTTCCTTCTCTGCGATCTCCCAGAAGTTCTCGGAATCAGGTCCCTTGCCCTTGAAGCAAAGCTCACACTCTTTTCTCTTATCAGGCTCCCAGATATCTTCGATCTTCATGGTGGCCATCAGGTCGCCGGTCTCCTTGTCGTAGAGGGCGACCTCTTCACCTTCCTTGATGTTTGCCCTGGTCTCCTCATCTACGGCAAGTGTAACTGGCAGAGGCCACATGGTACCAGGATCGACCTTGCGGAGCTTCATCTCCTCTACGCACCCGTCATAATCCTCTTGCACCATAAAACCATTGAGCGGGGTAAATGCACCCATCCCGAGCATGAGGATATCACCAGATTCCTTTGACGTGATGTCGATCCTTTTCATTTTTTCTGCACGACCCTTTTCATCTTCCCGTTCTGCACCGGCAAGAAGAAGGGGCATAAGCTGCTTTTTTGAACCGTGCGGGTTAACTAATGCCATTGCCCATGTTCTCCTTTCATTAATTTGATTTTGAGAGTACCTGCCACCTCTGAGGCCTTAGGGAATCACCTGAAGGGGTGACACTCCACCTTTTATATCCGGATGTGTAGCGTGATAACACTTCCTCCCCTGGTTTGTCACGCCATTGACAGAAACACTGAATCTGCGCTCAGTAAATCACAACGGTTTTATATTAGTTACGAATGAAAATGTCAAGTGGTAAATTGGGGCTTATTTTGGGGCGTAGGATCGAAATTTAGAACCTAATAGGAGGGATATCTCTCTCCACAAGAAATGGCTAACAAACTCTATTAAACGGCTATTTTGTTCAAAAGTAGGCAGGAAGGATAAAGAAGAAGAAAGGACAAAACCAGGGCAATGAGGCATTTTTTTCGAGGTGCATGTCAGTACCTAGCATACCTAATCGCACATCCCTGATGATTTTTAAAGCGAGCCATCGGGCCAGGGAAACATTTAGAACCCGCTGAATAATGATTCAATCAGTGCTGGCTGGCAATAACCACCGATCGAATGCAAAGGAGAGCCACAAGATCTGGTGCCGAGGGGGGGATTCGAACCCCCACGGGCTCAAGG
>WFZW01000146.1 GCA_015489365.1 Deltaproteobacteria bacterium | reverse complement strand
CCTTGGCAGTGTATGAAGGTTTAGTGATAACAGGTCAATGGGTTATGCTTGGACCATGCAATACCTTACCACGTGATCAAATATAGGATATATTTCCTATTTTCTTATGTCAAAAAAATGTCACAAAGAAATTGACACTCTTTCAACAGTTATGTAACTTCAAAAATTAGAAGGAGATTACTATGAGGGGGATGATTTAAAAACAGGCCATGCGCAACGAATCAGTCCTTGTGGTAGATGACAGTACAGAGATCCGTTCCAGTATGGCGGAGGTCCTAAAGGGTGAAGGCTTTGCCGTGGAAATGGCCAGCGATGGCCAAGAGGCCATCGAGAAGGCAGAAAAACGGTTCTTTGATATCGTACTCACCGACCTGGCCATGCCCAGGAAGAGTGGCATGGAGGTTCTAGACTATCTCAGCAAAAATTCACCGGAAACAATCTGTATAATAATAACTGGCTTCGGCTCCATTCAGGGGGCGGTACAGGCCATGAGGCAGGGGGCCTTCGACTATCTGAGTAAGCCCATAAGGCCGGACGAGGTCATGGTAGTCATCGAGAAGGCATTGGAGGTGCGGGAGCTCAGAAGGGAAAACCGCTCCCTCAAGCAGGAACTCCGCACCATGTTTGGCTTCGACCGGATTGTGGGCACAAGCAAGTCCATGAAGGATGTCTTCACCCTCATAGAAAAGGTAGCCGACACGGATAGCACCGTACTAGTGACGGGTGAAAGCGGCACTGGTAAGGAGCTAATTGCCCATGCCATACACTTCGCTAGCGGCAGAGCCGAACGCCCGTTCGTTCCGGTCAATTGTGCTGCCATCCCCGAGGAACTCCTTGAAAGCGAACTCTTCGGCCACGAAAAAGGCGCCTTTACCCATGCAATCCGAACAAGGATAGGCAGATTTGAGCTGGCGAACAAGGGAACGATCTTCCTGGATGAGATAGGGGAGATGAGCCCTGCCCTTCAGGTCAAGCTGCTCAGGGTCCTGCAGGAGAGACAATTTGAAAGGGTCGGCGGCATCAAGACCATAAAGGTAGACATAAGAATAATAGCTGCCACCAATATAGATCTGCAGGAAGCCGTGGCCAAGGGTCGTTTCCGGGAGGACCTCTTCTACAGATTAAATGTAATACCTATACATGTGCCACCACTAAGGGAACGAAAATCCGACATACCGCTCCTGGTCAAGCACTTCTTGAAACAATTTTGTATTGGAAAGAGAAGCTTTATCAAGGGGATCGATGACGAGGCCATGGACTGTTTGGTACGATATAGATGGCCAGGAAATGTAAGGGAACTCGAAAATATTGTAGAACGCCTGGTCATCCTGGCAAATGGACCGATGATATCCGTAAAGGATTTGCCGGAAATGATACTCAAAGAGGTGGGACACAGGGCAGCACCTGTACGTATTCCTTCTGCACCATCCATCCCACCGGAAGGATTTTCATTGAGCGCAGCGGTGGAAGAATTTGAAAAGTCACTTATAATCCAGGCACTTGACAAAACAGGCTGGGTAAAAAACAGGGCCGCAAAACTGCTCCATATGAACAGGACCACATTGATTGAAAAAATGAAGAAACAAAAATTGATGCTGCCAAAGGCAAAGGCTAAGAAGAAGGAAAAGAAGGCGGCAAAGGTGGGGGCTAGCTAAATGCCTTGCTATAAAATTGGATACCCTTTGAAAGGCCTCTCAACCGTTGCTGTCCTGGGCATCATCCTATTCATGGCCCTTGTATTGAGTTCTGCAAACGCGGAATCAGTGGAGCCCAAGGCCGATGTGGCCGTACTTCCATTTTACACAAAGACACCTTCACTCTCCTATCTAGGTAGCGCCGTAGAGGAGATACTATCCGGGGACCTGGCATCCCTTGGCGTGCCGGTGATGGATCCTGCCTGTCTAAGAGATAAGATCTCGAAAAAATCCGCAGTCAATGGACCAGACACCGAATTTGTGATCAAGGGTACGGTCAAGGCATCCTCAGGAGGGCTGATCCTGGATATAGGCCTACTAAGGAAGGGCTCGAGTACCCCCTTGTTTAGCCAGAATATCAAGGCGGCTAACCAGGAGGACCTTGCCTTGAAGATACAGAACATCTCACGGCAACTAGCCGACAAGATCCAGGAATCCAGAAACGGCATGTCCAATCCTAGCATATCCGGCCATGGCCTGGGCAACACGGTCTCTAGGGGCATCCTACAGGAAGAAGGGGCTCCGGAAACAAGGGATCTACTTCTGGCAAGGATCCATCCAGACAAGCTCCTTAGAGAGCCCATAAAGGTACCAAGTACACCTCCTGTAGGAGGAACGATAAAACCCGGCACTATCCAGCCCTACAAGAGGCCTGTGCCAGCCCAACCTAGTAAGCAAGAGACAATTACAGGACACAATCACACCCCTAAAAACAATGACGAGGGTGAATGGACCCCTGACTATCCACCAGAAATTGAGGAAGCACCTGCAAAGGGCACCAGGGGAGCCAGGGTAACAGAAAATCAACAGCCAGGTAGTGAAGAAAATGCCTGGACTCCCGATTATCCGCCGGTGGAGCCAGAAGGGAAGGGCAACAAATCTGCATCTACGGCTATAAGCCCTGTGCAGGCAACACAAGGGCAGGAAAAGAAGGGATGGTTTGGCTGGTTAAAAGCACCTTGGGCAAAAAGGGCGGAACCGAAGAAACAAAAGACCGTAATCGTAACCTCGAGGCGGGAATTACCATTTCCCCCACCGGTAGATGTCGATTTGAGCACCACAAGAGCCGGGGCAGGGGGGATGGCATCGGCCTCAACAACGAACAGTATTGCACTGCCCAGGGGGAAAACGGCCCTGCCCACGAAGGCTGTTCCAGCCCCAAGGTCAACGGCTGGCAAGGGGGGCTGGTTTAGCTGGTTGAGAGGCCTATCTAACCATAACCAGGTCAAATCCCCTGGCTCTGCAGTTGCAAGTTCGAAACATCTTGCCACCACCCCTTCCAGTCATAGCGGACTTAAAGAGACCGGCAAGGAAGGGCCTGCGGAAGCACCCTCAGATCAGAACCAGCAGGTGCCGATTTGGCAATGGTATTGATCGTCAATTCCCCTGCCTGCCCAACTTGACCCGTAACCGTCTGAGTCGATCACCTCTATATATGGAGACCAAGATCTCATCGCCTGGCTTCTTATGCCTCAATATCCTAAGCACATCGGCCTCGGATGCCACTGGAGCACCATTTATCGCCACCATGATATCACCGCCCACCCGGAGTATCCTGTTGCCCATGCGAACGGTCTTGTTACCAGCACGCAGACCTGCCTTATAGGCAGGGCCGCCAGGGGTTACCTTTGTCACCATTACGCCCTTTGAAACTGGAAGATCCAGGAGATTTTGCAGGGCAGGTCCAATTGCCTGGAGTCCTATCCCCAACCAGGCCCTTTTTACCCCTCCATTTTCAATGACTTGGGAACTCACCCAGCTGGCTATCTCTGCAGGAATGGCAAACCCAGCCCCAGAAGCCATGGGAGAAGGGGTAAACATGCGTGTACATACGCCTATGACCCGCCCTGAGGAATCGAACAGCGGTGCCCCATTGAGGCCTGGTGCAATAACAAAGGACGTCTGGAGGATCTCGGTCATTATCGTGCCATTGGAAGTTGCCACCGAGCGGTCAACTGCACCTATTATGCCCTTGGCCGCTACGGGCCGTGCAAGGATCGTCCTACCCAATGCCAGGGTATCCTGGCCTGTTTCAGGTAGCCTCTTCGTATCGAACACCAAGGGGGTTAGCCTGGCCAGGACCCCTGGAGGAGACTGGATCTCTATGACCGCAAGCCTAGTCTTTTCATCCATGCCCTTCAAGCTGGCAGGCCACCTTGCACCACCAGCCAATGTTACCTCAATGGAATAAAGGTCTACAAGGGCATCCATGGTTGTAAGAACGTGTCCTTTCCTGTCGATTATAAATCCGGAACCGATCCCCTTGTGGGGTACGGGCGAAAACAGATCTCGTGAGGATGTGGGCAGGCTATTGACAGCAACAACGCCTCTGCCGAGCTTCTGGAGCAATTTGACCGTGTGTCTATCCCCACTGGCCATGCCCGGAAAGACAGCGACTGTTACGAATATCAAAAGGGATATAATCAGCAGGCCTCCCACATTGTAATGCCCCGTATTGTCTGGCAGATATCCTTTTCCCTCAAACACAGATGGCCTCCAATGTTAAGTAGTTCTTCATGACATCAATCCTATGTCCAATTAAATAGTCTCGACCGTTCCTGGTGTCCCGTCAAGTCCGAAATGTAGCAGGCTTGCACAGCAAGTTTTTATCCGAAAACGCATTTTTTTGATTAGCCATGGATACACAAGGACAGCCATGGACAAAAGACGAAATGTTTCCAACGGATCAGATTTACCGTGAAAATACAGGGTCTATGGGCTGTATATTCATGTATTGGGGGTGCGGCACCAAGGTGCGGGCCGCATGGAAGTTTAATAGGACACTAGGTCCCTACAAGAAGGGCTACCGCCACGATGGCCGCAAGAACAAGCCTGTAATATATGAAGGGGTAGAAGGTATGATGCACCAGATATCTCATGAGGAAGGCAATGACCACATAGCCCGAGATCAATGAGGCAAGGAAACCCCACACATAATCCAACCCCATGCAGGCAAAACCGTTTTCCCAAAGCTTAAGGCCTTCATAGAGACCTGCTCCAGCAATTATGGGAGCTGACAACAGGAAAGAAAACCTGGCAGCAGCACGCCTGTTGAACCCAAGGAACAAGCCCGTTGTAATGGTAATGCCGCTGCGCGAGGTGCCAGGGACTATGGCCAGGGCCTGGGATATACCGATTAGAACGGCGCTCTTAAGATTGATCTTTGAAAAATCAAGTTTCTGCCTTGCCTTCTTCTCTGCCAACCAGAGAAGAAGGGCAACGCCTGAAAGGGTCGCCACAACGATCCATGGTGACCGGAAGACCGTGGAGGCAATGCCTTCGAGAAAATAGCCTGCCGCGGCCCCTGGAACCGTACCGGCCAATAGAAAGAAGAGAAGCCTCCTGTAGTCAGGATCTTCGTGACTGCCGGGCAGGAGGGCAGTTGCCATGCCAAACCAATCCTTCCAGAAATAGGAAAGCACGGCCAAGAGGGTACCAAGATGCAGTGTTACGTCAAAGGCCAGGGATGTATCGGTAAGCCCTAAAAAATATTCTGCCAATATCAAGTGCCCTGAACTGGATACGGGAAGAAATTCAGTTGCCCCTTGCAATACCCCTAGAAAGACCGCATCAACACCTGTCATGATAGCCTACCTCCTGTTTGATCCTCCAGGATATCTTGGACTGTCCCCTTTAGGTACAAAAATTATCTTGCAAGATCCAAGTAATATTGTTTGTTGTTGGAAGCGAATTGCATATTGCATCCTGGCCAGATAATACCAGGTATTTTAACCTGGTCCTCCAGGACCACTATAATATTTTCCCGTGAAAATACAGAGTCTATGGGCTGTATATTCATGTATTGGGGTGCGGCACCAAGGTGCGGGCCGCATGGAAGTTTAGAGCTCAAGACAAAATGATATGAAAGAGGCTAACCAGGTCGCCACATCACTCGACTACAGATTGTCTAAAGGCCCCTTGCCCGGCCCCTTCTTTATGGTCGGCCTTCCTGGCCCTGTTATCGATCGATTAACCCTTTCATTAATCCGAGAACACGGAGTGGGCAATTTTATAATCTTTGACAGGAATATCAAGGGAGGACCAGGGGGCCTCAGGCAGCTTTGCATGGATCTTATGGATGCCTGTCACGAAAATGGATTGCCCGATCCCTTTATAGCAGTAGATCAGGAAGGTGGAGCCGTCCAGAGACTAGCCCCGCCGGACTGGCCCCTGCTTGTCTCCAACGAAGAGATCGGCAATTCCATGTTGCCAAAAGAGGCAGTGCGGAAGCAGGCAAGGATGGCGGCAGAAACCCTGGTACAGGCCGGTATAAACCTTAACCTTGCCCCTGTCCTCGATGTATCTGGTCCACTCACCGACCATGTCCTCAAGGACCGATGTTATGGTAATGATCCTGGACAAGTAGCTGCCCTGGGCGCACAATATGTCGGAGAATTACAAAAATGGAAAGTAGGTGCTACGGCAAAACACTTTCCTGGAATCGGCCGGGTGAGAAATGATCCGCATAAAAGACGACCTGTGGTGGAGGCAGATGTCCAAGCCATCCTCAAGGAAATGGAACCCTTCAGGAGGACAAGCCAGGCAGGTGTCATTGCCATGATGACCTCACACGTAATATATACGGCCCTTGACCGTACCAGCCCTGCCACCTTCTCAAAGAAGATTGCCACTGGGTTGCTACGCAATGAAATCGGCTTCTCCGGGATCCTGGTAACCGATGATCTGGAAATGGGTGGGATAACCCGATATGGATCCATGGAAGAGGCTGCAATCGATGCATTCATTGCAGGACATGATATCGTTCTACTTTGCAGCAGTCCTGAGAAGACAAAAAAATGCCTCCTAGCCTTTAGAGAGGCCTTGAGGAATGGAAGGATCGACACCAAGAGACTTAATGAAGCGGCAGGACGTATTTCACTTGCCAAGAGACGTCTGGGACTCCGTCCAGATGGTAAGCGCTAGGTAACCTTGATGTGGCCTGATTTCTATAAAAAATTTTCCTATCATTTCAAACTATGGCTCCGCTTGAGAAGGGTCTTGCTTCTATCTGTCCCCACTGGAATCATTGCAGGGCTTGGATCGGTGTTCTTTTATTCGGCCCTCGATCTGTCCCATGCATTTTTTCTGGAACACCTGGCAGGTTACTGCCCAGCAGGGCCTGGAGGGGAACATCCCCTATTCCATTTTCCTGTAAGACCATTTGTTCGGTGGATGCTCATAGTAGTACCCACCCTAGGCGGTATAATCTCAGGCTGGATTATATACACCTTTGCACCTGAGGCAGAAGGACACGGAACCGATGCAGCCCTTGAGGGCTATCACTTCAAACACGCCATAATCAGGGCGAGGGTGCCGTTGATAAAGACCATAGCCTCCGCAATCACCATAGGTTCTGGCGGATCAGGTGGAAGGGAAGGTCCCATTGCCCAGATAGGTGCAGGTTTCGGATCGGTTATTGCCCAAAAATTGGGGCTTACTGAGGTAGAAAGGCGGATACTCATGATGGCGGGTATGAGCGCCGGGATAGGCTCGATATTCCATGCCCCCATGGCAGGTGCCATCTTTGCCGCAGAAATCCTTTACCGGGATATCGACATGGAATACGAGCTCCTGGTACCAAGTGCCATCACATCCGTGGTAGCCTACTGTATATTTGCCCTGTTTTTTGGTTTTGGCTCCCTGTTCGTAACACCATCCATCAAGTTCGTACACGTCAACGAACTGTGGCCATATACGATACTGGCGATAGTCGTAGCGGTGGCAGCCAACTTATATTCACGAATATTTTATGCAGTAAGGGATGCCTTTGTCCGTATCCCCATACTGCCCCATTTCAAGCCGGCGATAGGTGGCTTCCTTACTGGCGTTATCGGCTTCTTCCTACCAGAGGCGATCTATACGGGATACGGTGTTTTGCAACAGGCCTTTTACGGAAAGCTTGCCATAGGGCTCCTTTTGGCTATTGCCCTAGGCAAGGTCTTCACCACTGCCTTCAGTATTGCATCTGGCGGAAGCGGGGGGGTCTTCGGACCCTCCGTGGTCATCGGAGGCGCCCTGGGCGGTGCCATGGGTAAGTTGCTTCAAGGCCTATGGCCGAATCTTGTCCCCAGCCCAGAGGCCTATGTAGTGGTAGGCATGGCTGGTTTTTTTGCCTCTGCGGCTAGCACCCCCTTTTCCACTGTTATCATGGTAAGTGAAATGACAGGAAATTACGAGCTCCTAATGCCTGCCGTATGGGTATCGACCCTAGCCTTTCTCTTCAGGGGGAAAAAGGGCATCTATGAAAAACAACTTACTACCAGATTCGACACACCTATCCACCACGCCGATTTCCTTTTAGGGCTCCTTGGCAGGCTGACTGTTCATGAATTGCTAAAGAGATACAGGACCTATCAGCCTGAACCGCTCAAAAAGGATATCCCCCTTCCAGAAATCCTCAAGATAATGGCCCAATATCCCCAGACCGTGTTCCCGGTGGTGGATGAAGAAGGCAATTATCTAGGGGTGGTATCCGCAGTAAGAGTAAGGAACGCAGTATCCACCAGGGGACTTGATCCCAGTATAAAGGCACGCGACCTAGTAGAAGAATTGGATACTGTCTATTCCTGGGAGCCGCTCGACTCTGCCCTAACCAAGATGGCAGAGACCGGGGCCGATGAACTGGTGGTCCTTGCCGGCAAGGAACCCAAAAGGGAGGTGGCAGGTATACTTAGCAGGGCCGATATACTGAAGGCATACGATCAGGTCATATACCGCAGGGAACATCCAGAAGGCAGGCAAGGGAGGCAATAATGTGCTTTGTCCATCCCTGCGATTCACTGTCATGAATTGACACAGGCGTATCCATACTTATTGTTGTGGCACGATCATTTTTTCAGGCATTGAACCCAAGCCTTCAGCTGCCCTTGTCCTTGGCGTTACAATCCTGGACATGGAGATTCAACTGCTTGACCCTGTAAACAGTCACCCTTTTACTGATTCGCTCAAAATCCATGAAAGCAGAGATCGAACGGCTGGTTGCAAGTGACGAGGACGCCAGAAGCAACGTAGAAAATGCAAAGAAAGAGGCAGATCGCCTGATTCAAGAGGCCGAGGCCGAGGCAAGCTCCATTGTAAATGCTGCACATGACAGGCTTGCCAAGGTAGAGGAGACCGAAATCAAGCCCATCCTGGCAGAGGCAAAAAGACAGGCAGAGGAACGAATCAGGCAGGCAGAGGATTACATCGGGCAATTACGTTTAGGGATTGCCTCGAAGAAGGATCATATCCTGGATGAATTTCTAAGGGCCCTCCTTAAAGGAACCGGCCCTGATATCAGTGGGGGATAGGGATACATGCGCTCCCATAGATCTTGATAGGAGCCGAACACCGTGTTGCTCTTAACCGCCAGATACTCCTTTGCAAACACCAAGGCCAGGGCGCTCAGGGGTAGGAGGCTCACCCCTGAAGATTTTCACTTTTTGATCCAGGCAAGGGATCTTTCGGGTTTCTTCGCCTACCTGGCAACCACCTCCTACCAAGATGTCCTTTCAGGCAAAGACATCGGAAACATATCACCCAAATCCATCGAACGAAACCTCTATACACCGCTATTTGAAGGATACCGCAAGATCGCAGATGCACTCAAAAATAGCAGAAGCCGCCAGGTCATCCTGGCCATGTATTCCCGTTTCGAGGCGGAGAACCTGAAGATCATCCTTCGCACCATCGTAGCGGGACGGAACCGATCGGCGGCCTCGCCTCTCCTCTATCCATTGGGAAGGCTCACCAGGCTTGCCTGGGATGGGCTATGGAACTGCAAGGGTCCGGCAGAACTTGCAGGGATACTGCACAATTCCATCTTTGGTCAGGCCATCGAGCATGCACTGCCCCAGTTCGAGGCCCAGGGGCGGATATTCCCGATAGAGGTCGCCCTTGATCTTGCTGCCTTCAGGTGGCTGGCAAGGGCGGTTGACAGGCTTGCTAGCAAGAGGGACAAAAATGAGGCCCACGATCTGCTTGGAAGGTACGTGGACATATTGAACTGTTTGTGGATCATTCGTCTGAAGGTCCATTTCGACATGAGTCCAGAGGAGATAGTGAACTACAGCCTTCCAGGGGGCAAGGCCATCGGGCTCAAGGGACTTCATCTACTGGCAAAATCAAAGACCGTCACTGAATTCTTGGAAAACCTCCCGGAAAGCCTGTCGAATAAACTGGCAAGGATTCGCGACTGGGCGGATTTTCGCCCTGCGTTTACCTCGTTGCTACTAAGGTCCTTGAGAAAGGCCTTTGCTTCCTTTCCCTTCCACGTGGGGATAGAGGCGGCCTATCTCCTCGAAAAGGAATTGGAAGTACAGGCCCTTATTTCCATCATGGAATCGAAGAGGCAAAAAGCGGCCTCCAAGGACATTAAGCGACATGTGCCGGTGGAATTGTTAGATGAGGTTGCCCATGTTTAAGGCAGTGAAATTGACACGGGTTACTATCCAATGCCCTGAGGAACAGATCTCCCCTGTCATGTCCGTCCTGGGGAACATGCGCCTTCTTCATCTCATAAGGATCGAGGAGACCCACCTGGGCAAGCTGGGTTATGTGGCCCGGGTGGACAGGGAATTACTCGATCATTATACCTCACTGCTCACCAGGACGAATAGGTTGATAGACGGCCTACACCCCACCCAGCCCATGCCCTCGGTAACGAAGATTCCCAGGCCTGACAAAGAGATATTTCGCCTCAAGGAGGTAATCACCAGGATCGAGAAAGAGGCACTGTCCATCCTGGAAGAAAGGGAAAAGACATGGCAGGCGATAGTCCAGGACCAGACGTTACTCGACAGGCTCAAGCTCCTTGAGCCTGCCGAGCTCGATTTTGACAGGCTAGGGTCCTTAAAATATGCTACCTGGATGACCGGCCTCATACCCGAAGAAAACCTCGACAGGCTCGAGGAAAGCCTCTCTGACGTGTATCATGCATTGATCCCCATACTCAAAAAGGATGGCAAGATAGTACTCTTCGCAATGTCATTGAGGGATGATGAGAACGTGCTGCACCGGGCCTTAAAAAGTGCGTTCTGGGACCCGATAGAATTGCCAGACAATCTCAAGGGAAACATCTTCGAGGTAACCGAACGTACCTCCAGGGCCCTAGAAGGGCTAAAGGCCAGGCTTTCGGAACTTGATCAACAACGCAAGATGCTTGGTGAAAAATACGGAACCCAGCTCCTGGAGACAAGGGAAATCATCCTACTTTGCAGCCAACTTTTAAAGGCCCAAAAGAAATTTGGGGCAATAGATCATACCTACATCATTACCGGATGGCTACCCGTCGATCTCTTCAACGAACTCAAGAAGAGGATCGCCGAGGCCACCATGGGCAAGGCCTTGATCGACCAGGTAGATCCAGAACATATAAGGGAGGTCCGCTCGGGGATACTCAAGATACCGATACTTTTCAACAACCCCTTGCTGATCAGGCCCTTTGAAAGGCTCACCACCCTTTACGGAACACCTTCCTATAAAGAGATAGAACCCACCGTATTCCTGGCCATCAGTTTCCTTGTGCTCTTCGGGATGATGTTTGGGGATGTGGGCCAGGGGGCAGTGCTCTTTGCAATCGGCTATTATGTGTTCAGAAGGATGTTCCGTTTTATGGACTATGGGGTCATACTTATGGAGTGTGGCGTCTCTTCCATTATATTCGGCCTGTTATATGGAAGCGTCTTCGGCTTTGAGGACCTCATACCTGCCCTATGGATACATCCCATGAGGCATATAGACCACTTCATGAAGGTTTCGGTCCTCCTTGGGATTTCGATAATCAGCCTTGGTTTCCTATTGAACCTCGTAAACCTCCTGCGGCAAAGACGATATGGAGACCTCTTTTCCGCATCAGGCCTGGCAGGTGCCCTGTTTTACTGGCTTTTGGCAGGCCTTGGTATACGCTATATCTTTTCAGAAAATGTCAGCCCGGTCGAGGTACTGCTTGCCAAGATTTCGGCCATTTCACTCTTTATGATAATGCTTTTACAGCGGCCTGTAAGAAGCCTGCTTTTTCATCTGAGGAAGGGTGGCAGGCAACGTCGGCTACCAAAGGGTATAGGGATCACCCTGTTTGAATCCCTCATCGAGGTGCTGGACGATATCCTGAGATATATGGCTAATACCGTATCCTTCGTCCGTGTCGCAGCCTTTGGACTCACCCATGTGGCGCTGTTCATGGCGGTCTTTTCCCTGGCAGATATGGTGAGGACCGCACATGGCCGGGGCCTTTCATACTGGCTGGTCATCGTTATAGGAAACCTGGTAATCATCCTTCTCGAGGGAATGGTGGTATCCATCCAGACACTTCGGCTTGAATACTACGAATTTTTCAGCCGGTTCTTCCGGGGCGGCGGCAAGCCGTTTAGACCGCTTTTGGAAGAAAAGGCCGGATAGAAAAATTGAAATATGGGTGGACTATGTTTCATTACAGGCCCTTTGAGGGCGTATCCAGGATAAAAATTACGGCGTGTACCCGTCGTAAAACAAACCTTGGGAGGCGATACAAATGAACATGAAAGGTCTCTTGTCAGGTTTTTTCACCTTATTGATGATGGCAATACCTGCACTGACCCTTGCCCAGGAAACGGCTGGATCAGGGGAACGGATTGCCACGGCAAATTGGGGATATATCGGTGCCGCGTTGGCGGTTGGATGCTCCACCATAGGGGCAGGGATAGCCGTCGCCATGGTGGGCTCTGCAGCCATGGGCGCGGTCAGCGAAAGGCCTGAGATACTCGGACGCGCCTTGATATTCCTTGGCTTGGCCGAAGGTATTGCTATATATGGACTCATCGTAGCCATCATGATCCTTGGCAAGATATGAGGACAGATCAACGGTGAGGATAGTAGTAATAGCCGATCCCAGGACATGCCTGGCCTTTTCGCTTGGCGGCATAGATACGAGACCAGTCGATGGGCCAGAAGAGGCGGCCATGATGCTGAAATCCCTACAGGTGGACAAGGAGGTAGGACTCATACTAATCACTGAGAGGATTGCCGATACTATCCGCGAGCAGGTAGACCAAGTCGTCTTGGGCTCGCCCTTGCCTCTCTTGCTAGAGATACCAGACACACGTGGTCCTGTCCCGGACAGAAAATCCACGAAGGAACGCATGATTGCCCTGATGGGAAGATAGGAGATCGAAGGATGCCGCTTCCGGATCAGACGACAATGCTTTGCCGGGCCATAAGGGAAAAGGGACAGGCTGAGGCCAGGGACATCCTGGCTAGGGCAAGGTCTAAGGCCCAAAAGATCCTGGAACAGGCCCGGGAAACCACGGCGCGGGATCTTGAACGCAAACTCGCACAAAAGAGACAGGAGGCATACCAAGAGGCCAGACGAATAACGGATGGTGCGGAACTCAAGGCAAAACAGCGGGTAATGGCTGCCAGGCAGGAGATCCTCGAGGAGCTGTTTGAGGAAGGCAGAGAAAGGCTCCTGGCCTTAAGGCAGGCCCCTGACTATGCAAGGATTATGAGATCCCTGGCATCAAGGGCGGTTGCTATCCTGCCTACAGAGAATTGCTGGCTACAGGTCAGGCGGGAAGACATGTCCATCTTTTCAGAAAAAATTCTGACCGAGCTTTCAAAAACATCTGGGAAGAACGTAAAGTTACTGGATGAACCAGCAGATATTTCGGGAGGATGCCTTGCCTTCAACAAGGATAGACGTATCCTCGTCGATTTTTCCTTTGATGTCCTCCTTGAAAGAAACAAATCCTTTCTGCGGGAGCTTCTATCACAGGAGATCATGACCAGTGAAGACAAATGAACCTGGCACCATGGCAGGCATGGTAGGCAAACAGGATGGAATTGCAAGAATCATCCTTATCAGTGGCCCGGTGATAAAGGCCGTTCCTGCAGAGAAATTCTCCATGAATGAGATGGTGGAGGTGGGTGAAGAGAGACTGGTTGGTGAAGTCATTGGTCTTGAAAAGGGGATTGCGACCATACAGGTATATGAAGATACAACCGGTATCCGGCCAGGAACCCCTGTTTTCGGCCAGGGACTTCCACTCTTTGTGGAACTCGGTCCAGGCCTCGTAGGCGAGATTTTCGACGGTATACAAAGGCCCCTAAAGGTACTTGGGGAAAAATGGGGGGATTTTATCCACCGTGGTAAGATCGGCACTGCCCTTTCCAGGGACAAGGTCTGGTCCTTTGAACCCATACTGAAGACCGGAGACGATGTTACCCAGGGACAAAGGCTTGGCAAGGTTCCAGAATCAAGGGGCGTGGATCATTTTATCCTTGTCCCTGTGGGGGTAAACGGCAGGCTCAAATGGATCGCCAAGGGCGGCAGTTATACACTAGATGACGTGATCGCACAGGTAGAGTCCTACCAAGGACAGGTCCATTCCATTAAGCTTTACCACCGATGGCCGGTCAGGAAACTCCGCCCATACAAGAAACGGTTGATGCCATCGGAACCGCTCATAACCGGGCAGAGGGTCATCGACACCTTTTTCCCCTTGGCAAAGGGTGGAACCGCTGCAATACCCGGTGGCTTCGGTACAGGAAAAACCGTTACCCAGCACCAGCTCTCGAAATGGGCCGATGCCGATATCATCGTCTATATAGGCTGCGGTGAAAGGGGCAATGAAATGACAGGGGTCCTGGTGGACTTTCCCAAACTCCTGGATCCGCGGACCCAGCGCCCGCTGATAGAAAGAACCATCCTCATAGCGAACACCTCGGATATGCCGGTGGCTGCCAGGGAGGCGAGCATATATACCGGGATCACTATTGCAGAATACTACAGGGACATGGGGTACGATGTGGCATTGATGGCAGACTCTACCTCCAGATGGGCCGAGGCGCTCAGGGAGATATCCGGTCGCCTTGAAGAGATGCCCGCAGAAGAGGGATTCCCTGCCTATCTTGCCAGCAGGCTCGCTGCCTTCTATGAAAGGGGTGGACAGGTAACAACCCTGGGTGAAGACAGGGGTTCAGTTACCTTGATTGGTGCAGTCTCGCCTCCGGGTGGGGATTTTTCAGAACCTGTAACCATGCATACCAAGCGTTTCGTGCAGTGTTTCTGGGCCCTGGACAAGGAATTGGCCAGCGCCAGGTATTTTCCGGCAATAAACTATCTCCAGAGCTACTCAGCCTATGTAGTAAGGGTCGAAGAGTGGTGGGAGAAACGGGTTGGAGAGGGATGGAAGGAGCTGAGAAAGGAGGCCATGGAGATACTTCAGGAGGACGCAAAACTGCAAAATATCGTAAAGCTCCTTGGTGAAGAGGCGCTGCCCGATGACCAGAAGAGAATCATTGAATCTGCAAGGCTTATAAAGGACGACTTTCTCCAACAAAGCGCCTTTGATCCCATAGACACGTATGCCAACCCGGAAAAACAATATCTCATGCTGGACATCATCATGCATTTCATCCACCGGCTTAAGGATGTGGTCGAGGCCAGGATACCGTTGTACAGGGCGCTGGAGCTTCCCGTGGTCAGTGAGATACACCGTATGAAATTTGCCTATAAAGGGGACAACCCCGTGCCGTTCGAGGAGCTGGGATCCCGGATAGACCAGGAGATAGGAAAGATCCTGAAGGAGCAGGCAGGCAAGCCTCATACGACATTCACCATGGGGGCAGCCCAATGAACACCTCACCGGGTACAGGTAGGCTAGATCATACCTCCGGACCACCCATAGAATACATGGGAATCGACAGCGTCAACGGTCCCTTGGTAATCGTCAAGGGCGTTAGGGACGTGGGCTTTGGAGAACGAGTGGAGGTGACCGGGCCTGATGGAATACCCAGGCAGGGAAGGGTGCTTTCCATTAGTGAAGAGGCGGCGGTGATCGAGGTTTTCCAGGGCACCTCCGGTCTCAACCAGCCGGGCTCGCGCGTGCGGTTTACAGGAAGGCCCTTTGAGATCATCGTTTCAAAGGATGAGGTTCTGGGAAGGATCTTTGGAGGACTGGGCCAGCCAATCGACGGAGGGCCTACACCATTTAAGGGTGAGCGACGCAATATCAACGGCTATCCCATAAATCCCGTGGCCAGGGCCTATCCCAGGGATTTCATACAGACAGGGATCTCCGCCATAGACGGGATGAATACCCTGGTGCGGGGGCAGAAACTACCCATATTCTCAGGAAGTGGCCTGCCGCATAACGAGCTTGCGTCCCAGATAGTACGCCAAGCCAGGTTGCTTACGGACCAGGAGGGTTTTGCCATCGTCTTTGGTGCCATGGGGGTAAGACATGACGAGGCGGAAGAATTCAGAAGGAGCTTCGAAGACAGCGGGGTCTTAAAGAACGTATCCATGTTTCTAAATCTTGCGGATGACTCCACGGTAGAGCGGCTTATCACCCCAAGGATAGCACTTACTGTGGCGGAATTCCTCGCATTTGAAGAGGGCATGCATGTCCTGGTGATACTCACGGATATGACCAATTATTGCGAGGCCCTTAGGGAAGTAGCCACATCAAAGGGCGAGGTCCCTAGCCGCAAGGGCTATCCTGGTTACCTCTACAGTGATCTGGCCTCCATCTACGAGAGGGCTGGAAGGCTTACAGACCGTGCGGGCTCGGTTACCCAGATACCAATACTTACCATGCCGGACGACGATATAACGCATCCCATCCCAGACCTCACCGGCTATATTACGGAGGGACAAATCGTATTGGAACGGGCATTATTCCAAAAGGGCATCTATCCCCCCATAAACGTCCTTCCATCCCTTTCAAGATTAATGAGCGACGGCATCGGGGAAGGCCGGACCAGGGAAGACCACCAGGATCTATCGAGCCAGCTCTATGCGGCATATGCCAGGGCAAGGCAGGTCCAGAGGTTGGCATCCATTATTGGGGAAGAGGACCTGTCCGTTACGGATAAACGTTACCTTACATTTGCAAGGGCCTTTGAAAGCAGATTTCTTAGCCAGGAAATCAACGAAGACCGCTCCATCTTCGACACCTTGGATCTTGGGTGGAAACTGATCATGCTGCTACCTGAACAGGAGCTTACCAGGGTGAGAAAAGAGGAGATAGAAAGATACGGAAGGGGAAATGGAAAGGATCCAGATGCCGGCAACCAAGAGCAACCTGCTTCGCCTTAAGGAGGAGCTTGCCCTTGCCCGGGACGGGCTTGAGTTGCTGGACCAGAAAAAGGAAATCCTAATAAGCCAGATCAACCTGTTGGCATCCAAGGCAGACTATGTAAGGGAGCAGGTAAACGAGGTCCTCGTGCTCGCCTATGCCCATCTGGATGAAGCCATTCTTGACCTTGGCCAGGCAGAGGTCGAGGCCGCGGGGCTGGGATTGAGGGCAGGAGAGGATGTAGGGATCAAGGAACGATCACTCATGGGGGTAATCTTGCCCCTTGTGGAGATAGAACTTCCCCCCCACAGGCCTGGCTATGGTCTTTTCGGTACAGGCAAGGCCATGGATGCAACGGTCGAGGCCATCCATAGGGCATTGGAGACCATGGCAGAACTGGCGGAGCTGGAGGTAGGGGTCAAGCGTCTGATGGCCGAGCTGAAAAAGACACTCAAGAGGATCAACGCACTTGAACACATATACGTGCCATCGTACCGTGCCACAGTAAAGGCCATGGAAGAGACCCTGGAGGAAAAGGAACGGGAGGCACTCTTCCAGTTAAAATGCATGAGACGCAAGATGCCTGGCAGGTTTTCATAGATGTCGTGTGTTCTGACCCCTTCCCCTAGAGGTTGGTATCTTCGAGATAAAGGGCAGAAATCGTGCACGACAAGGGAGTATTCATATCATGATACGTGGAAATGGCCTGTTTTCCAGGATACTGGTGCCAGTCGATGGCTCCAGATTCAGTATGAAAGCCGTTGATTTGGCCGAAAAGATAGCCATGATCCATGGTTCTAAGATACGTCTGGTGCATGTGGCGGATACGGTCGTATTGAATCAATTGTGCAAGTTCAGTCAAGAACCCTTCGAAAAGGTGCGGGAAAATCTGATGGCGAGCGGTCTTGCATTCCTAAACGACATGGCGAGCCAGGTAAGAAAGGCTGGCATCTCCGTCTCCACGCTATTGAAAGAGGGATCACCACACGAGGTCATACTGGGTGAAACCGAGGATTGGAATGCGGACCTGATCGTTATTGGGAAACTGGGTAAAAGGGGGGTTAGCCGTATACTTCTTGGGAGTGTGGCAGAAAGGATCATTGAATTTGCCAACATCCCGGTATTGGTTGCAGGAAACGGATCAAGTACCAGCTAGGCTTATCACCTTACTTGCGCGCATATCCGAAGGGCAGGGACCATCTATTTGGTGGCCTATTTAAAAAAATTCGTGGATTCTAGCAGGTTCAGGACCTCCTGCTTGCTTAAATCATGCCAATGCCTGTACGCTTCGGCAACTGCATAATAGGGGCCTGTTCTTACATTTGGGCAGAAGATTTCGTCCACCTTTTCACCAACCCGGCCCAGGGCCGCCTGTGACGCCGTAGGCACAGCAACCACCTTCTTACTTGCGCCAAGCCTTTCCACGGTCTCCACGCATGCCAGCATGGTAAAACCCGATGCCAGGCCATCATCCACCAGTATAGCGGTCCTTCCGGACATGTCTGGTAATGGGCGACCTCGTCTGAACATATGGTTCCTAGCCTCGAGTTCTGCCTTAACCGATGCAACCTGGCGTTCAATCACATCAGGAGAAAGATGGAGGTAGGTAACCAGGTCCTGGTTAAGGATCACCTGCCCGTCCAGGGTTACGGCCCCAAAGCCCGCTTCAGTATTTCCCGGGATCGGTACCTTCCTCACTATGATTAGATCAAGGGGCAGGTTTAACGCTGTTGCAAGCCCTATGGCAACAGGTACGCCACCAGAAGGAATGCCGAAGACCACCGTATCGCTTGCCTTGTTATAATAGGGCATCAAGATCCTTGCGAGCCATTGACTGGCATCCAGCCTATCTTCAAATACAAATTTTTTATTTCTTAATTCTTTTATTTCGAACAATTTGGCGGCCACGGCATCACCTCCTTGGCAGGAAACCAAAAATATGGAGAAACCGGCCACCTGCTTACTAACCGGTTTCCAAAATGGCCGGGTTCAAGGATTAATCATAGG
>WFZW01000145.1 GCA_015489365.1 Deltaproteobacteria bacterium | reverse complement strand
ACATTTTGAGGGGCTATTGTAAACTTAATAGATACTTGGAAGATCCAAATCTTTATACGGCCCGTGCTTTGAGGTCACACCCCTGGATAGAAAATACAGCCCTTATCCAGGATGTATTTTCCCAGTAAAAAATCACCACCGATTTGCACCCATTGCAGCAGAAAGGAAATACATCCTAGGGTTCCACCTTTGGGCAGATATAAGGATCTCTACAGATGACCATTTCCTTGCCCGTAGAGAAGACTGGAGGAACAAAAATGTACCCAGGGCGCAGGCGCTTGTGCATTTAGATGACAGGGAAGGGAAACAAATGGACGCACATAAGGAGATCATCCTCAGCAGAGAGGACTTTTCCCTATTTTACGATGTATCCACCTCTATCCATGCCATAAGGGATCTAGATGAGATGCTAAAGACCATTCTTGGCAAGATTAAGCAGGTCTTTGCCATAGAGGGCGCATCTATAGTTTTACATGATCCTGTCAACCGGGAATTCTACTTCATACGCACGGTTGAGGTGGACAAGGATAAAGACCCCCTGCGAATGAGAACCATGAGATTCCCTGACCACCTGGGGGTAGCTGGTTGGGTTCTTCGTGAAGATCGGCCTGTAATAATACAGGATGTGTCCAGGGACCCAAGATTCTTTGGTGGAATGGATACCCAGGGAGATTTCGTTACAAGATCCATGATCTGCGTCCCCCTGAAGACCCGTCGAGGATTTCTAGGAGTCCTGTATGCACTCAACAAGTTAAAGGGCGAATTCACATCCAGGGATGCGCGTATACTGGAAGTACTCTCAGGCCCTATCGCGGTTTCCATAGAAAACGCACGCCTTTATGGGGAGCTCAAGCATCATCTGTCTTCGTTGGAGCAGCAAAACCGGCAACTTGCATCCGTGGCACAGGCCAGGTTCAATATGCATGGCATCATTGGTTCAAGCCCTGCCATGCACCGGCTCTTCACCTTGATGGAGAAGGTAATAGATACAACTACCACGGTCCTAATACAAGGGGAAACCGGCACGGGAAAGGAGCTGATCGCAAAGGTCATACATTACACCGGGCCCTTGAAGGACAGGCCCTTCGTGGCAGAAAACTGCGCAGCCCTAACCGAAACCATACTCGAAAGCGAGCTCTTTGGCCATGTACGTGGGGCCTTCACAGGGGCAATCTCCCACAAAAAAGGGCTCTTTGAAATCGCTGACGGTGGGACCATACTCCTTGATGAAATTGGTGAAATGCCCCTCAAGATGCAGGTAAAATTGCTAAGGGTATTACAGGAAGGACAATTCCGTCCGGTAGGAGGCAGCAGGTATAAAAAAGTCAATGTCAGATTGATAGCATGTACCAACCGGGACCTGGAAGATGAGGTAAAAAAAGGGAATTTCAGGGCCGATCTGTTGTACAGGATAAACGTATTCCCCATTACAACACCGCCACTGAGGGAAAGAAGGCAGGACATACCCCTACTTACTAACCACTTCTTGGGAAAGATCTCGAAAAGACTCGGATGGCCGCAACCCGATCTGTCACCTGCGGCCATGGACCTACTTGTAGCCTTCGACTGGCCTGGAAACGTGCGCCAGCTTGAAAACGAAATAGAAAGGGCCATGACCATCGCCGGGCGTGGAAATGAAATCACTGAGGAACACCTATCATACAATCTCAAGAAAAAATCGGGCCGTGGGCATACGCTCAACCTTCCAAGTGGCACATTGAAGGAGGTCGTGCAACAGGTGGAGCAGCAGATGATTCGCGATGCCCTGAAGGATTGCAATGGCAACCGCTCCAAGGCCGCACGTATGTTGGGTTTAACCCGTCAAGGGCTCCTGAACAAGATATCCCGCTATGGGCTTGCCTGAGGATATGGGCAGGCTAGAGGACAGAATTTGTGAGGCGCAACCCTGGAATCACCACGATCATACTAATCGCCCTGTTGGCAGGGATGATCGCTACAGTCCTTGCCTTGACCGATACGGGCACTGAACTTGAAGAAGACATTGGCCTTGCGACATGGTTCAGGCTACGGGGCCCCAGGAGGCCTCCCAATGACATAGTGATCGTCAACCTGGACAGGGTGTCAGCCTCACACCTCCATCTTCCAAACCGGCCTGACAGATGGCCCCGTTCCATCTATGCAAAGCTGGTTGAGGCCCTGTCAAGATCAGGGGTGTCTGCAATAGTTTTCGATATGATATTTGCAGAACCAAGGGCCGGGGACAAGGCATTTGCCCATGCGATCAAACAGGCGGGTAATGTGATCCTTTTCGAATACCTGAAGGGAAGAAGGATCGTGATGAGGGATAAGCCGGCCCCCAAGGCTGTAAATCTTTCTATCGAACGTATCGTACAGCCACTTCCCAGCCTTGCAGGCCCTGCCCTTGCCTTGGCCCCGTTTCCCCTACCCAAGGTGCCGGTACGCCTCAACCGTTTCTGGACCTTCAAGACCGGGGCAGGGGACTTGCCCACCCTCCCGGTAACGGCCCTAGGGTTGATTGCACTTCCGGTCTACGATGATCTGGTACGACTGCTGGTAGCGATCGAACCTGGAGCCACGGCAAGCCTGCCCTCTAGCCAGGAAGAGATAATCCGCTCAAGGCAATTGGTGGAAACGATCTGTAAACTGCGCGAGCTTTTCACCCAGCATCCAGACCTTACCACCAGACTTCTCAAGGGCCTCGAAGAGCCAACATGGGGGATCTCCCAAGGGGAAAAGCGCATTCTTAAGGCATTCATCAAATCATGCCAACCCGATGATAGCCGTTATCTCAATCTATATGGACCGCCTGGTACCATTACTACCATATCTTGCTATCCTCTTCTAGAGCAGGGCATACGAGAGGATCTCCCCCAGTTAAAGGGCAAGACGGTATTCATAGGGGTGGCACGGCATAATTGTATAGATCAGAAGGATGGTTTCTATACGGTTTTCACACGGGCAGATGGATTGGACATAAGCGGTGTCGAGATCGCCGCCACTGCCTTTGCCAATCTTCTCGAGGATATGCCTGTGCGCCCATTGCCTTTGCCGACACAGGTCTTCATCTTCTTTGTATGGGGGGCTGCTGTCGCATTCATTTCAGCCTATCTCCCACCGGCGATCTCCGCTGTGATGCTCACGGGAACAGGCCTTTCCTATCTCATTCTTGGCGGATACCAGTTTGGCCTTGCCGGAACATGGTATCCCATGGTCATTCCCCTTTTTTTCCAACTTCCTCTCACCTATCTGGTAATCATGGCATGGCGCTATCACCGTTTGTCAAAACAAAGGGAAAATATCACCAAGGCCTTTGGCTACTACCTTCCCACAGACATGATCGATGATCTTGCCAGGGACCTTTCACGTCTGAAATCCAATCCTAGGAGCATATACGGGATCTGTCTTATAACGGATGCCGAAAACTACACCTCTATATCCGAAAGAATCGAGCCGGAGGATTTAAACCTCTTGATGAATCAGTATTACGAACTGATATTCAGGCCGGTAAGGGATCACGGTGGCCACGTGTCTGATGTCACTGGAGATTCCATGCTGGCCATCTGGACGGATACCGGGCCATCCCCTGCTCCTCGTTCATCGGCCTGTAGAGCGGCCCTTGCAATCTCCGCGGCTGTGCAACGCTTCAATCAGCTCTATCCAGATTCGCCACTTCCCACCAGGATTGGCCTTCACTCAGGCCACCTGGCACTAGGCAACCTCGGGGCACTTAACCACTATGAATACACACCGATCGGCGACATAGTAAACACCACGTCCAGAATTGAACAACTGAACAAACACCTTGGCACCAGACTCCTCGCGTCCGAGGAAATAGTCCGGGGAACCGAGGACTTGCTGGTCAGAAGACTTGGAAAATTCCTTTTATTTGGTAAATCCCTACCGATTGTGATATATGAAATTATTAGCCCCTTGAGGAAAGCATCGCCGGCTCAAAGAAGGCTTTGCATTACCTTTTCGCAGGCACTCGATGCCTTTCAGAGGCGACAATGGGATACGGCACAGGGATTGTTCGAAGATTGCATACATCTAATGGGAGAGGATGGACCTTCAAGATTCTATCTTAGACTCTGTGAACATTACAGGAAAAACGTGCCTGAGGATGACTGGCACGGATTGATCATCCTGGGGGAAAAGTGAGGGCAAAGGGGATGAACAGAAAGGACACCTTTCTGATTGCATTGATGTTACTGACGATGGCCATGCTTATCAGCCTTGTTCCTGCGGCATGTGCAGGGGATGAAGCAGCACAGACATGGGTGGCGAGGATAGTATCCCTACAGGGCAGGGTTGAATTGAAAAGACCGGACAGCCCCTACTGGGAACCAGCATACTTGAACTGCACCTTAAAACCAGCAACTATACTCCGCACAGGCCTGGGCAGCCGGGCAACAATCCTCTTGCCAAACGATGCAGTCATTCGTCTGGATCAGGAGACCTCGATTGTTTTTTCCACCATGGGGAAAAAACACCCCTCAATCCTTCGACTTCTCAAGGGGGCGGCCAACTTTTTCAGCCGGTTTACGCGAAGTCTTAAGATCGACACCCCCTTCGTAAACGCTGCTGTAGAAGGAACCGAGTTCGTTGTCAGGGTGACAGGAAACGATACCATGATAACCGTCTTCAAGGGCAGGGTGCGAGCATCCAATCCCTTGGGAACTCTGCTATTGGGGCAAGGCCAGAGCACCATTGCAAAGAAGGGACAGGCCCCGGTGCTTCGGATATTGGCAAGGCCCAGAGATACGGTGCAGTGGTCGTTATACTATCCGCCGGTACTCGATTTCCATGAATTTGGGCAGGACAAGGCGCTTGCAAAACCCCTCCTGCATGCGCTTACGATGTATCTTCATGGCAACGTTTCCAACGCACTTTCCCTATTGAATCAAGTACCTGATGATGAACGAGACCTTCACTTCTTCATCCTCAGGGCAGGTATCCTCCTTTGGGTAGGCCAGGCAGGTGCGGCCGATTCAGACATTGGCAAGGCCCTTGACATCGATCCTGCTTGTGCCGATGCGCTTGCCCTCAGGGCAGTAATAGAAGTAACACGCAATGAACCCCTAAACTCACTGAAACTGGCCAGGCAGGCAATTGCTGTAAAACCAGATTCCGTCTCGGCCTATATCGCCTTATCCTATGCCCTCCAGGCCAATTTCGAACTCTACAAGGCACTTGAGGCCCTTAGAGCCGCAGTAGATATTGCCCCCAATAGTGCCCTCGCATGGGCAAGATTGTCCGAACTTTGGCTTGCCACAGGAAACCTCGACAGGTGTCTTGATGCTGCCAAAAGGGCAGCCAGCCTGAACCCAGAACTCGCCAGGATACAGACCGTTCTTGGATTTGCCCACATGGTCCAGCTCAATATCAAAGCGGCGAAAAAGGCCTTCGAACACGCCATAGAGCTCGACTCGGCGGATCCCATGCCCCGCTTGGGCCTGGGGCTTACACTTATAAGGCAGGGGCATATCCGGCAAGGCAGGCAACAGATCGAGATCGCCGTTGCACTGGATCCGGGCAATGCCATAATCAGGAGCTACCTGGGCAAGGCATACTACACAGAACATCGCATCAGCAAGGCCCTTGAACAGTTGGCCATGGCCAAAGAGCTCGATCCCAAGGATCCCACGCCATGGTTCTATCAGGCCATCCTCGAACAGAGCACAAATCGGCCTGTAGAGGCATTGCATGACCTGCAAAGATCCATAATGCTCAACGACAACAGGGCAGTTTACCGCTCCAGGATGCTCCTCGATCAGGATCTGGGCGCTAGGAGCGCAGGCCTTGCCAGAATATACAATGACCTTGGCTTTGAACAACTGGCCCTATCAGAGGCATGGAAATCCCTTGAGATTTCCCCTGAAAGCTATCCTGCCCATCGTTTTCTTGCTGACTCCTATTCAGCACTGCCCAGGCATGAGATCGCCCGTGTAAGTGAGCTATTGCAGTCACAATTGCTACAGCCGGTAAATATAATTCCTATCCAGCCTCAATTGGCGGAGAGCAAACATTACATATTCGTGGACACCGGGCCATCGGAGCCATCCCTCAATGAATACAGCCCGCTTTTTCTCTCAAACCGCCTTGCGCTTCAGGCCAATGGACTCATAGGAGGCCGGGGTACCCTTGGAGATGAATTGGTGCAATCTGGTCTAATAGACCGATTTTCATACAGCCTTGGACAATTCCATTACGAAGGCAATGGATTCCGTCGTAACGACGACCAGCATCACGACATCTATAACGCATTTGCACAGGTAAGCCTGTCAGCCTTCACGAGCGCCCAGATGGAATATCGACGCACACTTATCAAAAAGGGAGATTTGTTTCTAAGATTCCAGCCGGATGATTACCTACCTGACCTTAGGAGCAGGGACCGTAAGGACTCTATTCGCCTGGGGCTACGCCATAATTTCAGCCCTGGCTCCATACTCCTAACCTCCTTGATCTATGCCGACTGGCACTGGAGAAAGGACGTCTTTGCAGGTTTTACCGGAAAGGGAAGGGAAAAGGGCATGCTGGCAGAATTGCAACACCAATATCGGCTATCTTCCTGCAACCTGATCTATGGTGTCGGTTGGTTTAGTGCAAACCCACGGGAAACCGTTACCTTTTGGCCCTACCCATCCGAGAAGGAAAGGGATACCATCTCCCAACTGAACATGTATATATATCCACAGCTTCACATCAACAGGCGCCTTGACTTGACCCTTGGTTTGAGCGCTGATTTCTACCGCGGCACCATAGAGGAACGCAAACAATTGAACCCAAAGTTGGGAATCATGTGGACACCAACCACAGGGACGACCATCCGGGCTACTGTCTTCCGTGTTTTGAAACGCATGCTCGTTACGGATCAGACCATAGAGCCTACCCAAGTCGCAGGGTTTAACCAATTCTTTGACGACGAAGGGGGTACTGACTCGTGGCATTACGGGATCGGCATTGATCAACGTATCCACAGCTCCCTATATGGAGGGGCGGAATTTTCGTGGAGAAGGTTAAAGGTACCCTATATGGATGCATTAACCCTGCATAAAAAGCATGCCCACTGGTGGGAAAATTCAGGCCGGGCATACCTGTATTGGACCCCTTCGAACCAGGTAGTCCTTGGTGCACAATACCTCTATGAAAGATTCAAAAGGAATCCAAAACAACCCGGTGAAGAGGATATCGTATCGTCACGGACCCACAGGGTCCCTCTCTCCGTGGGGATATTCCTGCCCAATGGACTTGGAGGACGGATAACCTCGACATACGTTTACCAGGCCGGTAGATTCGGCAATTTCAACGAAGGGATATACCGAGGCAGCTCAAGATTCTGGGTGACTGACTTGTCTGTGCGTTATCGCATTACAAAACGCCGCGGTTTGATAGAGCTAAAGGCAAAGAATTTGTTTGATCGTCGTTTCAGGTTTCAGGATACAGATCCTGCCAATCCCACGATATGTCCCAAGCGCCTGATCATTGCCAGGCTTATCCTGTGGTTCTAAAGAGGCAGAAAGGAGGTACTCGAAGTGATCGACGAAAAGGGATGCGAAGTATACTTCAAGGTGCTTTACAACAAGGAAGGCAAGGTCATAGGGGTAGAACCCCCCGAGGGAAGAGAGGTTAGAATATTAACTGATTGTGATCTTTACAGAAAACCAATGGAAATAAACGGGGTAAGCACAACCCTTGTGCTGTCCAAGCCGGGCAACTCTCCGTGTTGCGTAAAGATGGGACGCTGGATGTGGTGCTGGTGCAGATAAAAGAAACCAGTGAGAAAAAGTGGAGGAAGCCGCCTGCATACTATGCTTATATGATCAACATGGCATCTCCATAGCTGTAAAATCTGTAGCCGGAATCTATCGCCTCCCTATAGGCTTCAAGGATCCTCTCCCTTCCAGCGAATGCGGAAACCAGTATGAGAAGGGATGACCTTGGCAAATGAAAATTGGTCAGCATGGCGTCTATGACCTGGAATCTATAACCAGGCCTGATATACAGATCGCATTGGCCCTTAAAAGGCTTAAGCTGTCCAAGGTGCTGGGCAACAAACTCTACTGCCCTGACGGACGTGGTGCCCACGGCAACTACCCTTTGCCCGTAGGCCTTGGCCGTTGAGATCCTATCAACCGCCGCCTGGCCTACCTCTATCCATTCAGAATGGATCTTGTGCTGGCGGATATCGTGTGATCTTACCGGGGCGAAGGTCCCGTAACCAACGTGGAGGGTGATCCAGGCCATGTGTATCCCCTTTCGTGCTATCCTTTCCAGGACTTCACGGGTGAAATGAAGCCCGGCAGTAGGGGCAGCCACGGAGCCCAGGTCCTTTGCATATACTGTCTGATAGCGCAGGCGGTCTTCGCTGTCCTGTGCCCTTTTTATATAGGGTGGTAAAGGAACCTCTCCGTAGGTTGAAAGTATGGCCTCGAGTTCTCCTTCAAAGTGTAGCCTTACACGAGCAGTGCCATTATCCGTTGAAAGCACCTGCAACTCTAGATTTTCACCACAGTGTATGACCTGTCCGATTCGAATGGGCTTTGAGGACCTGTAAAGGACCGGTGCAACGGCAACACCTTCTTCCAATGGGGTCGGAAACTCTAACAGGAATAACTCCACCCTGCCGCCGGTGGGTTTTCTTCCCCTCAAACGGGCAGGGAACACCTTGCTCTTGTTAAGTACAAGGCAATCACCCGGATTCAACCAATCTATCAGGTCTGAAAAGATAGCGTGTACAGGTCTATCCCTGTTTCTATCAAGAATCATCAGCCTGGAACCTGAACGATTCCTGGCAGGATAGAGGGCAATTCGATCATCTGGAAGGCTGTAATCATAATCTTCCAGCAGATAACCTCTGTTCATTGGAATATACTGGTTCGTTGAACCACATAACAAATCATGAGGCCAATGGCCATTGCAACAAATCCCATCACCCTGAGATATCCAGGAGGCATTTGCCGTATCTGCTCCAATGTCCTCTGCATTCTTTCTGGAAAGGCAAAATAGGGAAGCCCTTCCACGATCAAAAGAAGGCCCAAAACGGTTAAAAATAGCTTCATTCGATAGGGTTCCAATTATATCTCTACAGGGGGCACCTTCTTAAGGCCCATAGCCTTGGCACATGTCCTTGATGGCACAGCCCAGGAAACGGTATATCCTTAACGATAAAATGCAAGGTGATGCCGGCTCAGAGAATGCATTGAAGGAAATTTTGACCAAATCGACAGGTTAATGAAAGGTCAAAGATGGTGGCGGTGCAGGGACTTGAACCCCGGACGCTGCGGATATGAGCCGCATGCTCTGACCAGCTGAGCTACACCGCCACTTGCGCGATACCTATTAACTATTTTATTGACCATGTCAAGGATTAACTTGAATTTTCTACAACGGCCTGATACTTATTGGCATGGGTGAAACCTTCAAGAAGGAAAGCCCTGGCGGATCAATGGAGACAATCAGGCCTTTGGATCAAAGGAGGACACCATGCAGGAATTTCTTAGCAGGGCCATACCGACTGGAGTCTATATCCTAACGGTGAGAAGCGGGGAAAAAATAAACGGCATGACCGCGGCCTGGGCCTCTCAGGTTTCATTCAAGCCTCCCATGATCGCCGTGGCCGTTGCCCCTGCCCGCTACACCCACGGCCTTATAGAAGAATCGGGCTATTTCTGCCTGAATGCCCTTCCAGAAGATGCGATATCCGTTGCCAAGCACTTCGGTTTCAAAAGCGGACGCACAACCGACAAATTCAAGGGCATAACCTATTCGGATGCGCTGAAGAGGTCCCCTGTTCTGGATGCCGCTTATGCATATGTGGAACTGGAATTGAAGCACGCCTATGAGGCAGGGGATCATACATTATTCGTAGGAACGGTTGTCGATCATGGTGAGCTCAAGAAGGATGCAAATCCGCTGATATTTAAATGGAATGATTTCTTCGGGAAAAAATAGCATCTTAGTGTAGCTGGCCATCGTTTACATTAATAGAGCCCCTTGGGACAACCATTTCGTTCAAGAACAAGGCCTGAGAAACAAAAAAACGGCGCATATTGGCCACATGTGAACAATCTTGCAACGAGAACCAGTTATTGGGCAAGATGGTTATTGAGGATCATTACAAATCCTACCATTTACCCTCGACGTAGGTAGCTTAAAGGAGACGCCCATAATGACCAATACAGAAAGACATGACCAGACCCCTATACAACCAGCGGGTAATGCCGGGGAATTTTTAGAAGAACTCCTTTCCGGTCTGCCGGAATGGCTGAAGGAACCATTGATAGAATATTCCCGGCAGATAGTGGCCGGAATCGTCATTCTTCTCCTTGCTGTGGCGCTCTGGTCTGGGTATTCGAGCTATGACAGAAACCAAGAAAACATGGCTGCCACTGCTCTGGGGACTGCCCTTGAAAAAAACGATCCTGTCGCAAGGGCCAGCGCCTTGAAGGAAGTAATAAGGGCACATTCCCATTCCGAAGCGGCCAGGCACGCCCTATTGTTGCTGGCTGCAGCCGAAAGGGATGCTGGCAAGATAGATAAGGCCAAGAAATTGTTTTCCCAAGCAAGAACAAAATATGATAAGGATTCGATATGCTTCCAAAGTGCGGTCATGGGAGAGGCCTATATCGATGAACAGACAGGAGATGATAAGAGTGCAGCCAAGGGATTTCAGATTCCTGCCGACAAGGAACTCGGCCTTGAGGCCATCGCGTTATTGGACCTAGCCAGGGTCCAGGCAGAGCTTGGAAACAAGGAACAAGCCCTTTCTGCCTACAACCGTTTTTTGGCCCTCAAACCGGCTTCCAAGTCCCTCGACTTCGTAAGGTATCAGATCATGAAGCTTTCTTGAGAAAAAAGGCCCTTGCAGAGGTGCAACTTGCCGTAAATTGCATCCTAATTAGTATAAAAGCTGTATCTTCCTGCTAGGAGTATGGCCCAAAGGGCACAGGCTGCTTTTATTTATTCGTCAGGCCCTCAGCCATCTCCCCCATTGGATATGATCCGAGCCATTCAAGGAAGGTGCAGCCCTGCCTTATGGCCTCTATCCCCTCCTTCACCACAGGATCTTCCCAGTGGCCAGCGATGTCCACATAAAACAGGTAACGCCACGGCTCATTCTTGACCGGCCTGGATTGGATCTTGGTCAGGTTGACTCCCCTCTTTGCCAGGGGCTCCAACAGCTTAAATAACGAGCCTGGTCGGTCCTCAAGGCTCAATAGCAGAGAGGTCTTATCATTACCACTGGGCCTTGGACATTGATGACCCAGGACCAGAAAACGGGTGGTATTACCAGCAAAATCCTCTATCCGCTTCTCCACTATTTGGAGATTATATGTCCTGGCTGCAAGTGGGCTGGCAACCGCGGCCACAGATGGATCCACTGCAGCCCACCTGGCTGCTTGGGCAGTGCTGAGTACCCCCTCGGTTGGAACCGCTGGCAAATTCTTCTGCAACCAGATCCTGCATTGGGCCAGGGCATGGGGATGTGACAAGATGCGTCTTATCCTGTCTATGCGCCCGCTCTGGCTGATCAAATCGTGGGATATGGGCATGTAGATCTCTCCACATACCTTTATTTTGAAATCACACAGACCGTCCAGGGTGAGGGCCACGGTTCCTTCAACGGAATTTTCTATGGGTACCACCCCGTAATCGACCCTGCCTCTTTCCACCTCCTCGAAGACCTCTGTGATATTACCCTTCGGGATGAATTCCGGGGCATGCCCAAAGAATTCGGCGGCAGCCATGTGGGTAAATGTGGTTTCAGGCCCAAGATATCCCACCTTGGCAGGTCTTTGGGCATTCCTACATGCAGAGATTATCTCCCCAAAGATTACCCTGAGGCCATCAGGCGGAAAAACCCCCGCATTTCTGGCAAGTATATTGGATATCACCTCCCTTTCCCTGGTAACGTCCAGCGTCTGTTGGGAGGCCTGTGCCTTGGTTTGCCCTATTTTCTCAGCAACAGACAACCGTTCTTGCAAAAGGCCCACAAGTTCGGCGTCTATGCTATCTATACGGTCCCTGAGTTTCTTAAGCCTGTTGTATTTTTCATCATCGGGAACATGCATAATCGTCGTATATTAATCTAGTAGATCCCTAATCTCAAGAAGGCCTTTGCGTACCTCTGCAAGCACCGACTGCATATCCCCGGACACTCCCCCTGTGGCCTTTGTAGACCTTTTCCTCAGGTCCTGTTTGAGCCGTTTCTTGGCCCCGGCGATGGTAAATCCCTCTTCATGTAGAAGTGATTTGATAAATTTTATGATCTGGATGTCTTGACGCCTGTAAAGACGTTGTTTGGCTATTCGACGGGGACGAATACTCTTGAATTCATTCTCCCAATATCGCAGCACATGGGGCTCTACTCCGGTGATTCTACTGACCTCACCTATTCGATAATATTTCTTCCCCTCTTTCGGCATTCACCAACCCCTTGAGTATCCGACTGGGACGGAATACGACCGTTTGCCTTGCGGGAATAATTATAGGTTCTCCGTTGGCAGGGCTGGTACCCCTTCTGGCAGCCTTTTCGATAGGACAAAGGGTACCAAACCTTACTATCTTTACCTTCTCCTTTTCCTGCAGGCTGGCCTTTATGTGGTGAAAAAATTCATCAACAAGCCTGAGGCTCATCCTCACCGAAAATCCAAGTTCTTGGCTTATTCTCTCCGCGATTTCCCTCTTGGTCAAGGTCGATCCTGCCATTTCTTCAGGCCCTCAATTCACCGTGGAATCTTTCAAGCACCTTGTGTAACAATGGATCATGTATCTCAGCCACCTCTTTGTCAGAAAGGGTATGATCAGGGGCCCGATAAACAAATCTTATACCCAGGCTCTTAAAGTTTTTTGGGATTGGTTTTCCGCTATAGACATCGAAAACATCGACCGATTCGAGGAATTCATGTCCATTGGACCTTATGAACCCAAATATGTCCTGATAGTATACAGAATCCGAAACTATAATAGCATTATCAACACCGATGGATGGAAATTTGGCAAGAGGTCTGAATCTAATAATATCATGGGAGACATCCATAAGGCCCTTAAGCGCCAGATCAAAGGCAAAGACCTGCGTATCGATATCCCACCTGGAAAGGATCTCAGGGGATATCTGCCCCATGGTTCCAATGGTGGTGCCATCATGGGACTGGATGCATACACCTGCCCCTGGCATATAAAAGGGATCATCGGGTGTTCCTGGCCTGAATCTGAACGGATCCACCCCCAACCGTCTTAACAAGACCTCAACCACCCCCTTGAGATCAAAGAAATCAGCGGATTTGTCAGGCCATGCCCAGGATTCAGGGTATCTATTCCCGGTCCAGACTCCAGCCACCCTTTGCTCTTCAATCGGCTGCCTCTCCTTTCCCTGATCCAGGAAACAGGTCCCTAGCTCGAACAACCTCAGGTTAAGGTTTCTGCGGGCAAAATTCCTGGAAACCGCGCCCAAAAGGGAAGGAAGAAGACTGGTTCTTAAAACGGACTGATCCTCGGAAAGGGGATTTTTGACCCTGACCCACCTGGAACGAGGGTCTTCTTTCCCAAACCGCAGTGCCTCTATCTCCTCGGGCGATATGAAGCTATAGGAAATGATCTCACTAAGGCCCTGGCAGGTCAATATCCCTTTAACCTTGTCACCAAAGATCTTCCCAGGCTCGGAATGCATGGAAATCAAGCTCGCCTCAGGGATACGTGATGGGATATTGGAAAATCCGTGCAGCCTCGCCACCTCTTCGACCAGATCGATCTCCTCCTTCAAATCGGGCCGATAAGACGGGGCCTTGGCCCGGATGGACTCAGAATTGCACCTACCTACTTCCATGCCTATTTTGGAAAGGATAGATGCCATTTCATCGGGCTCTATACTGGTACCTAGCAACCTGTTTGCCCTTTCAGGCCTTAGTTCTATATGGACGGCATCAAAGGGTCTGACATAAAGATCAGTTACTTCTTTCTTCTGCCCTCCTGCCATCTGACTCAGCAGATCCATGGCCCGATATAAGGCAGCTGGGATACCTTCCGGATCTACACCCCTTTCAAACCTGTAAGAGGCCTCGGTAGAGACCTTTAGAACCTTAGCAGCACGTCTGACCTGTCCTGGAAAAAACCATGCACTTTCGATAAGGATACTGCGGGTCTTGTCCGTGACCTCACTGTTGGCCCCCCCCATGACCCCGGCTACCGCCACCGGCCTGTCCCTGTCAGCAATCACGAGTATCTCTGGTGACAACTCCCGTCGCTTTCCATCAAGGGTGACGATCTCTTCGCCTGGTCTTGCCAGGCGGACGTTTATATTCGGTCCATTTAGACGATCCAGGTCAAAGGCATGAAGTGGTTGTCCCCTTTCAAGCAATACATAATTGGTAACATCCACCACGTTGTTTATAGGTCTTATCCCGCTCGCCAACAGGCGCCTAGTGAGCCAGACCGGTGATGTGGCAATATCAATATCCTCCATGATGCCGGCTGCGTAACGCCTACAAAGATCTGGAGTCTCAATACTGATAGGGACAAGACCTCCCTGGAGGGAAACCCCTTCAAGAACACTGTCTTCTCCTGGCAAGGACATCAGTGGCAGACCATAGATGGCAGCCACCTCCCTGGCAATACCAATAACACTTAGACAGTCGGGACGATTAGGGGTGATACCTATCTCCAATATCCAGTCATCCAAGCCAAGGGCCTCTATTATCCCTTCTCCTGGCGCTATCCCCTGGAATGAATCCAGGACCATGATACCTGCCTTGTCCTCCCCAAGCCCGAGTTCAGCCTGTGAACACAACATCCCAGGGGACTCAACCCCATGAATCCTGGCTGTTTGTACCATGGTACCATCGGGTAGAATGGTCCCTGGCCTTGCCAACGCCACCAACTGTCCCTGGGCTACATTGGGTGCTCCACAGACAACTTCCACTTTGGAGCCTGATCCGGTATCAAGCGCACATATCTTTAGGAAGGAGGCACCCGGGTGGGTCTTTACCTCGAGCACCTTGGCCACCACTACGGATTTCAGGCCCTTAAAGGCAGATTCCACACCTTCCACCTCAAGCCCGGCAAGGGTGAGATCCTCGGCCAAGGTATCAACCGGAACATCAAACGGAACAAATTCTTTAAGCCAGGATGTCAGGATGAGCATAGGATTCTTGGAAGATCAAAATTGTTCAAGGAAACGCAGGTCATTGTCATAAAATAGCCGGATATCATCGACGCCATATCTAAGCATGGTGATTCGCTCTATCCCCAGGCCAAAGGCAAAGCCGCTATATTGCTCCGGATCATAGCCCACGTGCCTGAATACCGCCGGATGTACCAGGCCTGCCCCCAGGACCTCCAGCCACCCGGTATGGGAGCATACACGGCAACCATTCCCCCTGCATATTACACACTGTATATCCACCTCTGCACTTGGTTCGGTAAAGGGAAAGAAGCTGGGCCTGAATCTTACGGCAGTATCCTTATCGAAGATCTCTTGCACGAAATATGTCAATATCCCCTTCAGATCGGCGAATGAGATGGATCGGTCTACCATGAGGCCTTCCACCTGATGAAACATGGGGGTATGCGTAACATCCGAATCGCAACGGTACACCTTGCCAGGGGCGATTATCCTAAGTGGTGGGGAGATCTTCTCCATGGTCCGCACCTGTATCGGCGATGTATGCGTTCTTAACAAGACCTTATCATCTATATAGAAGGTGTCCTGCATATCACGGGCTGGATGGTCAGGCGGAATATTGAGGGCCTCGAAATTATAAAAATCGAGTTCCACCTCCGGTCCCTGAACGACACTAAAACCCATGCGTTCAAAAACTGAGCAAACTTCACCCATCATAAGGCTGACAGGATGCAGCCTGCCAACATGGTATCTTCGCCCAGGAAGGGTAGGATCGAATCCCTTTATCTGCCGAACCCGACCCTCGGATGCAAACTGAGCCTTGCGCCTTTTAAGGGCAGCTTCGATCTCCTTCTTGAATTTATTGGCAAGCTGCCCGAATCTGGGCCTCTCTTCGACCGGCAAATTGCCTATGGATTTTAGAATGGAAGTAAGTTCGCCCTTTCGGCCTAACACCTTGATGCGGATGGCCTCCAGGTCCTCCTCTCCGCTTTCTTCGATGGCCCTTAGGGCCTGGGACCTTATCTTCTCCAGGCGCTCCAACATCTATTAATCCCTTTAGGCCTCGGCCTTGGCGGTTTCGACCAGGGCAGAAAAGGCCTGGGGGTCGGTCACCGCAAGGTCGGCCATGATCTTGCGGTCGACGCCGATATTTGCACGGCTTATACCGCAGATAAACCTGCTATAGGATATACCATTTAGCCTGCATGCTGCATTTATCCTTGCGATCCAAAGCCTTCGATATTGACGCTTCTTGGCCCTTCTGTCCCTGAAGGCATAGGCGAGTCCCTTCTCTACGGCATCCTTTGCCTGCCTGTAGCAACGCCCTCTGGCCCCCCTGTACCCCTTGGCGAGCTTTAATATCTTTTTGCGGCGACGACGGGCCTTAAAACCCCTTTTTACACGTGGCATCTTTAGAACTCCTTAAATATGTTGATTGAAATTTGCCCGGCCACTTACGCAGGCATCCCATCTCTGAAAACAGTGCCCTTATCCGGGCTAGAACACCGAGCGCACGGCCATATCTCCCCTTCATGGGTAAGGAAGATATGGTGCTTGGGCAGACCGATCTTGAACAAAGGAAGGTCTAACCGTATGGAAGCATACGTTTGACGCTTCTTGCCATGTCCTCTGATATGACGGCATCCTTCCTCAGATATCTCTTGCGCTTTCTGCTCTTATGGGTAAGCAGATGGCTCTTGCCTGGCCGGTTGAAGACATACTTGCCCTTGGCGGTCTTGTTGAAACGTTTTGCTGCGGCTCTCTTGGTCTTTATCTTTGGCATATTATCGTCTCCGAATTCAGAACGTAATAATCTATACCCGGTTATTCCAGGTAGGCAATCGGCAATAATTAACCCTGATCCGGCTGTTGGTCAATCCTTTTTCGGAGCAAGGATCATATGGAGTATGCGTCCTTCCATATTGGGCATGTGCTCTACCACCGCGATATCGGACATCTCATCGGCCACACGCTTTAGGAGGTCCCTGCCCAGCTCGGAATGCATGATTTCACGCCCCCTGAAGGTTACCGTAACCTTCACCTTGTTACCCTGCCCAATAAACTTCCTGATCTTCTTTTTCTTGACGTTGAGGTCATGAACATCGGTTTTTGGCCGCATCTTGACCTCCTTTACCTGGATCACGGTCTGCCTTTTACGGGCCTCCTGGGCCTTTTTACTCTGCTCATATCTGAACTTCCCGTAGTCCATGATACGGCAGACCGGTGGCTTGGCATGGGCAGCCACCTCGACGAGATCAAGCCCCCTTTCCTTTGCCTTTTCCAAGGCAACCTTTAGGGGAACAATGCCAAGCTGTGCACCATCTTCCCCAATAAGTCGGACCTCCTCGGCCCTGATTCTATAATTTACGTTGGCTGGTCGTTCCCTGGCGATACTACACCTCCCTTTGCCTCTTGCATTCCTTGCACTTCAAATCTACAAGGTCAATAAATTCATCGACGGACATTGCAGTAAGCATGTCTCCCTCCCTGGTCCTGGGACTTACGGTCCTAGTCTCCAATTCTGCATCCCCTACTACCAACATATAGGGGATCTTCTGCAGTTGAGCCTCCCTGACCTTCTTGCCGAGCTTCTCGTTACGGATGTCAATCTCAGCCCTTATCCCCTTTGCCGTAAGGGCCTGCCTAACCTCCTCGGCCCATTGATTTTGCCGGTCCGTTACCGTAAGAACGATGGCCTGGATCGGGGCCAGCCATACAGGAAAGGCCCCGGCATAGTGCTCTATCAATACACCAAAAAAACGCTCCAATGAACCCAGAAGGGCCCTGTGAACCATAATCGGGGTATGGGATTCGCCATCACTTCCCACATATGAGACATTGAATCGTTCAGGAAGGTTGAAATCCACCTGTATAGTTGAACATTGCCATGAGCGATCCAGGCAATCCCTTATCTTGATATCTATTTTGGGACCGTAAAAGACCCCTTCACCTGGATCGATTTCAAATGCCAGGCCCTGGGCCTCCAGGGCATGTTTCAAGGCCTTCGTGGCAAGTGACCAATTCTCCTCCGACCCGACATATTTTTCCGGCCTGGTGGAAAGATACACATCGTAACGGTCAAATCCGAATACCTTAAGAACGAACAAGGTCATACCTAGTATATCCCGGATTTCGTCATCCAGTTGATCCGGACGGCAAAAAATATGGGCATCATCTTGGGTAAAACCTCGCACCCTCATCAAACCGTGCAATGTTCCAGTCCGTTCATATCTGTAAACCGTACCCAGTTCACACCATCTAAGGGGAAGCTCCCTGTAACTCCTCCTTTTGCTATTATAGATTGCGATATGGAAGGGGCAATTCATGGGCTTGAGCTGGTAGCTTACTTCGTCTATATCCATAGGGGAGTACATATTCTCCCTGTAGAAATCCAAGTGACCACTTGTACCCCATAGTTCTCTTTTGGCTATATGTGGGGTAAAGAGCAGTTCGTAACCCCTCTTTATGTGCTCGTCCCGCCAGAAGTCCTCTATGATCTTACGAATCATACCCCCTTTTGGATGCCAAAGGATGAGGCCAGGGCCTACATCCTCCTGGATGGAGAATAGGTCAAGCTCGCGCCCCAGTCGCCGGTGATCCCTCTTCTTTGCCTCTTCAAGCCTATTTAGATATTGTTTTAGTGCCTTCTTATCGAAGAAGGCCGCACCATAGATACGTTGAAGCATGGGCAGCTTTTCATCGCCCTTCCAATAGGCCCCAGCAAGACTGGTCAACTTAAAGGATGTAACACGGCCGGTATCCGGCAGGTGCGGTCCCCGGCACAGATCGACAAAATCCCCCTGAGAATAGACGGAAACGGTCCGTTCTCCATATTTTTCCAGATCATCGAGTAATTCAAGCTTGTAATCCTCTCCTCGCTCTGCAAAGAGATCCCTTGCATCCTTGAGGGATATCTCCCTTCTGGTGATAGGTAGGGAGCTTGCGATTATCTCCCGCATCCTGGTCTCTATCCGCCCAATGTCTTCAGGGGTAAAGGGACGCTCGTAATCAAAGTCATAATAAAATCCATTTTCTATGGCAGGGCCTATGGCAAGTTTTACACCGGGATAAAGCTCCCTTACTGCCTGGGCCATGACGTGTGCAGCCGTATGCCTGAGGACCTCTTCGCTGCCATCATCACCAGGGAAAACAGGTTCAACGACGGAATTCGAATCCACTGGGGCACTCAAATCTACCAGTTCACCATTGACCCTCGCCAGTATGACCTTTCTCGCCCTTTTCCCACTAAGTATTTCAGAGAATATTTCAGAGACCCTGGCACCCTTTCTGACCGTTATCTGGCCATGTCCTGGGATTTCACACCTTATTGTATCATTCATTTGATCTCGATTGTCGCATCCACTCAACTAGTTTATACCCCAACCACGATCCAGACGGCTCCAGATCGCGGCAACCTTACAATATAGACATGAAAAGAAGGCCTGCGTTGAACATCCGGGATATCCCTTGTATCAACAACCTTCACTGCCAGACCACCCGGCATACACAATTAAACATGAAAAAACAGCCCTCGTTCGGGCTGGTCCTTTGAAATAAAAGATAAAAGGCACCCATTGCCTCTGTAAACATCGGGCCAAGGGTGCCTTTGTTTTGATATTCGAGAAGACAAATTTTCTTTTGCCTTTAGAAAGGGGCCCTTCGACTCCTTCTCCCCTAATGTTAACCTAAGATTCATGGTAGGCGCGGGCGGGATCGAACCGCCGACTTCTACCGCGTCAAGGTAGCGCTCTCCCCCTGAGCTACGCGCCTGATGCCTTGCAACTTCGTGCAAGTTGATAACAAGAATTGGAAAGGGTGTCAAGACAGGCGCGCCACCCTTGAGCGCAGCCGCTCAAAAAACTCGGCATCCTGGACATAAAACATTACCTATTTTAACCTGTAGTGCCGTGTAGGGTGACCCTTTTTATAGGGCCCAGGGGATGGGAACAAACCGAGATACTCCTGGTATGCATTTGTTGATATGAACCGCCTACACGAAAGACCCTGAAACAATCGCCTGTCCCTTTAGCCTTAGGACTTTTTTCTTGGAAGATACGTGCTTCCTCAGGAATCTCTATAAACGCAAGCAACAGGCCGGCCAGGGTATCAAAATACGAAGGCTAGGCTCTGCTGAGCAATAGAGGCAATCCTGGCGAGCCCTTCAGGTAATATACCAAAGTATATCACCCCCAGCGCGGTTATAATCAGGGCGATGACCGTTGGTGCAGCAACCGGACCAGGTACAATCTCGCGAACGGCATCCTTCATGTACATCATATAGATGACCCGCAGATAGTAATAGGCCCCTATCACGCTGGTCAATACACCAAGGGCCGCCAGCAATAGATATCCTTCCTTTATGGCGGCGGAAAAGACATAGAATTTTCCTATAAAACCAGCGGTCGGGGGAAGACCTGCCATGGCCACCAGGAAAAGCGACATAAGGAAACTCAGTGTTGGATATTTGAATCCGAGCCCCCTATAATCCTCAAGGGTCTGGGCACCCCTTTCCTTCCCATCCAGGATATAGAGAACCCCAAAGGCCCCAAGATTCATCAAGGTGTAGGAAAATAGGTAAAAAAGTACGCCCATTCTACCTTCTGCGTTGGCGGCAAGTATGCCGAGGGCCATGTAACCTGCATGTGCTACCGACGAATACGCCAGCATGCGCTTCACATTTTCCTGAGAGACCGCAATGAGATTACCAAAAAACATGGTTAAAAGGGCCAGCCACCACAGAACCGGCTTCCAATAGGCCCCAAGGGCCGCCAGATTGACCGTAGTAAAAAACTCCGGCTGTCCGCTCAAGCTCAGTATCGGTGTAAAGGTTACAAAAAGCAGCTTGACAAATACACCGAATGCACCGGCCTTTACTGCAGTGGCCATGAAACCGGTTATGACTGCAGGGCTTCCCTCATACACATCAGGGGTCCACATATGAAACGGCACCAGGGCCATCTTGAAGAAAAGACCTGCCATTATCATGCCCAATGCTACCAAGACGCCAGGCTGTTCAAATATGCCGGCCGACAAGGTCTTGGCCAAGATGGTAAGATTTACCGTACCGGTCAAGCCAAATAGCAGGGCCAGGCCAAACAGAAAAAAGGCTGATCCGAAACTTCCCAGCAGGAAATACTTAAGCGCCCCTTCCTGCGACTTCTGATCCCCCTTCAAAAAGGCCGCCAGTATATATACGGCCAGGGACATGACCTCAAGGGCTATGAACATCATCAGGAGATCCACCGACTGGACCAGGGCGATCGTACCATAGACAGCAAAGATCAAGAGGATAAAATACTCCCCTCTTACCAGGCTGTTGTTCCTGAGGTATCCAATGCTCATGAGGGCAGCCAATATACCTGACATGAGCACAATGCAGGAGACGAATACGCTGAATTTCTCCGCTGAGAACACACCCATGAACACGATGTCATGAAGCGGCCATTCACGAAATACAAGATGTCCAAGGGTAGCCATAAGGGCGAATACCGTAAACCATCCCATTATGGTACCTTCGCTTGACTTGTGCCTTGCAGACAACCAGATATCCACAAAGATCAGCGCGAGACCAGCAAGTATCAAGATGACTTGGCCACCAGCTACATGCCAAAGTTGACTCAGGCTAAACACGAAACCGACTTCGCTCATTTTAATCTACTCCTTGGGGAAAAGACCGTTGGCCGACGCCCTGAGGACATTTGGTTCTTTATCGGGTTTCATCGCCAGGTAGGGGGTACCTATCTTTACCTGACTTATGAAATGGTCAACAGAGGTATGCATCTTCTTTAGGAAGAAATTGGGGAAAAGCCCAATCCAGAATATCAAGAAGACCAAGGGAAGCAGGTATACCACCTCCCTGACGTTGAGATCCTTAAGAAGCTTGTTCTTTGGATTGGTTATCTCACCATAGAATACCCGCTGTACCATCCATAACATGTATACAGCCCCCAGGATTACGCCAGTAGCCGCTATGACCGCTGCCACCTTGTTGACCTTGAAGGCCCCTAGCAATATCAGAAATTCACCTATGAAACCATTAGTAGTAGGAAATCCTATGGAAGATAAGGTGACGACAAGGAATATGGTTGCATAGATGGGCATCACCCTTGCGATACCGCCGTATTCCTCTATCAGCCTGGTGTGTCTGCGTTCGTAGACCACACCCACCAACAAGAAGAGTGCACCAGTCGAGATACCATGATTTATCATTTGGAGTATCGACCCCTCCACACCCTGGCGACTGAGCACATAGAGCCCCAACATGCAATAACCCAGGTGTGAAACCGAAGAATATGCCACGAGCTTCTTGATATCGGGTTGGACCATGGCTACCAAGGCCCCATAAATAATCCCTATTACGGAAAGCACTATTATAGTGGGGGTAAAGAAAGCGGATCCTTCAGGGAACAGCGGCATGGCAAATCGCAGGAAACCGTAGGTTCCCATCTTCAAAAGGATGCCAGCCAGGATTACCGAACCTGCGGTTGGGGCCTCCACATGGGCATCAGGCAACCATGTATGAAGTGGAAACATGGGAACCTTGATGGCAAAGGCCAAGGCAAAGGCAGCGAAGAAAAGTATTTCATAGGTTCTTGGTATTCCTGTTCCGTACAGGGATAACAGGTTGAATGTGAGGATACCTGTTTCCTGCTTGTGAAAGTATACTAGTCCGATTATGCAAACCAACATGAGTAGGGAACCAACGGCCGTGTACAAGAAGAACTTAATGGCCGCATAGATCCGCCTCGGGCCTCCCCAGACACCTATGATAAGGTACATGGGAATCAGCATTATCTCCCAAAAGACATAGAAGAGGAACAGGTCAAGTGATACGAAGGTGCCGAGCATGGCCATTTCCAGAACAAGCATGGATATCTGAAATTCCTTGACCCGGTGTGTAATTGCCGACCATGTAGAAAGTATGGTTATAGGGGTGAGGAATGTGGTCAGGAGCACCAACCAGAACGACAATCCATCGAGGCCCATATGATAACTGATGCCGTAACTGGGAATCCATGGATGGTTCTCCACGAATTGAAAGCCCGGGACAGAGCTGTCAAAGCCGAAATATATCCTCAATGAGGCCACGAACACCAAAAGAGAGGTAACTAGGGCTATACCTCTGATAACATCCTTGGCAGCATCACTTCTCTGGGGCACTGCCAGGATTCCCAGTACCCCCAACAAGGGCAAGAATGTAACGTATGTCAAAAGGGGAGCGTGCATAATCTATCCTTTTAGACCTTATGTCGAAATCGACAGTTGTTTAAACGTGCTTGCCTGTGTCATCCCTGAAATCGTCTAACGAAATCCCAAGAAATAGCAGAGTATTATTACCAACCCTAATGCCATGAATGCACCGTAGGTCTGGAGATAACCGGTTTGAACAAGCCTTGCGCCACCTGAGGTCTTTTTGACCAGCCATCCAGGCCCGTTGACCCCTATACCGTCTATGCAGAATGCGTCCACCACCTTCCAGAGGAATACAGAAAAATAATAGATGGGAAGCACTACCAGGAGATAGTAGATCTCATCTACATAATATTTATTGTAGACTAGACGATAGTGAAGGGCGTAGGTTTTGGCCAGTTTCTCCGGAAGCTCCTTTGCCTTGGCTATGTATATAATGTAGGCTAGGATCACACCGGAAAGGGCAATTGCCACGGAACAACTCATGAGTAGCCATTCCACACCGTGGCTGTAGCTGGGTATCTGGACAGCTGCAGAGACAATCTCATGGGAATGTTCGAACACCGGTTCGAGGAAGCCTTCTAGGAGATTAGGAACATTACCAAGATATTCTCCTATTAGGGGAGAGATCCCAAGCCAACCGCCAATGGTGGAAAGTGTTGCCAAGGCGATGAGGGGAAATGTCATGGAGAAGGGGGATTCATGGATATGATGTGCCTGCTCTGGCGTACCCCTAAACTCTCCATGGAAGGTCATAAAGATCAACCGGAACATGTAAAACGCAGTGATGCCTGCCCCCAGGGTTCCCATGAACCATATGACCTTTCCAGCCACGGGGAAATAGGGGAACGTAAAGGCTCGCCAGAGGATTTCATCTTTGCTGAAGAAGCCGGCAAATGGAGGCAGCCCGGCAATGGCAAGGGTTGCGATCAGCATGGTGATATAGGTAATCGGCATCTTTTTGGCCAAGCCACCCATGTGCCTCATATCCTGGTCACCGCCCATGGCATGGATCACAGATCCTGAACAGAGAAACAAACACGCCTTAAAGAAGGCATGGGTCATAAGATGAAATATACCTGCCCAATAGGCGGTTACCCCAACTCCTATGAACATGTAACCCAATTGGCTGACAGTGGAGTATGCCAGGACCTTCTTTATATCGTTTTGGAGTATCCCGATGGTAGCAGCATAGAGAGCGGTAAAACCTGCCACCAGCCCTACCACGAGAAGGGCCGTCGGGGCTATGGTATAAAGGATGTTTGACCTTGCGACCATGTATACACCGGCGGTCACCATGGTTGCCGCATGGATCAATGCCGATACCGGGGTGGGACCTGCCATGGCATCGGGAAGCCATACATAGAGGGGAATCTGGGCGGATTTACCTGTAGCTCCCAGGAATAGTAACAGGCATATGGCAACCATCACGGGGGAATTCAATGCCATATATCCATGGGCATACATGTGAAAGGCCTTGGGAAACACCTCGAGATAGGAGAGGGAGCCAAAGGTAAGAAACATGAGGAACATGCCCAAGACAAAACCAAAGTCTCCGATTCGATTTACGACAAAGGCCTTTTTCCCTGCATCCGCATTCGCCTTACCCTGGTACCAGAATCCTATGAGCAGGTATGAGGCGAGCCCAACACCCTCCCATCCTACGAACATGACGAGATAGTTGGCACCAAGGACCAACATTGCCATGAAGAAGACAAACATATTTAGATAGGCAAAGTAACGCCAGTATGACTCATCCTCATACATATAACCAATGCTGTAGATGTGTATAAGGAATCCCACCCCTGTTACTATGAGAATCATTACACCGGAGAGCTGGTCCACCATGAAACTGACATGAACATTCAGCCCACCTACCTGTAACCAATCCCATAGAGTCTGTACCAACAATCTATGTTCGGGTTCCCGACTCAATAGATCGCCAAATACAAAGAGTGCAATGACAAAGGCAAAACCTACGCTGGTGCAACCAACATAAGATACAATGCCCTTTCCAAGTCTCTTTCCAAGGAGACCATTGATAAGAAATCCCAGCAGAGGCAGCAGAGGAATTAAAAATATGAACCCTTCCATACCGTATCCCTAATTTGGCAACATCGGATTGTTTGGCCCTTTCACAAAGGATCAGGGCCAAAACAGTTAATTGACAAGCATTAGCCTGTTTCCGCCAATTACTTCACCATTTCAATAGGTTAAACTTGTTTATGTCTATCGACCTCACGTGTCTGAACAACCCTATAAGTATGGCAAGACCAACGGCCACCTCTGCAGCAGCGACTGCATAGATAAAAATCACCATGATCTGTCCGGCCATATCTGCCCTGAATTCAGAAAAGGCCACCAGCATGAGGTTGACCGCGTTCAACATCAGCTCCACCGACATAAACAGAATCATGGCATTCCTGCGGGTCAGGAAGCCAATGGCCCCCAGGCCAAAAAGGATGGACGATAGCGCTACATAATGGGTAAGAGTCACCATAAGGTTATTCCTCTCACAAATTCTTCTTCGCCAAGTAAATCCCACCTATCAAGGCCACCAACAGTAGAACCGAGGCGACCTCGAAATGGAGGAGATAGTTTTTGTAGAAAAGGTCCCCAAATCGAGCTGGGCTGCCGAAACCATCAGGCAGTGACTTGGATCCAACAATATCAATTATTCCCTTGGTCCCAGCGGCCAGAAGACCCATTATACAAACACCCAAAACCGCTCCCATGATACGGTAGGACATATTGGCCTGAAACAGGCTGAGTCTTTCGTCCGGCGTTGTTAGAAGCATGATGACGAAGACCACGAGCACCAATATAGCCCCGGCATATATGGTTACCTGGAATATAGCTATCAATGGGGCATGCAAGTGCAGATAAAGTGCCGCACAAGCGATAAATACAGTTAGCAACCCTAATGCACTGGGAAGCGGATCCCTTGCGGCGATGGTAAAAATTCCGGCACATACGGCCATGGTGGCGAAAAGCCAAAAGTAAACATCCATAATCTCCACCTGATCAACATGCTTAGGACATGGAAAACGGTCCTTATGCCCTTGAATATTTAATGTTAAACCTCTCTGTCAGGCCTTCTCTGTCTGCTTCGTCCCTTCTTTCCCCTTGGCTTTTCCGGCTGCAGCCTTGGGCTTGGCCTTGGGGGCAGCCTTGGGTGGCGGGGCCTCAACTGGTACGGGCTTACGTGCTGGCTTGAGCTTTCCCTCGCTTTTGGCCTTCTCATAGTTGGCCATGAGCCTTGCCTTGTCATAAAGGCACTTCTCCGGAGTGTATTCAGCCAATTCGTATTCCTGGCCGAGTACTATTGCACCCTTGGGGCATGCCTCTTCGCAAAACCCGCAAAAGATGCACCGAAGCATGTCGATTTTAAACTCCGCACTGTAGGTCTTACCAGCGTATCTATCCTGTTCACCCTCCTGGACCTTTCCCCTTTTCACGGTGATACACTTGGCAGGACATGCCCTGGCACACATTCCGCATCCTACGCATTTTTCACGTCCCTTCTCGTCAAGCAGAAGCATGTGGGCACCCCTGAAGATAGGGGATATCTCCCTTCGGTCCTCTGGATACTGCCAGCAAGTGGGTACTGTATGGGGTCCAGGCCTAAAACATGCCCGGAAGTTGAAGATAAAGTGCTTCCATGTAAGCCCTAGACCCTTTAGGATCTCAACAAGATAGACCCGGTCCGACAGGCTATATTCCTTTTTGACAACTGGTCTGGCCATGTTTTACTCCGCCTAAGCAGTAAACTGCACGAATAACGCCGTTATGAAGAGATTTACCAAGGCAAGCGGGATAAGGGCCTTCCATCCAAGCCCCATAACCTGATCATACCTGAACCGCGGTACCGTCCATCTTACCCATACAAATAACCACAGGAAGAAGGCTACCTTCAAAAAGAATACCAGGAATGAGGCCAGCCCATAGGCAACAGGCCCTAAAAACTTGGACATATCCACGTAAGGCAGATTCCATGCCCCGAAATAGAGACAGACTATCAAAGCGGAAAGGGTATACATGTTTACATATTCACCAAAGAGATAGAGGCCAAGCCTCATAGAACCATACTCGGTGTGGTAACCAGCTACGATTTCACTTTCCGCCTCTGGCAGATCGAAGGGCACACGGTTGCCTTCGGCATAGGCTGCGACCATAAACAGGATGAACCCAAGGGGCTGCTTGAAGATGCCCCAATTAGGTAAGAATCCAAGGAAGCGTCCCTGCTGGGCAAAGGCCATATCCCTCAGACTAAAGGTGCCGTAGAGCAGAACGACTGCCAGCAGGGCAAGTCCCCACGGTACCTCATAGGAGATTAGCTGGGCAGTGGATCTCAGGCCTCCCAAGATGGAATACTTGTTGTTAGAGCCCCAGCCACCCAGAACGATCCCATAGACAGCCATGGAACCAATGGCAACTACATATAGAAAACCAATACTC
>WFZW01000144.1 GCA_015489365.1 Deltaproteobacteria bacterium | reverse complement strand
ATATTGGAGGGTGCAGGGAGCCCAGCGGAAATCAACCTCCAGGCCACGGATATCGTAAACATGACCATGGCATCCTATACCAAGGCACCTGTCATTATAATCGGGGACATAGACAGGGGCGGGGTCTTTGCATGGCTCAAGGGAACGTATGATTTGATCCTACCAAGGCATAAGCCCTTGGTCGCTGGCTTTGTGATAAACAAGTTCAGGGGGGACATTTCCCTGCTTGAACCAGGAATCAGGCAATTTACTGAAATCGTCCAACTGCCGGTCTTTGGTGTCTTGCCATGGTTCCACGACATAGCGCCCGATCAGGAGGATGGCGTTTTTGTGAAGGCCCATCTCCACGAGGGGTATACCAAGGATGCAAAACGTGTAAAAATTGCCGTGGTCCACCTACCGAGAATAAGTAATTTCACTGACTTCTTACCCCTTGACTTCGAAACAGATGTCGAAATCACCTTTAAAAAGGAACCCATTGGGTTGGAGGATTACGATTGCTTAATTATTCCTGGTACCAAAACTACCAGGGATGACCTGGATCATATCCGCTCAATGGGTTGGGAAAGGGCAATAAAGGAATTCGCCTTGTCAGGCCGGATGGTGGTGGGTATATGCGGTGGCTATCAGATGCTTGGCATGGAAATACGCGATCCAGAAGGCATCGACGGCTCTGCCGGTACATCATGCGGTCTGGGCCTGCTTCCTATTGTTACGGAAATGACCCGTGACAAATCGCTTACCCAACGAACTGCCAGGTTCAAGATACCCTTTGTATGCAGTGAAACACTGCCTGCCAATGGTTACGAGATACACATGGGCGTTACTAGGGGAATCGGGGAATATCTTTGGATAACCGAGGAACAGGGAGCAAACTTTGGGGCCATGCATACCGACCACCTAGTATTTGGCACCTATCTGCATGGCCTGTTCGAAAATGATGCATTAAGAAGGGCATTTATAAATTTTCTCAGGAAAAGGGCCGGGCTTTCTCCGCTGAACGTCACATCGTGCTTCAAGGCGTTAAGGGAAAGGCAACTGGATCGACTAGGTGCCTGGATAGAGGACAACCTGGACATGGATGCGTTAATGCAGCTCATAGAGAAGAAGTGAAAGATCCCTTGTTTATCCTCCAGCCAGGTTCACTTATCATGTTGTCGGCTGGGATGCTGTTGGACCTCATCCTTGGGGATCCAGAGAATCTGCCCCACCCTATCCGCCTTATGGGATGGTTGATTGCCCGTGGGGAGAAAGTGGCCAGGTCGTCTCCCTTAAATGAATATCTACAAGGTATGCTCATGGCCCTAGTCCTGGTTATTGGTACCTTTTGTACAATAGACTTGCTCATCAAGGCACTGGGCCACCTCTATTACTTGAAAATGACTGTTTCTGTACTATTGCTATATTACTCGTTATCCTTAAGGTGTCTTGCCAAGGAGGCGCTGTCTGTAAAAAATGCCCTTGAGCACCAGGGTATTGAGGCGGCCCGTGGAAGGATTGCCAGACTGGTTGGAAGACAGACCAGCCAGATGGATAGAATACAGATTGTCTCTGCCACCATTGAGACAGTGTCGGAAAACCTCGTAGATGGCATATTGTCCCCATTATTTTTTGCGTTCCTAGGTGGCCCGGCAGGTGCAATGGCCTATAAGATGGTGAACACCATGGATTCCATGGTAGGTTACAAGAATACACGTTATTTAAGATTTGGCTTCGCCGCTGCAAGATTAGATGATTTGTGTAACTTCTTGCCTGCCAGGTTGTCTGTCATGGTGATTGGACTAGCCTCTATAATCCTGCCTGGACATAGAAATCCCTTGACCATATTGAGAATCTCGGTCAAGGACAGTAAAAAACACAGCAGTCCCAATTCTGGCTGGCCTGAATCGGCCTTTGCCGCAGCCCTTGGTGTCCGTATCGGGGGACCGGCCGTATACTTTGACAAGGTCGTGCAACGAAGGTTCATAAATGAAACGGGAAGGATACCGGAGGCAAGGGATATCGTTAGGGCGGTACGCCTACTCCTTGCAAGTTCTTTACTCTTCTTCGCGCTACTGTCCCTACTGGGTATGCTAATAGAAAAATGATGCATCAGGCCAAGGCATGGATGTAAGGAGGAAATACAAGCAGATGAGTCCGGAAGAAGCGGCAAAAAGGGCCATATCGCTCTTTGACAAGGGCCTCCATTGCAGTCAGGCGGTATTTCAGGCATGCTCAGAAGTCTATGGCATGCACGAACCACAGGTAATAAGGGCGCTTGCGCCCTTTGGTGGAGGCATGGGAAGCAGTGGCGGTATATGTGGGGCATTGCCAGGGGCACTGGCTTTCATGGGACTTATCATGGGCAAGGCAGGGCAAGGGCAACGGGATCATAGATCCCTTTGGAAATCAAGTTCCAATATGGTCAGGGCCTTTAAGGAGATAACCGCCATCTACGGCGGACCCAACTGTAGTGATGTCGCACGGGTAGACTGGACCGACCCCAAGCAAATAAGACGCTTCCGGAAATCCCCTGACAGCAGACGCAGGGAATGCAGAAGGGTTATCGAAGAAACCACGAGGCAATTAGTCGAGATAGTGAACGGAATCAAGGGGCTCTAATAAGTAGAAGGGTTTAAGGGCACGGCAAGTCAGGCGATCTTGTCGGCCTCGACAGTTTTCCCCTTGGGCTTGTAGGCCTTGGGGTTGATATCGTATTTCTGAAAGAGCTTATAGAAGTCCGCCCGGTAATAACCTGCCACCTTGGCTGCCTGGCTAACGTTACCCCTGGTTCTCCTGAAAAGGTCTTCAAGATACCTTTTTATGAACTTATCCTTGGCCTCCCGCAGGGGAATGATCCTCTTGCTATTATCCTCCTGTGCCAAGGCGGTGGCATCCAGCATGGAATTGGTAATGGTATCATTGGTAGATGTTGCCACCAGGTATTCCACCACGTTCTGTAGTTCACGTACATTTCCCGGCCACCTGTAGGTAAGGAATCTCTCTATAACATCCCCTTCTATCCTGCTGATGTTTCTGCCCATCTTTTCCCCAGATTTCTTAAAGAAATGCTGCATGAGTACGAGGATGTCATCAGGGCGCTCCCTCAGTGGCGCAAGGGTTATAGGTACCACATGGATACGATAGTAAAGATCCTCCCTGAACCTTCCCTGGTCCACCATTGCCCTCAAATCCCTCTTGGTAGCCACTACCAACCGGACATCCACCGTAAATATGCGATCACTACCCAGGGGTTTGACCTCACCGGTCTCGATGACCCTGAGCAGCTTTGCCTGCATGGCCTCGCTCATTTCCCCTACTTCATCTAAAAATAGTGTTCCCTTGTCGGCCCTCCTGAATAGGCCGTCCTTGGAATTTGCCGCACTGGTGTATGCACCGCGCACGTGCCCGAACAACTCATCTTCCAGAAGGGTCTCAGGGATGGCAGCACAGTTTACCGCCACGAATGCGCCCTTGTTTCGCCGGCTGTGGAAGTGAATGGCCCTGGCCACCAGCTCTTTGCCCGTGCCGGATTCCCCATAGATGGTGATTGTGCTGTCCGTGGGTGCTACCTGGACTATCTGTTTAAAAACCGCCTTTATCTGAGGGCTGTTCCCGATCATGTCGGTAAATTCGAACTGGCCCCTCACTATGTTTTCAAGGTCAGCGACCCGCTTTAGGAGTGCCCGCTTTTCAAGGGCCTTTTCCACCTTATGGGCAAGGTCCTGATGATCCACCGGCTTGGTGACATAGGAAAAGGCCCCGGCCTTTACTGCCTCCACTGCCTGCTCGATGGTCCCATAGGCTGTAAAGATTATCACCTGAAGCGTGGGATCCACCTTGAGACACGCCTCCATCAAATCCTGACCACTCATCCCTGCCATCTTCTGATCGGTGAGCAAGAGATCTATCTCTCCTCCACCCTTTATGAATTCAAGCGCCTTTTCAGGCTCCAGTTTCGTCTCAACCTCGTAGCCCAATAACTCCAGGCGCATCTTCATCACTTCAAGGATGGTTTCCTCGTCATCGACAATCAAGATCCTGGCCTTGGACGTATTGTTATTGCTCTTTGATTCCATAGATCCTACAATCTTAGCCTTTCAAACCCCTATTCCAAATCTTCATACATCCCGTAGCCTTGGACATTACAGCACCACTTGACATGAAAACATTCCTGTTCAGGATGCATGTTCATGTTGAATTTCATGCGGCCCAGGCCCTTGGCGCCACACACCCCTGGCCATCCACATGACAAAATTCCTGTTGCATCCAGATTTTTATCTTTTTTATCTGGCCTTTTTCCATTTTAATGAACATAATTGATTTGTCCAAGGAGGCACCTATAAAATTAGGCCTTGGACAAGGTAACATGGTCCAATTGTAAACTGTGGATCATCAATCGTCTTTGCCGGAGCGTGTCCACCTTACAGGATACCATCCGTTTATAAGTTACTGTCGCAACGAAGCGGCTATCTTACTGTCAAAGATGCGTTTTTTTGATCGCAACATGAACCTTTCATTCAAGGGTGCAAGCCTCTTTCACAAACTTTTGTTTGGATATCTTGTCTTGTTATCCATAATGATATTGCCGTGTGGTGTGTCCATATACTCCCTTTCCCAGCTCAAAACCATGGCTACCGAGATGGCGCACAGCGACATAAAATTGTTTAGAACCATCGAACACCTCAAGGCCGCAGTTGCCCCCATGGAGATAGAGGCCAGGAGGCTGGTTACCCTTCATAAAAGGGATGCCTATGATTCGTTGATATCATTGACCGGGGAGTTTAGGGCAAACCTTGAGGAGATAGAGGGAAACAGGAACAGGGATCTCCAAAGGCTATCAAGGGAGATAGACGGCTATTTAGGGGAATTGATCCACATAGCGCAGGAGGCGGATAAAAATATATCAGGACAGGAGGACATAGAGATTTCACCTGTCGATGCCAAGAGAGAGGAGAAGATCAAGCGCCTTAGTGCACAGATTATGGCCGATCTAAAAAGGCTGGAACACGAGCTGCAGCGGATGCTTAGCATACGCTCATCCACCATATCGGAGTTGAGCTCGTGGGCCAAGGAAATCACCCTTGTCACCCTGGGATTGGCCCTCATATTCGCATTATCAGCACCTGCATTCTTCTATAAATATATCAAGCTTCCCATTGACTATCTGATGCAGGGAACCGAGGTCATTGGCGAGGGCAGATTTGACGAGGTCATCCCCGTGGTATCAAACGATGAATTGGGAAAACTGGCCGAGGCATTCAATGCCATGACCATAAGATTGAAGGAATTGGACAAGCTCAAATCGGACTTTATAGCCATGGCAGGGCATGAACTCAGGACCCCCCTCACCTCAATGGCAGAGGCTGGAAAACTTTTAACAGAAAAGGAAATCGGGCCTCTCAACACCAACCAAGAAAAGCTGGTCAAGGTGCTGAACAAGAGTATGAAACGGCTGCAAACCCTTATAGAAGAGTTACTTCACCTTTCAAAGCTCAAGGCCAAGCTCGAGGCCATTGAGAAACGCCCCCATAGCGTTAACAAGATAATCTGCGAGGCCAAAAATACCCTGAAACCGATTGCGTGGGAAAAGGGCGTAAAGATCGATTTCCAATATCCAGACGGCCAAGACATAATGGCATATGTTGACGAAGAACGGCTCTTTCGTGCTATAATCAATATTCTGCACAATGCGGTTAAATTTTCCCCGGAGCGTGCTAAGATAAAAATATTCCTGAAAAAGGATAATAATCACGTCACCATAGGTATAGTGGATTGTGGTCCGGGTATAGACGCATCGGAAAAAGACAAGATATTCGACAAATTCTATCAAATTCAAAGCATACGCAGGAAAGATGGATCCGGGCTTGGCCTGGCCATTGCACAGGAAATAATATTTGCTCATGGAGGCCAAATTTGGGTAGAAAGTCCACCACCAGAAAATGTTGCCATCCAGCCTGGAAAAGGAGCTGCCTTCTGGGTCTCCTTATCATTATAGCCTCCTTTGTGGTTTCGAGCTGCACGCCAAGAATCCATCCTGGAGAAAAGACCAAGAGGCCGGAATCCGAGAAGCAAACCCCTAAGGTGTCCGACCCATTCAAGTACATCTATTTTTTATTGGAGAATGGCAAGAAGCCCCTTGCCATCTCAAACCTCAAGCACCTGTTATCTAATCCTGATTATGCCTGCAAGGCAGCCTTTGATCTAGCCATACTAGATGGGGGTAAAAGGGAATACCTGGATATCTTGACAGATGATTCTTGTAGACGAAACGCACCTGTATATACAAAGGCAATAAAAAAGCTCTTGTATTGGCAGGGCCAGGCAAGGAAATGGAAGACCAAAAACAAGGAGGCACAACTTGAGATAGAGGCATGGCGCGAGGAGACCGAAAGCCTGGAAAAGGAACTGGCACGGCTCAGATTTGAACTACAAAAGATGGAGGAAATCCGGAAGGATACCGAAAAGTGGCGTCTTCAGTAGGACCTCATCCCGGATTTTAAGGACATGCCAGGTCACCAGGTTACCAGATATATTATCGCCCCTAGGGCCAGCAGTAACATCCCAAGAATGATTACGGCCGTCCTTGTTGCCCGCTTTGCCCTTTCTGCCTCCCACCAGGAGGTGGGCCGGATCCCCTTGGACCAGAACGTAAGCACGCCTGCAAGATTGATGCATACCAGGTTGGCAAACACGAGCATCAACGCCCCGATGGCATGATGCCAGGAATAGGACCCTATCAACAAACCAAAGGTAGCCAGGGGCGGCAGTAATGCCACTGCCACCATAACCCCGATCAGGGCCTCGGAAAGCCCTGTGGTAAACGCCAATGCGCCTGCCGCGCCAGAAACCAATCCTAGAATGAGATCTGCCCAATTAACCTGACTCCTTGCGGCGATCTCAGAAAGCCCTGGATCTGGCCTGATCATCAACCCGATCGCGCCTGATACCAATATCACCGTGGCAAGTCCACCTGTATTGGTAAAGGCCGCCTTGGCGGAAAGACCAGGATCGCCCAGTGTCAACCCAAGACATAGGGCCATGTTGGGCTTCATAAGTGGTGCAAGCACCATTGCACCAATGATCACCGCCTCATTCCCCCTTATCAACCCTATGACAGCAGTCACCGTTGAAAGAATACACAGGATGATGAACGTCCAGGTGAGCTGTTCCTCGGAAAGTTCATCGTAGAGTTCATAACGACTCAAACGACCGGCTGTCTCCCCTTCTTGCTCCTTTTCCTCAACGACCGCTGATTCATCCTTTTTCCTTGGGATGGCGGCCTCAACAGGCAGAAGCAAGGCCTTGAAGGAATCAAGACCGGAAAAAAATTTATCCAGCCTGTCTAGTAGCGGTTCGGTATGCTCCGCTGGCACCAGTATCCTTGTGAGCACCAGATTATCACCCAGGCTTTCCTGCCAAAGGCCCTGATGGGGCACCTCTTCAAAAAGTGCCTCGGCTTGTTCAACCTTCCCCAGGGGAAGTACTATCTCGACCAATCGAAGCGCCATATCGACCTCTCATCTAACACCGTAACCACGTGCCCTACCCCTCCAAAAAGATGCCCCTGTAAGGACAAGGGCCAAGTCCCTATAGAATTGACAACCCCGCGCAACTTGTGCAAGGATTGATGAAGAAGTAAAGCATAAACCTTGACATCCCCCTTGCCTATGGAGAGGTTATAAATGATTCAACGCGGTTCACGCTCTGCACGCTACCTATTCTTTCATCAATTTACCGTGAAAATACAGAGTCTATAGGCTGTATCTTCATGTAATTGGGGTGCGGCACCAAGGTACGGGCCGCATGGAAGTTTACATAAAGGGATTATAAGACCATGGCTGTAGTAAATGAAGATATCGCATCCATCTTCAACAAGGTGGCTGCATTCTATGAAATAAAAGGGGAAAACCCCTTCAAGGTCCGAGCGTATCGAAACGCTGCCAGAACCATCCAAAACCTTGGAACCAGTATAGTTGACATGCTCAACCAGGGCCAGGACCTAAGGGAACTGCCTGGAATAGGCAAAGACCTTGAACAGGATATAAGGGAAATCGTGGCTACAGGCAGGCTGAAAAAGCTTGAAGATCTTCAAAGAAGCATACCCCCGGCACTCATCGAGCTTCTGGCCATCGAGGGGCTTGGCCCCAAAAGGATTAAAACCCTGTACGAAAAACTGAACATCAAATCCCTTGATGACCTAAGGGAGGCCGCAAAGAGTGGGGCTATCGAGGCCCTGCCAGGTTTTGGCAAAAAGAGTGTCGAGCAGATACTCAAGGGGGTACGGCTTGCTAAAAAGGAGGGGCACAGGTTCCGGTGGGCCATAGCAGAACTATATGCCAACGATCTCCTGGATTATCTTAGACAGATCAAGGGGATAGAAAACCTCGTAGTGGCAGGCAGCTTCAGGAGAAAAAAGGATACGGTAGGCGACCTCGACATCCTGGCAACGGCAAGGAACTGGGACGTAATTACTGAACACTTTGTAGGGTTTGACAAGGTAAAATTTGTTGTCTCAAAGGGACCGACAAGATCCACTGTTGTCCTTAAAAATGACCTGCAGGTAGACCTGAGATCGGTGGCAGTGGAAAACTATGGCTCGGCACTGTGCTATTTCACCGGATCGAAGGCCCACAACATAGCTGTCAGAAAGATCGCCGTGGAAAGGGGCCTAAAGATCAATGAATACGGGGTATTCAAGGGAGAGACACGTGTTGCCGGCAAAACCGAGGAGGAGGTCTACAAAAGCGTAGGGCTCCCATATATTGAGCCGGAACTCAGAGAAGATAGGGGAGAGATCGAGGCCGCAAGGGCAGGAAGGCTCCCACGGCTCATAGAACTTAAGGATCTCAAAGGGGATCTGCACTGCCATACTACCTACACGGATGGTAAAAACACGCTGGAGGAGATGGCAATGGCCGCCATGGAGCTTGGCCATGAATACATTGCCATCACGGATCACTCAAAACACCTTACCGTGGCCAGGGGACTGGACGAAAAGAGACTAAGACAACAGATCGAAGAAGTAGATAGATTGAATCAAAAAATTACAGGATTGACCCTCCTAAAGGGGATCGAGGTGGATATACTGGAGGATGGAACACTGGACCTTCCCGATTCTGTATTGAAGGAACTCGATCTAGTAGTCGGGGCGATCCACTACAAATTTAAGCTTTCCAGGGAGGCCCAAACCAAAAGGATGATAAGGGCAATGGACAACCCCTATCTCAATATCCTGGCACATCCCACAGGAAGGCTGTTGGGAGAAAGGGAATCCTATGCAATAAATATCGAAGAGGTCATGGTTGCTGCCAAGGAACGGGGCTGCTGCCTTGAACTGAACTCCCAGCCCGATCGTCTGGACCTAAATGATGTAAACTGCCGCCTTGCAAAGGAAATGGGGATCAAGATATCCATATCCACGGATGCCCACAATACCTTCAGCCTAAGTTATCAGCGCTATGGCATAAACCAGGCCCGGCGTGGATGGCTTGAGAAGACCGATGTAGTAAACACCTTGGGTCTGGAAGAACTCAGGCGCATATTGAAAAGGGGCTAGGGTAAAAACTGTTTACTTTTATAGATTTTCCCAATAACTATTATTTTAAACTATCATCCAAAGGATACGAGCTGCATTAAGGTTTAACGTGAAAACACATCCCGTGGGGATAACGGCTGTATTATCTAGGGGCGTGGCGCCAAGGTACGGGGCTGCATGAACGTTTGAGATAATGATCTTAACGCTGACTATTTC
>WFZW01000143.1 GCA_015489365.1 Deltaproteobacteria bacterium | reverse complement strand
TCCGCCCAATCTAGTAGAAAAGGTTGTGGCCGAACACAAGGCAGAAAAGGAATAGTGTAAAGGTGTACGTAGCGGGAATATTGACAATCAGTGACAGCGCATCCAGCCACAAAAGAGAGGATGCCGCAGGCCCCATAATCAAGGAATGCCTGAAACAGGCCGGCTTCGAGATCCACATCTATGAAATAGTAGAGGACGATAGGGAAAAAATCAGTGCCATCCTCTCCAAGTGGGCCGACAAGATCGAGCTTGACCTTATCGTAACCACTGGCGGCACGGGCCTTTCGCCCAGGGACGTTACCCCGGAGGCAACTGCCACTGTGGTAGAAAGATTGATTCCTGGCATTGCCGAGGCCATGAGGGCAAAGGGCTTGCAATCAACCCCGAGGGCAATGCTGTCAAGGGGTATTGCCGGAACAAGGGGCAACACCCTGATTGTGAACCTTCCAGGCAGTCCATCTGCAGTGACGGACGGACTGGAGTGCATCGTCCCGGTACTCTGCCATGCCATAGATAAGATAAAGGGGGACATGACCCCGTGCCACCAGAAACACGGCAGCCAGTACCCTTAATACCTCGGCAACCCGTTCAAGAAAGACGAAACCTCCATGCGGCCCGTACCCTGGTGCCGCACTCCCAATACATGAAGATACAGCCCATAGACTCTGTATTTTTACGGTAAAATCATATGGAAATAGGAATAATAGGGCTTCCTGGTTCTGGAAAAACAACGATCTTTAATGCCCTTACAGGCAGTGAGGCCGAACTGTCTGCCTATCAGGGTGCAAAAAGGGAACCAAACCTTGCAGCAGTAAAGGTGCCAGATTCCAGGCTCGATGCCCTCTCACAGATGTATCGGCCCAAAAAGACAACACCAGCCCAGATCAAGTACGTGGACATAGGGGGAAGTGTTTCAGCCAGGGAGGGACAGGAATCCTCCATGGATGAACTACTGCGCCTGCTCAGGCCCGCGGATGCCATGGTCTACGTAATAAGGAATTTCGAGGCCGCGGGTACCCCGCCAACACCACAACAGGATCTCGACAATCTCGAATCGGAACTGGTTCTCACCGACCTGATCATAGTGGAACGGCGTCTCGAAAGGCTTGAAAAGGAGATAACCAAGGGGAAAAAGGGGAATCCAAGGGAACTGGAACTCCTGAAAGAGGCGGCAAGAATACTGGAAGGCGGCAAGGCACTCAGGGCCTATCCGGATATTGCCCAATCTCCACTTCTAAAGGGATATGCATTCCTGTCTGCAAAACCTTGCATAGTCGTTTTGAACAGCCCTGAGGAGGCCACACCAGGATCGCTGCAGATCAACCTGCCGGAGGGCGTTGTCATGGTAGAGGTCAAGGGTGCCATAGAGATGGAACTCGCCCAACTTTCACCCGAGGAGGCCTCCCTATTCAGGGAGGAGATGGGGCTTGAGGAGCCGGCCACCTTCAGGCTCATAAGGGAATCCTATGGCCTCCTTGGACTGATCTCCTTCTTTACGGTTGGAAGCGATGAGGTGAGGGCATGGACCATAAGAGTGAACACACCAGCACAACGGGCCGCAGGCGTGATACACTCTGACATTGAAAAGGGCTTCATTAGGGCGGAGGTAGTGGCCTTCGATGACCTAATCTCTGCAGGAAGCCATGCCGCTGCCCAGAAGGCCGGCAAGGTAAGGCTCGAAGGAAAGGAATACATAGTCAGGGATGGAGATATCATAAACTTCCGCTTCAACGTATAAACCGGGTGCATCGTTCCTATCCGGCAATTTATTCCTGCCCACGGCCCTTACCTAGGGATGTATTTATTAAGCCATGGACACACATGGACTTAAATGGACAAATACCTTTAGTCATGCCCGACTGGACATGACTAAAACCCCAAGAAGGCAACTATTGCCTGCCTGGGGTATTTGGCAGCACCTTGCTACGGGCTGCATGAGAGCTCGGAATAACCTGCACCACAGGGATCTTTGCACATGCGTTTAGGGTGTTCATGGTATCAGGAAACGCATATCCTTGGTGGCATGATTGTTGCTGACCTTTAGGGCACAACGATCCAAACCAGGAGATACCCATGACACTTCGTTTCCTTTCCTTCCTCGTACTGACATGCCTCCTTACGACCTTTGGTTTTTTAAAGGGCCTTGATATCAGCCAGGTCTTTAACCTACAATCACTGCTCATAGTATTTGGTGGTACCGCCCTGGTCCTTTGCCTTGGTTTTTCGAAACGCAGGCTGATCGAAACCTTTCAGGCGGTAGTCCATGCCCTGCGGCAACAACAAACCCATCGTGACGATGCCAGCGGCATCCTGCCAGAGATCCTTGAACTTGCAAGGACATACAGGCTCCATGGCCCGCTTGCCCTGGAAAAGGCTGCCGAGGAGGCAGAAAATGATTTCCTGGGCTTTGGAGCCACCTTGATCGCAGAGGGATACGATTACAATGCCCTGCTCAATGCACTCGAAAGGCAAAGCGCCCTAAGATACGCTGAAAGGAGGAACCAGATAGGCCTTTTAAGGGCGGTCATGAGGCTTGCCCCTGCCCTTGGCATGGCAGGCACGGTCATAAGCCTCATGCAGGTCATGGGGCAGATCGGGCAGCAGATGAACTCACTTGGCCCGTCCTTGGGCCTTGCCCTCAGCTCCACCCTCTATGGAATCCTGTTTGCAAATCTCTTGATCCTGCCCATGGCTACGAAGGTCGAGGCGCTTGCAGAGGATGAAATGATGGAGAGGGACATGATCATGGAGGGGCTGCTTGATATGCACAGGAAGGAACATCCCCTGCGTATAGCCGAAAGGCTAAATTGCTTCGATTCCTATCGCAGGCTCCAGGAAGGAAGGGCGCGGGGACCTATACACATCCCTGGCATGGACGGACCAGAAGCGGGGCTTGGCCAGGAATCATAGGCAATGCGTGGCCACCACCTAGACAAAAGGGGCATCTTCCTGCCCTTAAGGCCAACCCACAGCAGGCGGCCTTTCTTACCCGGGCCAATGGACGCAAGGCTTGACGGGTCCTCGTGGCTAGTAAGCCTCAGCGATATCATGTCGTTGTTGTTGATCTTTTTCCTGGCGTGGACCGCACTCGAAATCTCCAGGGCCTCAAACCAGGAAGGGCCTTCTTACAGCAGGCCCACAGATGGCCTCGAGGGTACCTTGCTGCGCGAAGCGCCAGGTGTAGTGAAGGATGGTAACATATGCCTGGTGCTAGATGGAAAGATAGCCTTCGAGGAGGGAAAGGCAACACTTACCCCTGGGGCCCACCATATCCTGGCCAGGATTGCCCAGGTACTCAAAAAGAGGCAGGGTTACACAATGGACATAATAGGACACAGCGACAACCTGCCAGTAAACCCTGCCACTGGATATAGGTCCAACTACGATCTTTCCCTGGACAGGGCGGTGAATGTCTACAAGGAACTAGCCTTGCTAGGCCTCGATCCAGGCATTATGAGGGCCCAAGGCCTTGGAAGCCTCTATGGCATCGAAAAGAACGATTCACCGGCACACAGAAGGGCCAACCGGCGTGTAGAAATCGTGATCAGGCCGTCCTACTAGACGCCAAGCGACCTAGCGCCTCTACCAGCCTGTCATTGTCCTGTCTCGATCTCAGGCTGATTCTTATCAGTTCGCCTTCAAGCCCTACGAAATTTGCACAATTTCTCACCAGTATACCCTGCCCCTCAAGCAAGCCGGTTAGATCCGCAGCGCTCCAGGGAGAAAGGACCTTTAGAAGTATAAAGTGGGTCCTGCCAGGGATAGGCTCGAGAAACGGGATATCGGCAAGCCTCTTGAGCAGGCGTTCCTTTTCATTGCGACAGTACTCCCTGACCTCGTCCTCATAGGCATCCTGGGTGCACAGGAACTCCCCTGCCACCTGCGCCAGCCTGTTGACTGCCCAGGGGCGGGCACCCTTGGCCATCCGCGCTATCAGATCGCCACTGCCCACCGCGTAACCAAGCCTGAGCCCAGGTACCCCGTAGATCTTGGAAAAAGACCGCAGAAGCACCAGGTTAGAGGGCATTCCCAGTGTTATAAGGGAGCTTTTTGTATCGCGGTCTATGAAGGGTGCATAGGATTCATCCACGACCCATGTGGCGGTTCGGCACCCCCTGATGACATCGAGCAAGGCCTCGGGTTGGATGAATCGACCCGTAGGATTATTTGGATTACAATAGAAAAGCAGTGAATTCTCAGTGGCCGACTTGGCCAGGGTCTCCAGTATTCTCTCATCCTTCCGTGGATCAGCCCCTGGCCATGGACCTATCATCTCGACACGGCAACCTGCCAAGGATGCAGCATCCGCGTAGTCAGAGTACGTGGGCAGTGGCACCACCACCTTTTCTGGCCTAAGCAACCTTGGCAGGCCGTATATCCACTCGGTTGTGCCCCCACCCACCAGGAATCGATCGGGGGACAAGGAATACCTGCGTCCAAGGGCAATCCTTACCCCGAGGCTATCAACCTCAGGCAGGCACCTGATCTCGTCCATATGCCCCGCAAGCTGCGCCTTGAGCCCCTGCGGAAAGGGCAAGGGGCTTACATTGCTGCTGAAATCCAGAATCTCTCCAGGGCCCACCCCAAGCCTCCTGGCAAGCCCATAAATATCACCACCATGCCCGTGAAGCATATTCCCTAGGCCTCTGCCTTGGCAGGACCAAAGGACCTTGCATAAAGGTCCTCTATTGCCCTTTTGCCTTCGTCCGTAAGATTTCTCGTACCGGTCCCTGCAAAGGTCTTGTGTGCTATGACCGGGGTATCAGGGACCCACTTGTTGTCCTTCCAGGTAAACCATGCATTCTTGGCCTGATCGAATACGCTTACCGGGCGGTTGAACAGCTTCGCCAACTCCACTGCCCATCCGGTACCGCCCTTTACTGTATCGTCCGGCTGGATCCAGCCAATGGCAAAGATCTGGTACCCGTTGTTTACGATATGGAATATGGACTGAATGACACGGCGGATCTTTTCCGCCTCGGCATAGGTCCTACCCATGCGGCGGGATACGATTTCCATGCTTATGTCACCCTGCTTGAGGTCGTCCTCGCTAAGTACCTTGACGTCCTTCACCCGTTCCATGCTGTGGCCCTTGAAGGAAAAATTGACCTCCTTGACACCCCAACGTTCTGCCATGCGCCCAAATTCCGCCTCGGCGCCCTTCAGGCCACCGCTGAACAAGGTGTACTGCGAACAATCTGTCACTTGCTTAAATCCTCCTTTGTTATGCTTATCACGCCTCTTCTACTTCCCTAATGAAATCCGGCAACCTCTCCTTTAGCTGTACAAGGGCCTTGCCCCGGTGACTCACGGCGTTTTTCTCATCCGGAGAAAGCTCGGCCATGGTCTTTCCAAGCCCGGGCAGGAAGAAAAGCGGGTCATAACCAAATCCATGATCTCCCCTGGGCTCAAAGGTTATCTCACCCTCACACGTCCCATCGGCGTGGATCCACCTGCCACTTGGATGATAAACAACGATTACACACCTGAAACGTGCGGTCCTTTTTGATCTGGGAACCCCTTCCATCTCGGCCAAGAGCTTAATGTTATTTTCCTGGTCGCTCGCACCTGGCCTGGCAAAACGGGCCGAGTATACGCCAGGGGCCCCTCCAAGGGCATCGACCTCCAGGCCTGAATCATCTGCCATGGCCATCAAACCAGTAGCCTCGGATATCTCCTTGGCTTTCTTGAGGGCATTGTCCAGAAACGTCTGGCCGTCCTCCACCACCTCAGGCAGGGTATCAAGATCGTCCATGGACAGGCAATCAAGCCCCATGCCCGAAACCAATGCCTTGATCTCGGAGATCTTACCCCTATTGCGGGTGGCCAACACCAATCTCTTTCCCATGATAATCCTTTCCCATGACCGGGCCAAACTCCGCCTTCACGGATCCAGCCGGGCATATAGAAACACATCTCAGGCACCGTATGCACGTGGTGCCATTGATATCGTCAGTACCATCAAAAAATGATACCCCTGTCGGGCAAACCCGGGCACAGGCCTTACATCCTACACACCTGTCCGCCAAAAAATTCAACTTGAGCCAACTCGTTCGGTTAAACAGGCCAAAGAAGAGCCCAAGGGGGCAGATAACCCTACAAAACGGCCTGGAAGTTACCATAGACCAGAATATTATCAACAGTAGCACAAAAAGCTTCCAGGCAAACAGCCAGCCCACCGCCGCCCTAAGTCCCTTCTCGAGCCATATCAGGGGCAGGCCGGCCTCAAGGGTCCCGGCAGGGCATATGAGTTTACAGAACCATGTGGAGCCATAACCAAGGCTATCCACGACAAAAAGGGGCATCAATACCACGAAGAGCACCAAGAACAGATAACGCAGCCACATCAGTGGCCTCCACAGTCTGATCCTGGGAAGGGGTACCCTGTTTAGCCATTCCTGTATCAAACCGAACGGGCATATCCATCCGCACGGCATCCTTCCAATCACCGACCCGATCAGCCCCATGCTGCCGATTACGTAGAACCCTGGGTGAAAGATACCCGCGTGGAGGTTGACCCTGAAGGAGGCAAAAAAATTCTGAATACTTCCAAGCGGACAGGCCATACTGGCGGCAGGACAGGAATAGCAGTTGAGTCCAGGGAAACATACCCTCTTGATCGGCCCCTGGTAAATGGGGGCCTTCCATGGAAATAACCAGTAGGAATTGCCGACAAGGGCAGCCAGGTACTGGCTGAACCGGCGAAGCCTCTCCATCAGCCGATTCCTACGCAGCTAAGGCATATGGTCACCGCCTTCCGCCAGACCTCCTGTACCTCTCCGTGGGCTATTCCCCAGGCAATTAAACCCACGGCGAACACCGTCAAAAGGAGCGGTAACCTTCGTCTCATGGCCTCTTACCGGTAATAGAGGCGGCCTTTTGGCCCAAATGGACCTCCTTGTCCCTACGATCATCTATCTTGATCACGGTGTACACCCTCTTGGCGCCTTCCGGAAAAGGCCCCTCGTGCAAGCTCCTGGCAAGATTGAACAATGCATCTATGTCCCCTTCCACGATCGTTCCCATGTCGGTCACCTGGTAGGCAAGCCCCTTTTCGTCAAGGATCTTCACGAGGCCTGCCACGTAGTGGCCGACACTGGTAGACCCGGTTCCAAGCGGCGAGACATTGATATCCATCAAGGCCATTTTAGATTCCTCCTTTCAGCTTGTTGATCACAAATAATGGCTAAGCCCTTACGCTGAATAGTTACTGTATCTTGTATCCAAGGATGCGTGCCAAGGTTTGGGTTGATACGGTGCTATTCCTTGTGGCCCTGCCATCTCCACCTTGGAAGATCCGTACCCTTCCAGTACTCCGGAACGACCAGGACCGCAAGGGTATAAAGCTCCAACCTGCCGGCCACCATGCATAGTATGAGGACCACCTTGGAAAGGGCCGGTATGCTGGCGAAATTCTGGGTCGCCCCCACACCGGCAAGGCCTGGGCCTATGTTATTCAAGGTGGCGATGACGGCGGTGGAACCGGTCACTATGTCCACGCCCTGGCCGGTCACTATGAGGGTGGCAGCCACAAATACTACCATGTAAAGGGAAAGGTATCCCAGTATGGATTGCATCACCTCGGCCGGTACCCTGCGCCCGTCCAGTTTTATGGCCTCCACTGACCTTGGATGTATGAGTTTTCTTATCTGCATGCGCGTAAATTTCCAAAACAGCAGGATCCTCACATGCTTTATCCCACCGCCCGTGGAGCCAGCCATCCCGCCTATGAACATCAGGGTCACCAGGGCAAAACGACATACAGGGGACCACTTGTCGAAGTCAGCGGTGCCAAAGCCGGTGGTTGTAAGTATAGACCAGACCTGGAAGGAACTGAATCTGAGGCTTGCGCCGAGTGATCCGTAGGTATGGGAGAGATAGTTTACCATCATGACCAACAGGGTTGCGCCTGTGCCTATGCCCAGATAGAACCTGAGTTCCTCATTCCTTATGACGGATTTGAAGTCTCCCTTGAAAAGACGGTGGTGCAGGGAGAAATTCATCCCTGCAAGTATCATAAATACGGTAATTATATAGTCGATCAAGGGGCTGCCAAAGCCCCCAACGCTGGCAGTTTTGGTGGAAAATCCCCCTGTGGCCAGGGTGGCAAAGGAGTGGCACAGGGCATCGAAAAAACCCATACCAGCCAACATCAGTAGGACGACCTCGACAAGGGTATAAAGAACATAGACACCCCAGAGTATCCTGGCCGTATCCTGGATGCGGGGTGCCAACCGGTCCTTGGTAGGGCCAGGCATCTCGGCCTGGAAGAGCTGCATCCCTCCGATGCCCAGTACAGGCAGGATGGCAATGGAGAGGACGATGATACCCATACCCCCAAGCCAGTGGGTCAAGGCGCGCCAGAAAAGAAGGCCTGGCCCAAGGACCTCCACCCGTTCCAATATGGTCGAGCCAGTGGTAGTGAAACCCGACATGGCCTCAAAGTAGGCATCCAGATATGAGGGAATAGCGCCGGACAGGTAATACGGCAAGGCTCCCAGGGCAGCAGCAGCCAGCCAGGCAAGTCCCACGATGGCAAAACCCTCCCTGTGGCCGATTTCCCTGTCAGGTAGGCATATCCAGGCCAGGAGTCCCCCCAGGGATGCCCCTACAAGGCTGGAGACAACAAAGACCCATTCGTTGCCGTCATGATAATACAGGCTGAACACTATCGGTAAAAGCAGGGCCGCTGAGAGGAAGATCAACAACCAGCCGGTCACTGCTCCAATGGTACCTAATTTCATGAACTTAGGAGCTCTTCAACCATGGGTACGGCCTTCTTGATGGTAAATATGATCAACCTATCGCCGGCAGCAAGCACCGTATCCCCCGAAGGGATGACCACGTCACCTTCCCTTAAGATGGCCCCCACGTTGGCCCCCAGGGGAAAATGAATTGATTTCAGCCGCTTGCCTACATATGCCCATCTTTCGGAAACCACGAATTCCACCACCTCGGCATCGCTTCCCAGAAGGGTGGCAACGGAGAGAATCACCCCCCTGCGGACGAACCTCAGGATCATGTTAGCCGCTACAAGCCTTGCACTGAGCGCCACATCGATACCAAGCTTTCCCAAAAGCGGTATGAAATCCGGCCGGCTTATGCGAGTGATGCACTTATGAGCCCCGTGATGTTTCGCCAGCAGGCTGGCTAGTATATTGGTAGTATCCCCGTTGGTGACAGCGATGAGCAGATCTGCCTTGTCTATGCCCTCGGAGATTAGATCCTGGGCATCCAGGCCATCGAAATTCAGTACGACCGTATTGTCCAGCCACTCGGCCAGCAATTCGCACCTCTTGGCGTCTGCTTCCACCAGGAACACATCTACCTTTTCCTTCTCAAGTCCCCTGGCCACCTCCAGGCCCACCTGGCCGCCACCTATTATGAAGACCCTTCTGGGCAAATGGCTGCGGACGTTCAAAAGCCCCTCTACTGCCGCCATATCCTCCCTCTGGACCACAAGGTACAGGCGATCGTCTGCCTGGATCCTGTCGCTACCCCTGGGAATGATAGTCTCGCCCGAGCGAACGATTGCCACCACCACGAAATCATAAAGCCCCTTAAGTGCCCTCAGGTCCGCCAGGGTAATACCACAGATCGGGTTGCCTTCCTTTATTTGGTAACCTACCAGGAGGACCTCGCCATGGGCAAAATCGACGATCTCAAAGGCCTCGGAGATCCTGCTGATCTTGAGTATTTCCTGGGCCATTACCTGGTCAGGATTGATAAGAAGATCGATACCAAGACGGTGCTCATTAACCGGTGAATCAGCGGCAAGGTATTCCTTGTTCCTGACCCTGGCTACACGTCTCAGGACCCCGTATTGCTTTGCCATGATGCAGGCAATGAGATTGACTTCATCGATATCCGTAACCGCGATGAACAGGTCTGCCTTTGATATCTCGGCCTGTTCAAGTACCTTTGCCGATGCACCGTTGCCCTCGATGGCAAGGATATTGAGTTCCCTTTCAACCCTCCTAAGGTGTTCAGGGTTCCTGTCTATCAAGACCACTTCGTGGTCCTCGAGGGATAGTTGTTGACATAGATGACGGCCGACTTCCCCGGCCCCCATGATCACTATTCGCATGTAATAACCCGCGGTCAAACAAGAAAGAGGCCTAGGAAACAGCCTCAAGGAATATGGACAAAACGTGTTTATTCAGCCTTGGGCACCTGGAGCCTTCCTCACCCGGTTAAACTTGAAAATCCACGCATGTCCTTGTGTGTCCATGGCAAAAGAAGCCCTTTAATAATAAATACTGCACTATTACACCGGACGTGGACGGTGCCACTTAGCAGTTATGCCGAAACTAAAAATGGATTGCATCCCCTTGGAGCAATCCATTCTATTATGCAATGGAGGCGGCGCCCGGATTCGAACCGGGGAATAACGGTTTTGCAGACCGTCGCCTTAGCCACTTGGCTACGCCGCCATGATGAAAGCCATTGTTCATTAACATACGGCCAGTGCTTTGACAAGCCCCGTTTGGACCCTGGGCTTTTGCACAGCGATATAGGCCCTTGCCGTTTTTTGATTAGCAGGACACGATTGGACAAAGGGCCTATATCTTCATGCCCAGGATGGTACAGCGCAAACGGCTTACACCTTGATATTCATATCTTTTAAGCCTGAGACCAGTTGGTAAAACTGTTCAGGGTAAAGGGATTGGGGTCCGTCTGACAGGGCCTTTTGTGGATTGTTGTGGACCTCTACGATCAGGCCGTCCACGCCCATGGCCGCTGCCGCCTTGGCAAGCGGTATAACCTGGTGCCTACGCCCGGCGGCATGGCTTGGATCCACCACGATGGGCAGGTGGCTCTCCCTCTGGATATAGGGTATGGCGTTCAAGTCAAGGGTATTTCGTGAATGCCTCGTAAAGGTCCTGATCCCGCGTTCGCACAGGATCACCTGGTCATTTCCCTCTGACATTATGTACTCGGCTGCCATCAGGAATTCGTCCACGGTGGCCCACATACCACGCTTCAATAGGACAGGTTTCTTGGCCTGACCTGCCCTTCTAAGCAACCGGTAATTCTGCATATTACGGGTGCCAAGCTGGATTATATCGGTATATTCCTCTACCATGTCACAGACTTCGTGGTCCGTGGCCTCCGTGACGATGAAAAGCCCTGTTTCCTCCCTGACCTTGGCCAGTATCTCCAGGCCCTTCTTGCCCAGGCCCTGGAAGGAATAGGGAGATGACCTGGGCTTGAAGGCCCCGCCCCTGAATATCTTTGCACCGGCCTTTTTTACCTCACGGGCAATATCGAGCGCCTGTTTCTCGCTTTCTATGGCACATGGCCCGGCCATTAAGACTGGTTTGCCACCGCCTATCACCACCTTGCCATCCCCAAGGCTGACAAGGGTATTGTCAGGGTGCATCTCGCGACTTACCAGCTTGTAGGGCTTGGATACGGGTATTGCATCCCTAACCCCTGGAAGATCAAGGAACATGGCAGGGTCTACAGGTTCAGGATTCTTGAGCACACCTATGGCGGTTCGTTCACCACCAGGGATGGACTTGGCTACCCAGCCATGCTCCTCGATGAGATCTACAACCCTTTTTATATCGTCAGGACCTGCCTGGCGATGCATTACAATCAACATGTCCCCACCCTCGGACGGCAGACCCGCTCCATGTGTTGGCAAAAATGTGAAAAGGAATCAATTAAGGGCCTGTAGGGCTCATGAACAGGAATCACAGGTGCCCTTACCATCCTTTTTCTTCTCATGGGATTTTTTTTCTGAAGATACGTTTTCACTTCCGCTCTTCTTGCCAGCATAATCGGTCACGTACCAACCCGATCCCTTCAAGTGAAAGGATGAATGGGAAATCAGCTTGTGCATCCTCCCTCCACACTTCTCGCACGTGGAAAGAGGCGGATCAGAGACCTTTTGCCAATTTTCCTTGATATGCCCGCACGATTCACATTCATATTCATAAATTGGCATAACAACACCTCCAAATAATTAATAGTTTCAATAAGCTACCTCAAAAAAATCCAGGACCAGGGCCACAGAAGGTAAAACGGCCCTGTATGCAAGCCATGATCAGGGATCCTGCATCATGCACAGTGAGCAAATCTTTCCAGAACTGACGGCAGCCCTGGTATCTTTAGATCCGAAAGGATCAACCTGGTTTGCCGATGAACTATTCTTTCTTCCTCGCCCTTCCTACCGGATCGAAAGAAACAATTGAAAAGGCTGAACCTGGCAATATGTACCAGCTCATGGGTCACTATATATATAAGGAGTGGGTACAGTCTCTTGCGCCTTCCCCCGTTCGTATGGTCGAGAATTCTCTGGTCGTGCAGATAGATCCTGTAAAAGTATGGGATATCCTTGCCAAACTTCTTCTTGATAAACGGCCTTCCAAATCTCATCAAGTGTGCCAACACACCCTCTGGGATATCCACGGTCCCTGCATCCTTCAAGGTACATATTTCATATGGATTTCGAATCCAATGGCCGGATGAAAGCGAAAAATGGTCACTGGTAACCTCTTCTGATACGGCTACCGCCTCATCAAGGGTTTTAAGGTGTCCATCGTCGAAGAACTTGGTTGTAACCATGGCCTCACAATCTCCAGCCAATCAGGAGGCATTCGTTCCGGCCAATACCTGGAATCACCAAATCCGGCTAGTTGAAATTAGTGCCAGGTGCTGATCATGTCAAGCAAGGCCCCGTGGGTTTTCCATCAAAGATATTCTACCTCCCCTGAAACCACGGTAACCAAGGAGGCGCTGCCGGCGAGCCTCACCCTGAGATCACCATGGGGACCAAGGCCGGCGATGGTTGCCACGTGGGTATTTCCATCCTGGCTGAACCTCACACGCCTTCCGATGGATGAAGAACTTCCCTCCCATTTGTCGAGGAGCATATCCACATGCCCTTCACTTGCGAGGCAGAGCACCCTGTCTACATGGTCCAACAGGAGTTCGAGCATTTCCTTGCGGCTAGGCCTTACGCCATGGGATTCAAGGGTGGTAAGCCTTCCGCGTACCTCAGGGGGAAAATCATCCCTATCTCCCCTTATATTGAGACCAATTCCTGCCACGATCGCCTGTAGCCCCGCTGCCCCGCTGGTCTCGCACAGGATTCCACATACCTTTTTATCGGCGATCAGTATGTCATTGGGCCATTTTATGGAAAGCCCCTCGAGTCCAAGGGTGGAAAGGGCTTCATAGACACCAAGGCCCACCAGGAGTGTCATACACGAAAGGTAGTCCTTGGGCAGGTCAGGCTGGATGACCAGCGAGGCGGCCAGGTTGCCCCTGCTTCCCAAAAACCACCTGCGCCCCATCCTTCCCCGACCACTGGTCTGATGATCCGCATAGACCACGAGGCCCGCCTTTAAAAGGAGATCGGGCCTGGAAAGTACGTAGCTGTTCGTGGAGTCCACGCTTTCAAGGTGCAGGAGATGTAGGCCTGCAAACCTACGCATCTGACCGGGCGGCCCGTACCGACATCACTCGAGCCTCTTGAGTACAAACAGGAGTTGGCCCTCCTGGACGGAGTCGTTAAGCCTGACCGCTATCTCCACGACCTGGGCATCGAATGGAGCGACTATTGCGTTTTCCATCTTCATGGCCTCGAGGTTTGCAATCTCCTCACCCTTGTGGACTATGTCGCCTGACTTCAGGGTGCCCCTGTCGGAATTTCCTATCCTCCAGACATTACCATTGATCGGGGCACCTATCTCATCGGGCCCCTGGGCCATCCTGATCTCTGCCTTCTTGGCCCTCGGGGTCTCTACCGTGTAGACCCTGGTCTTGTTATTGACCTTCATGACAACATGGATGAGCCCCTCGTGCTCGGAACCGATGGACACGAGTTCGATGCAGTAGGGCTTGCCCCACAGGTCGAACTCCACCTTGTCCTTGCAGTTCTTGAGACCTTCACGCCATACGTCCGTTGGAAGGACGAAGGGGGTTTCCCCGTACTTTTCCCTGAACTCGAACATGGTCAGGGCATCCTTGGGATGCATGAGGTACAAGATGAATTCCTCTTCCGTGGGCGGCCTGCCGATGGTTACACCAAGGTCGCTCCTGATCTTTTCCAGGTCGTCTGGTTCCAGTGTATCAAGTGGTGAAAGCTCCTTTCGCTCTGCAAGCCTCTCCTCCCATTCCGCTCCGAAGGCGCTCTGGTAGACCCATTCGTCCGGCCACCCCATGGGGAGCTTTCCGTATCCACCCAGAAGGAGATTCTTAAAATCCCCAGGGGCATTTCTAAACAGTGTGAGCAGTTCCTCCTGTTCCTCAGGCTCCATGGCCGAAAAATCCTGTCCCTTTTCGTCCACAAACTTGCCAAGGAGTTTGATTACATGCTCCACCCCTGAAAGGCCCTTTTCCTTGTCATACTTGTTCACTATGCCGCTGCACGTGACCCAGGTTATCTGCGAACCAGGGGTGACATCGAAATATTTCACGATCCTATTATAAAGGGACATGACCTTAAGAATGGCCGGCATGAGGTGCAAAAACCCACCCTTTTCCGCCTGTTCGAAGGAACTTGGAAAGGCACCGCCTGGCATCCGGTGGCGGGTCACGTTGTGATCAAACCCCTTGAACGGGGATTCTGCCCATTCATAATGACCGATCCATTCCCTGACCTTTTGGACCGCCTTCTCCGCTGCCTCCCGGTTCAAGAGCACCTTGATGCCCGATTCCTCGAGATAGGCATGAAGACCAAGCAAGGGGGCCTGGCCATAGAACCTGGTCAGCGAGTCCTCCTCGGCGTCAAGGATATTTGCGCCAGCCTGGGCAGCCGCAAGAAGCGCCGGCATGGCAAGGCCATCGGTTGCATGACGATGGTATTGTACGACCAGCTCAGGATATGACTGCTTGATGGAATCTATGAGGGTCCTTATGCGTTCCGGGCTGCCAACGCCTGCCATGTCCTTGATACACAGGATGATCTCGTCGGTGCCACCGCATAGGTCGACTATGTCATGTACTACACTGAGGTAATATTCATCCGTGGTCCAGTCTGCCTGGGTAAACGAGATCGCCGGTTGAAAGAGCCTGCCGCGTTTCATGACCACCTCGGCCACTGCTCGCATGTTCCTTATGTCGTTCAAGAAGGAAAAGCAACGCCAGACGTCTATGTCCACGTTGGCCACCACGTATTCGATCACGTTTTTGGGATAAGGCCTGTAGCCCCAAAGGTTGGTCTCACGTATGAGGGTCTGGAGAAGCACGCTTGGCATTTCCTGCCTCAGGATCTCTATCTCCTCGAAGGGACTTTCCTTGCGATTCATGATCCCCACGTGCCACCTTGCCCCACCGTGGCATTCGGAACTAAACAGATTCATCTCCTCGTAAAAGGGGGCAAGGGTTCTAAGATCATGGATCCGGTGGCGGTTCTTGAAATCCGATTGCCCGGCATCCCTCATCCCGGTGCAGGTTATGGCTACCCCGTCAAGGCCCCTGGCCCTTTCCACTATCTCCCTGGGGCTCATCCCAGGCCTGAATATCTTCGAATGCGTTTCCATATTACATCCACTCCTGCGGTCCAAGTGCTGATATCTCAGCCACATACTTTGCGATCTTTAGCACCTCGTCCTGGCTGTCCTTCTCCTTGAACATGGAGACCAGTTCGTCCATGTGGTTCTCTATGAACCTGGTTGAAAAATCCCCACGCTGGAAGGCCTCGTGACGTATTATGCTAAGCAGCAATGGGGCCAGGGTCTTGACGCCCTCTACCCGGAAATTCCGGCTAAGTGTACGATCCATGGCCCTTATTGCCGTATCACGGTCACGGCCTGCGGTAAGAAGAAGCATGAACAGGGAATCATAATAGGGTGGGATGTCCGCACCTTCATATACCCCTGAGGCAACGCGGATACCAGGGCCATGGGGTATCTGCAACCTGGTGATGGTCCCAAACGAGGGGCTGAAGGTCCTGGGATCCTCAGCATTGATCCGAACCTCCAGTGCCCAGCGGTTTGGATGTATATCGGACTGGAAGAAATCAAAGGGCCTTCCCTGTACCACGTCGAGCATTATCCCGACCACATCCAGGCCCGTAATCAACTCGGTAACCCCGTGTTCCACCTGGAGCCTGGTGTTCACCTCCAGGAAATAGAACCTCTTGGTAGAGCTGTCGAAGATAAACTCCACCGTCCCGGCGGTGGTATAACCGATCTCGCGCATGAGCCTTACGGCAGTAAAGCATATCTCTCGTTGAAGATCCTCGTTTACGGACGGGGACGGCGCCTCCTCAATGATCTTCTGGTTCCTCCTCTGGAGCGTACATTCCCTTTCGAAGAGGTGGATCACGTTACCGTGTTCGTCCGCCACCACCTGGACCTCTATGTGGCGTCCCCTTTCTATGTATTTCTCTGCAAGCAGCTTTTCATCCCCAAAGGCCTTCTTGGCCTCGGACCGGGCCTGGGAAATGGCGTTTGCCAGGTCCTCGTCCCTTTCCACCTTCACCATGCCCTTTCCACCACCACCGGCAGAGGCCTTTATCATTATGGGAAAGGAGACCTCATCGTTCTTCATCCATTCCCTTACCTGGTCCACATCCTTTACGTCGCTGATACCGGGTATGGTCGGGACGTTTGCCCTTATCGCCATCTTCTTGGCCTCTATCTTGTCACCCATGAGCCTTATGACCCTGGGAGACGGCCCTACCCACAAGAGCCCTGCATCCATGACCATCTGTGCGAACTGGCTGTTTTCAGCCAGGAAACCCCAGCCAGGGTGTATCACGTTGGCGCCCTGTTCCAGTGCGGCGTTGATGATCTTGTCCATGTTGAGATAGGACTCCACCGGGGGGGCATCGCCTATGTGAACCGCTGAATCGGCCACCATGACGTGGAGGGATAGCCTGTCAGGGGTACTGTAGACGGCAACCGTGGGAATCTTCCTGTCCCTGCATGTCTGCATGATCCTGACGGCAGGAACCCCACGGTTGGCAACTAGTATCTTCTTTATCTTTTCTGCCATAGTTTATACTCCTAACTTGAGGGCCTGGTTTGTCTAAAAAAAACCCCTCTTCAGGAGGGGTAGGGAAACCAAAGAAATTTCATCCCGGATTATGCAGCTTACAAGTTTGCCAAAGATGAAAGGCGGGGGACAGGCGCTTGAAGTGCATAATCTGAGCTTATACGTTCAAACGGGGGATATGGTGGGCGGTACTGGATTCGAACCAGTGACTTCCACCGTGTGAGGATGGCACTCTAACCACTGAGTTAACCGCCCAGCAGGAGATATATCTAGTCCATAAGGTGGATATTTGCAAGTGCCGGGAGAACTTTCACACGGTTTGTCCCTTGTCCATGTAGGTCATTGTGCATCTATGGCTAGGCAAAAAATGTATCTTCAGACAAAGGCAGCCGTCCCTTAAGGGCCCCTATTCGTCTACCACCTGGTTAAGCGCCTGCTGAAACCCCTTGTCCTTCGCCACCTTTTCGAGTGACTCGGGATCGATTTGTTTCAATTCCTCCAGGTTCTCCATGGATTCTGGAACCAGGTCGGAGACATCTATGGCATCCAGGTCCACCGGGCCCTTCTCCTGCCTGGTAACCCCTGAGGGCGTATCACTGGTTTCATCCCGGTTAAAGAACCAGGAAAAATCTTCCCCCTCCCTGGTGAATTCGCCAAGCTCCTCCCATATATTTGACAGGTCCATGCCGCACTTACCGCATGTCTTCAGATAATCAAAGCTTATAAATTTACATTTTGGACATCTCATGTCTTGATCCTCCGTCACCCTTACACCCAGCCACATGGACCTGGATAGAGGGTGGATCCGGGTTTAAAACCCTACTGCACGATCCCAGGGTTTAGACAAGCATATTGCACACCTGACTTTATCCATAGTACATTAGCAAGATATGACGATTTACCCCACGAGCGCCACTTGCGGCAAAGCATCCCGTGCATGAAGGAGCATCCGGAAGCAGGAACATCTCGATCCTATAATGAACCATGGAAAAGGCCACCGGGACATAGCTTACAATGTATAAAAAACGAAACCAAATGATGAAATCGAAACCTTGCAAGTTCCTTACCTTATTCCTTATCGGCACGTTGGCCCTGGGACTTTTATCTTGCGCCGGGACCCCAAGGACTTATCTTCCTGTTGAGGCCTCCATGATCAAGCCGGGCCAAAGCCAGCAGGAGGTCACCGAGTTACTCGGCCCTCCACAGGCCATAAGAAAGGCCGGTGATGGCAGGGAAGAATGGTATTATTACGTAGTCCATAGGCATTTCTGGCAGCATCTCCCGTTCCTGGGAGGGCACCTCGGTAAGGCCGAGGTTGAGGGACTCCAGATCATCTTGGAGGATGGCAAGGTCAAAAAGGCGGTATATTATGTCGAAAAGACCTGACAAAATATCCAATGACCAGTACAGGCTTGCCAGGGAGAGGATGGTCGCAAGCCAGATAGAAAACCGGGGAATCACCGATCCACGGGTCCTCGAGGCATTCAGGAAGGTGCCGCGGCATCTTTTCGTGGATGAGGCCCTCAGGGACCAGGCATACAGCGACTATCCACTCCCCATAAAACATGGCCAGACCATATCTCAGCCATTCATAGTAGCATTGATGACCCAGGCACTTGGGCTCAAGGGAGGCGAGAAGGTCCTGGAGATAGGCACAGGATCGGGCTACCAGACCGCCATACTGGCCGAGCTTGCCGGCAAGGTCTACAGCGTGGAGAGGATCCCTGATCTCCTTCCAACGGCACGAAGGGTCCTGGACCGGCTTGGATACACGAACGTGGTGCTCAAGCTGGACGACGGAACATGGGGATGGCCTGACGAGGCACCCTTTGATGCCATACTGGTGACCGCCGGTTCCCCTTCGGTCCCTGAACCCCTGTTAAAGCAGCTGGCAGATCCAGGGGTCCTGGTGATACCCGTGGGGGACGAATATTCGCAGGTACTGCTTAAGGTGACGAAATCCGGCAACAGGCTGCACGAGGAACGACTTGGAGGGGTGCGTTTCGTAAAACTCGTGGGGGATCACGGATGGCGAGCATAACCTCCTCACCATTTTATCCTACCAACTTCATCAGGAAGTGTTACGACTGGGTGGTTTCCTGGGCGGAAAGGCCCAATGCAGGCTATGCACTCTTTTGCCTTGCCTTTGCAGAGGCATCCTTTTTCCCAATTCCACCGGATGTCCTGCTCATTGCCCTTTCCATTGCCAGGCCCAAAAAATCCTTCCACTGGGCGACCATAGCCCTTGCAGGATCGGTTGTGGGGGGCATGGCCGGATATGCCATGGGATGGCAATTCATGAATACCATTGGCCAGCAAATCCTTTCCTTCTATCACCTTGGTGACAAGTACAACACGGTCCAGGATCTCTATCGCCACTACGACGCATGGGCCGTGGCCATAGGTGGGTTCACCCCACTGCCATACAAGCTCTTTACCATCACTGCAGGGGCATTCAAGATCAATTTCGCCACCTTTTCCCTGGCATCGGTCATCTCCAGGGCAGGCAGGTTCTTTCTCGTGGCAGCAGCCACCTATGCCTTTGGGCCATCGGTAAAAGGCCTCCTGGAAAGGTATTTCAATCTCTGCACCATAATATTTACGATCCTGCTGATCGGAGGCTATATCCTGATAAAATGGTTACTTTGACTAACAGAAGAATAGGGATCATAGGGGCCGGCCTATGCGATGATGACATAAGGCAGCTGGCAGAGGAGACAGGACGAATGGTGGCCGAAAGAGGGGCTATCCTCTACTGCGGCGGCCTGGGAGGGGTAATGGAGGCGGCGGCCAAGGGCGCAGTCGAGGCAGGAGGCACCACCGTTGGAATACTTCCTGGCGCCAAGGTCTCGGATGCAAACCCGTTCATAACAGTGCCGGTAGTTACGGGCATGAGCCATGCCAGGAACGTGATACTGGTCCGCTCGTGCGAGGTATTGATCGCCATATCAGGCTCACACGGCACCCTTTCGGAGATTGCCCTTGCCCTCAAGATGTGGAAGCCAGTCATAGGGTTAAAGACGTGGCAACACCTGCCTGACATCCACTACGTAAGCACGACCAGGGAGGCCGTGGACAAGGCCTTTGAGCTGTTGCCATAGACCAATCCCAGGCTTTCATGCAGCCCTGGAGGCATTTTGCCCCTTGTCCATGTATGTCCTTGTGTGCCCATGGCTGATTAAAAAATGCATCTTCGGATAAGAAATTACTTTACCCGGCCCTTGAAATACACGGTCTCCTTCGAAAGCCTCTCCATGAGCCCTTTTTCATCAATGGTGACAAGCCTTCCGTCCTCCATCAAGAGGCGGCCTGCCACTGCCACGTCCTGCACGTCCCCAGCCCCTGCCGCGTATACTACCTGTGAGACTGGATTGTAACATGGCCTCAGGTGCACCTTGTCAAGGTCGATCACCGCGAAATCCGCGTATTTTCCCTCTTCGAGGGTACCAAGATCAGAGCTGCGATGAAGGGCCTCGGCAGCCCATGACGTGGACATCTGGAGCGCCTCCACGCTTGACAAGAGGGTTGGATCCCTGTTGATCCCCTTGGGCAACTTGGCCGCGGTATCCATCTCGCCAAGGAGATCCAGGTCGTTGTTGCTTGCCGCGCCATCCGTGCCCAGGCACACGGTGATCCCCTCCTCTATGAAGGCAGGCACTGGCGCTATCCCGGAACCGAGCTTCATGTTGCTTTCCGGACAATGGGCGATCCTTACGTCATGCCTTGCAAGGATGGAGATGTCCCTGTGGCCAACGCTCACACAGTGGGTTGCAAGCAACCAATCCCCGAGAAGCCCCAGGTTCTCCAGGTGCCTTACCGGGGAGGCACCATAACGGCGTTTTATCTCACCGTTCTCCCAGTCCGTCTCGGCAAGGTGGATGACCATCATCATATCGTTTCGCCTGGAGACCTCAAGACACCGCTTGAGCAACCCTGGTGCGCAGGTGTAGGGCGTGTGTGGGTCCACTGTAATGGTTACGCGTTCATGCCCCCGCCACTTATCGAAAAGCCTCTGCGTTTCAGAAAGTGCCTCCTCACCCGAGGCAAACGCAGGGGAAGGAAAATCGAACACGCCCTCACCAAGCCATCCCCTGAGCCCGACCCTGTCTACCACCGAGGCCACCTGGTCCTCGAAGAGATACATGTCCACAAAACCGGTGGTACCGCTGCGGATCATCTCGGCGCATGCCAACTCGGCACCCAGGGAGACCAACTGGGGGGTAAGATGTGCCTCTGCCGGGAATATGTGGTCTTCGAGCCACGTCTTTAAGGGAAGGTCATCGGCAAGCCCCCTGAAAAGCACCATGGATGCGTGGGTATGGGCGTTGATCAAACCAGGGATGATTAACCCGTGCGGCCTCGAAAGCACCCTTTCTGCCTCGAAACGGCCCATTATCCCACCTGATTTGCCAACCGATACTATGCGCCCATGGTTTACGGCAATGGCCCCGTTCTCGATCCAGGGCCTTGCTGGATCAACGACAACGTATTCACCGGTTACGATCAGCTCTACTCGCTCCATACAGGGAAATCCTCCAGAAAGGCAACCAGCAATGCCTCCAGCCGCCTTTCGGCCTTCTCTGCCTGTGCCACCACGTCTTCTATCAAGATGGGCCTGAAGTTATCGGGATCGTTTACGTTGGCTATGATCGAGATGCCAAGGCACTTCATCCCGGCATGTACCGCAACGATCACCTCTGGCACCAGGGACATGGCCACGGCATCCGCCCCTGCAAGACGCAGGAACCTGGTCTCGGCGGGTGTTTCAAGGCTGGGGCCAGGGACCGCCACGAAAACCCCTTCCCTGAGCGATATCCCCTGCCTCGCCCCTGCCTCATGGATTGCCCTGCGCAGCCCAGGGGTATATGCCGCGGACATGTCCGGGAACCTTGGCCCCCATTCATCCACGTTCGGCCCCCTCAACGGGTTGTCAGGAATCAGGTTTATATGGTCCCGGATGACCATGATGTCCCCCGGCGCAAAATCCAGGTTAAGCCCGCCTGCGGCATTGACACCGATCATTACCTTTACGCCAAGCCTGGCCATCACCCTGACCGGGAAGGTAAGCCTCTTGGTGGAATAACCCTCATAAAAATGGAAACGCCCCTGGAAGATGGCCAGCCTGGTTTTGCCGATCCGGCCGACTAGGAGCCTTCCTGCATGTTCCGGCGCGGTAGAGACCGGAAAGTACGGGATCTGCCCGTAATCCGCCCTCCAGCTCACCTCCAGCGCATCGGCCACCCCTCCAAGCCCGGTGCCAAGCATCATGCACACCTCAGGCATGGCAGGAAGCCTGGTGCGCAAAAAGGCCGCGGCCTCCTCCACCTGGGCCACGTATCGATCCATAAAGCCCC
>WFZW01000142.1 GCA_015489365.1 Deltaproteobacteria bacterium | reverse complement strand
GCCATAGATCATGGAAACCCTAAAAAGGCATTCCTGGATACCCATTTCCCACCCTCCCAGGGAACCAGACGAAACGATATGGGGGCCTTCGGCGGTCCATGGGCCATAACGAGTTTGTTGAAGGATCATGCCCAGGGGAAACCGATCAAGGGGGAACAAGGCGGCAAAATCAAAGGATCACATGCCGCGCAAGTGGGTAAAATCAGCCAGGCTGCGCCGCAGAAAGGGAAGGAGCCCTCCACCATCCCAACAGGTCCTTCCCTACGCCCTGTTGCCCATGCAGGCAAGATCATCTCGGATGCCTACGTTGGGGATACCATCACCCTGTTTGGTGGCTCCAGCACCGCCCCGAATGGCGCTGCATCCCTGTCCTATCATTGGAAGATTACATTCAGGCCCCGGGGCAGCCAAGCCATTTTGGCCTCGTCAAACACCGTAAGCCCCACCCTGACCATAGATGCACCTGGCTGTTTCGCTGTGGAGCTCGTGGTAAGTGACGGCAGAATGAAAAGCGCCCCTGACACCATCTACATATGTACAGCCAACAAGGCCCCTGATGGCAAAAGGCATGTGCCGGAACAGTATCCAACCATTCAAACCGCCATAGACTCGGCTGAACCAGGTGATGAAGTGGTGGTACAAAGGGGTGTTTATCGGGAGAATATCGTCATAGACAAGAATATCGATCTGGCTGGGATAGATTGGCCGGTGATAGACGGTGGCGGCAAGGAAGGTGATGTTAATGCAGTCATGATCGCCTACCTGGGCAACCAGGCCGGGAAGATCCATGGGTTCATCATCAAGGGTGGTGGAACGGGACATATGGGCCACGGGATAAATATCTGGGATTCCAGTCCCGAGGTGTTCGACAATCAAATCATGGAAAACGGACATGTAGGGATCGGTATCCACGGAAGGGGTGTATTGACCAGTAATACCAGGGTCCATGACAATAGCATCCATGACAACCTGATAGGCATTGGAAACGGCAGGAACGGCACCCCGTTAATTGACCATAACAGGATATACAATAACAAAATAGCGGGCATAGGTTGCATGGGACTTGCGGCCCCCCGCATAGAGGCCAACGATATCCATGACAACTTCGTGGGCATAGGGTGCAGGGAGGTATCGGCACCGTATATCACTGGCAACACGATCCATGCAAACGTTATAGGGATAGTGGTAAGCCCTGTATCCACCATAAGAAGGTATTCCGGCCAAACGATAAGGGTACATAACAACCTGATATTCGCAAACCTGCAGAGCGGGATCTCGGTTTCCTCACTCAATCTCAGCAAAATAGTCATCACGAACAATACGATTGACTCTAACAACCAGGTCTTTAAGAAAAAGGAAATGGCCGGGGGGGTGGTACTTGGTTATCCTTCGCCAGGTAGCTTTGACGTGATACTTGAAAACAACATCGTAACCCGTAACAATACCGCAGGAGTCGTAAATTATACCGGCCCCGAAATATTGCATGCAAAGGGCGCCACCATCATTTCCAAACACAATGACTACTGGGGAAACCAAAAGGACCTCATAGGCTTCTCCCCTGGAGATGGCGATATTTCAAAGGACCCTGGCTTCGTCTCTTCAGGGAATAGGGACAAACGAGATGGGTATTACCTTGCCCACAAGGCTACCGGTCAACCTTCAAACAGCCCGTGTATAGATGCGGGTACGGTAGATGCGCAAGAGGCCGGCCTCTCTATGGCATCCACCCGAATAGACGGTAAACCAGACACCGGTAAGGTGGACCTGGGTTATCATTATCCCACGCTGTCCCATGACTAAGACATTCGATATATACCCATGCACGTACTAAAACGCCTGGCAAGACTACTTCTCAACCTATGGGTATTCCTGATCCTCGTAGAGGTAATCTGGATGCTGCTTCCCTTTGCAGGCTTTCTTTACGGCTCCATCCTGCACATCCATTACCTGAACCAAAACCCCCATACTGCCTGGCTCACCCACTTCGTTTTTCCCGTCCTGACCCTGTTTCCCCTGGGTCCCATCATGATGGTGGCGGGGCTTACCATCTTCCTTGTGGCAGCAGCCCAAATTTACACGGCAAAAATCAGACACAGGGGTCTCGTAACTACCGGTCTTTATAGCAGGATCCGCCATCCACAATACATAGCACTGGCATTGTTTGGCATGGGGATAATAATTACCTGGGGGCGTTTCATCACCTTTATAGCCTTCTTCCTCATGTTGTATCTATATTACCGCCTGGCACTATCCGAGGAAAAAAGGTGTGAAAGGCTCTTTGGAAAGGCGTATGAAGACTACCGGAGAAGAACCAGCTTCATCGTTCCAGGGGATGAAAAGATTGCACGATTCATGGCAAGATTGCCAGCCGCTGACCTGCCTCGCTGGATAGTCGTTCCCCTTCAGATCATCATAGTGATAGGGTTGGCCGTCATTGTAGGACACGGCATCCAGTACATAAAGGCCAGAACCACGAAGGTGCCCTTCATAGGGCTAAAACTAACGAACCTGCCAGCAACAATGCCGACAGCGGCAGGGGCATTTGTGAGCCTGGACAATGGAAGGATCCTGTTGCTAAAGGGACCCTATGGCGGGATTGGACGGCGCGGCGTAATGGACAGAATAAAGAGGGCAGTGATTTCTTCAAAGAGCCTGTCTGAGCAGATCTCAAGGCTTGGGATCACGGGCCATGACAAGGCAGTCATATTGATAGGGCTTCCGGGCGGATGGGCTGGCAGGCCCCGGGCCAATGCAACAAGGCTTGAACTGCTGGTGGCCCATATCCGTCCTGAAGGCAATTTACTTCCAGAGGATTTCCTTAAAGACCCACAAAAATGCCGGGTGCTTTCAGGTTTTACCTGCACGCTGGATCTCGATGCCCTGGGTCAGGACCCAATAGGCAATTATGAAAGGTGCTTCCAGAGAATGCTGGTACACCGGTTCCGCAACATGCTCTTACGGGTCATGGACAGGTTTCCCGCCATCAAGGGTACGGCTGGCAAGGGTCCAGTCGAGCTTATCTTTGTAAAGGCCCCCCTGGTAAAGGCAAGGATAGACGATGGATTTGCAAGAAAGATAGTTAGAAGACTTACAGGTTCAAATACCTTTCTGGGGGCATTGCGACTCTACGGGGCAGGTGGAGACGTGGTGGCAGTAGCCTTTCCAAGGCCTGGACCCAATTGGTACAGGGAGCACAACAGGCAACCACAGATAGGCATCTTTGTAATTCTGGCAAGGAGGCTTTGCAAGGTTACAGATGCAGAACTTCTACAGCCGGATGGCAGGGACAAGAGAAGGCTCCTTAGGGCCTTTGTGGTGGAAATGGATCTTTCCATTCCCTCTCCCTCTGATCCTGTATATACTGGACCCGTGGGAATTGGCCCGGGAAGAGACCTTGAAGAAAGATGGAATTTCTTCCTAAGCGGCATCTAATGGGCGCCAGGGCCTGCATTCACTGATTAACCGTGGATAACACAAGGACCTACGTAGACAAAAAACAGGATGTTCCCAAGTGGTAGTGGGGTAACTCATGAAGTGGTTCAAAAAAAACAGAAGAAAGACATCCGGCAACGGAAAACCGGCAACAAGGGGGCTTCTTATCTATCCTGATGCAGGCTCTGTCATGCAGGTCGAACAGATCCTTAAAGAAGAGGGCTACGAGATAAAGGTTGTAAGCCCCCCGCCGAAGTACCGTACTGGCTGCGACCTGTCGGTAGAATATCCCCTGGTGGAGGAATTAGGTATCAGAAGGCTGCTCGATACCGTCGGATTGCCACCGCTCGAGGTAATACGCATATCCTCTGACACCCTAGAACCCTTAAAGCTCGTCCGTACAAAGGATTTTGGCCGTTATCTCATGGTACGGGCCGCCAACATGAAGATTACGGTGGATAAAGAGACCCTTGTAATAGTAAATATCTCTGGCGGCGGCTGCCCGGATGTGCCCTATCTGGCGCGTGAAATGGTAGGCAAACCCATAGGGCAGGCACCTGACCCTATAAAGATAGGCTTTTCCCTCTGTGCCTATTCCCTTGGCACGGCACGGGAAGAATTACTTAGAATCATGGGGGAAAAAGATGCTTCTTCTGGCAGGCACGATTCCTGACAGGGATCTGCCCTTGTTGACAGGCAAGGCACGGTTGACAGGGGATAAAATAGTAATCGACGGAAGATCCGTGGATATAGACCGCGGAACAGCGGCCATGATCTCGGTCGTATGTCATATCACCCAGGCCATGGGGCTAGATGCCCCATATGGGGTTGTGGCCGGGGACATAGGATCGAGGGAAGGCAGTGTAAAGATATACGAATTCCTGGCTGAAAATCTACCCAGCCTAAGGCCTGATACCGTTACTATCCACTATATTATGCCCGATATATCCCGCAACAAGAAGGTACTTGCGGCCGTTGATTCCATGGCACATCCCCCCGTACTCCTGGCCGATGCTGGTGGCATGTACGTGGCCAAAGCAGGCGGAGATGCCCGCAAATACCAACTCTTTACGCCTGACCTGGGAGAGGCAGCATTCCTGGCAGATGAAAAGGCTGCACATCCAACCTATACCAGGGGCTTCATGTTCCATATGGAAGAAGACGTGCCGGAGCTGGTCAAGAAGGCCTACAAGTTTAAAAATGCCGCCACTACCATGTTCATAAAGGGCAAGACAGACTACATATGCCAGGATGGCAACATAATAGAACGTATCGACAGCCCCAATATCGAGACACTGGAACCTGTTGGCGGCACCGGGGACATGGTGACAGGCACGATAAGCGCAATGATCTATGCCGGCAAAGATCATGTAGATGCATGCACAATTGCAGGCAGGCTAAACCGTGTAGCAGGTAAACTTGCCAATCCCACCCCGGCCACCCAGGTAAGTGAAATAATAAGGCACATACCGGCGGCCCTGGAAAAGGTTCTAAGTGGCCACGTATAATCCCAAACCTTCATGCAGTGCGTGGAGGATACGCACTGCATGAAGGTTTGGGATAACAGGCAAGACAAATGGGAAAGAGGATAAAAGGGATTAAACGGTTCCACCTACCCTGTTCAAAATGGGATGAGATCATATATCATTGCAACCGGAAGCTCGCCGGCAGGTTTCTGCCTGGAGAGGACCGCACGAAAAGGGCCTATGGCCTCGTGGCCGGTACATTTGATGGCCCAGACTTCCTGATAAGCCTGATCCTTCCCCTGAAGAAGAACCTCAGGGCCATAGAGCCGTACAAGGGCTACATGGACCGGATCATGTCACAAAGTGCCATCCCCTCTAAGACCCCCCTATCCAAAAGGGGATGGATCACGGATCCGGAAGAATTAAGGGAGTGCTGTAAGATTTGCGATACCCAGGGGCTAACGATAGCTGGCTCATACCACGTACATGCAGTGGCGTGGAGCCATGACCCGCTCCGGGATACACCCACAAAACTCGACGCGGTTCTGGCACGCAACAGCGGCCTCTTTACCTTCATCGTGTCCATGGTAGATGTTAAGCATCCTGTCATAAGGGCCTTCTACGAGGGAATAAAAGACAAGGAAGTCCCGATAACGATCGAACCAAACCCTTGAGGCGCCCCTGACATGCCCTGCCATCCCTTTGACTTCGAAATAAATCCCTTGGTATTCAGCACCACGGAGTTTACCCGTATATTTGACGAAAAAAGGCGCCTTCAACGCTGGCTTGACTTCGAGGCAGCGCTTGCTACTGCCCAGGCCGAGTTGAGGATGATCCCTGCTGATGCGGCAAGGGAGATCAAGAGTAAGGCGAAAATCGAGCACCTGGATATCGAAGCCCTCAAAGACGGCTATAAAAAGAGCCGCAACTCATTGATCCCGCTCATAGATGCCTTAAAAGATGCCTGCAGCCCCGAAACAGGCCAATATGTCCATTTTGGGGCCACCACCCAGGATGTCATAGATACCTGCCAGATACTGGAACTGCGTGAGAGCCTTTCGCTGATGTACAGGGATATGAAGAGGATCGAGACCATATGCGTCGATCTGGCCAGTAAAAACATGGATACACCCATCATAGCCAGGACCCACGGCCAACAGGCCCTGCCTACGACCCTTGGCATGAAGACCGCCATCTGGGCAGCAGAGACCAGGAGACACATCGAAAGATTCAAGGAGGTCGCCAAGCGCCTGAACGTAGGCCAATTTGGTGGTGCAGCCGGCACCCTTGCTTCCCTTGGTGACAAGGCCCGGGTAGTGGCAGAGGCGACATTGAAACACCTGGGCCTTATTCTTCCCTCCATCCCATGGCACAATTCCAGGGACACGATAGCCGAAGTTGCTGGTCTATGTGCCATATGTTGCAGCACCCTTGAAAAGATCGCAAATGAGATCTATCAACTGCAAAAGAGCGAGATCAGGGAGCTCGAGGAACCCCCTCCCCCTGGGAACGCCCCTGCAAGTAGCGCCATGCCCCACAAATCCAACCCGGTCCTGTGCCAGAGGGTCCAGGCCATTGGAGGGCATGTCAGGCATCTGTCGCAGGTGGTCATGGAGGCAATGGTACATGAGCATGAAAGGGACCCCAGAAGGTTGTGGTCTGAATGGCTTGCCATGCCTCAAGTCTGCATATATACAGGGGCTGCGCTACATTATATGATTACCGTCCTGTCTGGCCTCAGGATCAATAAGGAGCGAATGCTAAAAAACCTTGGCCTTCAGGGGGATCTGGCGGTATCCGAGGCACTGGTCATGACCCTTTCCAGCATCATGGGAAGGATGGACGCCATGGCAAAGGTTCGTAACCTGGTAAAGATGGTGCAGGATACCGGCGCCAGCTTGAAGGACTTCATACTGGCCGACCCGGATGTTGGTCCTCTTATTGCAGGAAAGGACCTTTCCTTCCTTGATCACCCGGAAATCTACACGGGTTGCGCTGCCAACATGGTCAAAGACTGCCTCGAAGAGATACGGTCCATGCGGGCAAAGGATCCTGAATCCCTCTGGAAACCTTGACTGCTCCAGGGTCGAAGATGCGCTGCCAATCTATCTGTCACATAGTTGATTCACCCTTTTACGGGGCAAGTTATACCACAAGCGAGGCCAGAATGATATTCTGCCATCTCTACAGGTTCCAGAGATGGCTCCACGTGGAGGCGGTGCTTGCCAGGTCCCAGGCACAACTCGACATCATTCCCGCTAGGGCTGCAAGGGCCATCGGTGAGAAGGCCGACATAAGGCTAATAGACCTCTCCAAGGTAAAGAGGGAAATTAAGCATACCGGCCATTCCCTTGTACCGCTTCTCAATGCCCTGAGGGAGATACTGGATGAGGATTCAGGAAGTTACGTGCACCATGGCGCCACCACCCAGGATATCCAGGATACCGGCCTTGTTCTTGAGCTCAAGGATTACCTGGAAACCGCCCTTCGTGACCTTGAACTGATCATACATGGCCTCATAGGGCTTACGGAAAGATACAAGGGCCTTCCAATGACCGGAAGGACCCACAGCCAGCAGGCCCTGCCCATGACCTTGGGACTTAAGATCGCCAGTTGGTTGGATGAATTGTCAAGGGGCCATGAAAGGCTCCTTGCATGCCAGGACAGGGTGCTCGTAAGCCAATTGTTCGGTGGGGTCGGGACAATGGATGCCCTGGGCAAAAGGGCCTTGAAGCTGCTTGAGGTCTTTTCCAATCACCTGGGGCTTAAACCACCGCCTTGCTCTTGGCATGCAGCCAGGGACCGCATAGCCGACCTCCTGTGCACGATCGGAATCATTGCAGGAGGACTTGGCCGCATAGCCAATGAAATAAGAACGCTATCAAGGAGCGAGGTTGGAGAGCTGGAAGAACCCTTCCACATGGGCAAGGTCGGAAGCAGCACCATGCCCCACAAGGTAAACCCTGAGATGTGCGAACAGGTAGTGGTACTCTCAAGGCTTATCAAGGCCAATGCCGGGCTTGGGCTTGAGGGACTGATCAACGAACACGAACGTGACTACAGGGCAGTTCGCATGGAATGGGTCAGTGTTACGGACACCTGCCTATTCTTTGCCGCTATTCTCTCCCTCATGAAAAGGATTATCCAGGGGCTGGTAGTACACAAGAAAAGAATAGAAGCAAACCTGGTAGAGGCAGCCTCCTTCATATCCTCAGAGGCCCTGATGTTCCTCCTGGCAGACAAGATCGGCCTTTCCAGGGCCCATCAATTGGTTTATGAGGCATCAATGGCTGCCAGGGCACAGGGCAAAAGGCCTATCGATATCCTGCTTGAGGACAAGGATACGGCAGGTCTCCTTGATCGAAGGGCGCTGGATGCGGCCCTAAATCCAAGGATACACACGGGCCTATCCGTTGAGCTTGCCGACAGGGTGTCAAGAATGGCCAGACAAACCATCCCCATACCTGCCAGGGACTGGAAAAGACGCTGCCCCATCCTTGAGGATAAGGGCACATGTCAAATACCATTTGGATCGTAGTAAATAACCTGCCAGCAACTAACAGGCTAACAGGGCCTGGTCCTAGGGGATTAGTTAGTGCTCCCTAGGATGAACGATAAGTGCGTGGGCCTGGCCGTGACATCGTGTGCACACATAATATTTCGCAGAAATCCCCTTCCCCTTTTGCCCCTTGTGGACTCCTTTATGGCACTGGATGCATCTTTTGGTTGTTCCGTGCTCACCAGGGTGGCAAGAGATACAAGAAAGCGCCCGGTGCCCATCACCGGCCTCTTTCATGTCCCTATATACCCCACGATGGCAGCCTGTACATAGGTTATTGGGTGATCCTGCTGGGAATCTTATTCTTAATACCATGTGTGGAGGATGACATTTCGTACAAGCCATGTTGTTCAACCCTGCACCGTGCGGGGGATGACACTGTGTACACCTGGGAATGACTCCATGCCACACGTGATGACATGTAGTGCATGACAATTGGGAATGCATGGTGGTATAGGTGGAAAATTCCTTGTATTCCCTTGGATGGCACAGGTTGCATGCGGTTATCAAAAGGGGCTTTGCTGGAATAGGGCCAGGGCCGCTGAAACGAATAGGCCCAAGGCACCCTCTAGAGCTTCTCGTAGCGGTCCTCAGCCTGGCACCGCAGCCCTGATGGCATGACAGGCATCGATGCACACCGGCACCCCCTCCTCCCTTTCTACCCATTTCGGCATGACGTGTATGATCAACATGGCAATCCAGACACCTTGTACCCTTGCTACCTCCCCAATGCATGGGGAAACCAAGGGGCCTAATCCGCCCTTGCCGATTGTCTTCAGGGATCCTAGCCGTTGAGCCGTGCACAACCGTCTTGTTTTCATTGGCAGGTAACTGGTTAAGGGCACAGCCTGAAAACGAAAACAGGATGAGACACTGTAGTATCGCAAGGACCTTACTTGCCATACAGAATTCCCCGGGCGGGCGATCCCTTCTTTAACCGAAAGTCATAGGCATCCGGGTCCATGAACTGGGGGTCGGTTATGATGTCCCCTTTGCCCCTTCCAGCACAGCCACCATACTGGATGCTTTCCACCATGAATGGAGCGGTATATGGATCCTCACAGCACCTGGCGGCCTTGCCGTTTGCAAAGAGCAGATTGGCTGCGTATCCCTTACAGCCCTTTGAACGAATGCCAGCAGAAACGTTGTAGGCGATCACATTCCCCTGGATAGACACCTTCCCCTTGCCGGTCCAACGGATGCCAGCCCCCTTGCCATCTGCACCGTTCGAGACAACCACGTTGCCAATAATGGGAAGCCTGCCCACCTTGTAACCATGTCCCTTCCACAAGCCACATACAATGCCTGAGCGAAGGTTGTTATAGATCCAGTTACCCCTTATCCCGCTATGCCCGGATCGACCCTGGACCACCAAGATACCAGGACCTGAGTTGAAACATATTTTGTTATCGATTATATCCAGAATCGGATCATCCGGAGATGCAAAGGATATGATACCGGCCATCCCATTTCGCCTTATCCAGCACCTGTCCACCGTAAGGTGGGTAAGATTCCTGATCCTGATCCCTGCATCTAGGTTCCGGTATATGGAACAGCCTGCAACCGATAAAAGGGCCTTGAAACCAGGGCCTATCCTGGACCTGATACCTGCCTTTTGATTTGCATAGACCCTGGAATTTAATATCGTTAGCCTTGTGTTGCCATGGGGGGGCCTTCCCTGTGGCTCAATGAGCAGGCCGGACTTCTGGTTGGCAAATACCCGGCAGTCCACCACCTCAACGCATCCACTCCCCCCGATCCTAAGACCGCTGTCATGATTGCCATGGACATTGGTCCTCGTGATTCTAGCACGTGCCCCCCATCCCAGGATTATACCGGCCCGACCGTTTGAGTAGATATTGTTTCCGTTCATGTGGACAGGAAGGTCCCCGGCCACCCTTATTCCAACGAGATTGTTCTGAAAGATCTCATTGTCTTCGAAAACGGCCTCTTGGAAGGTCTGACCAGGGCCTGCCTGGCAGATCCAGGGCAAGGAAACCAGGCAGAAAATGCAAAGGGCAATGGCCAATATCCATGCGGATCTTTCCATGGTTTCTATCTAAACTTCCATGCGGCCCGTACCTTGGTCCGCACCCCAATACATGAAGATACAGCCCATAGACTCTGTATTTTCACGGTAAAATATCACCCAGTTATTAGCTATAGGCCCACAAGGACATATAGTAACTAAAAATCATTTCCACCCATGTGCCCCTTTGTGTCCATGGCTAAAAAGAACTCTATAAAAAAATACGATCGATTATGTACTCACCCACAGGGTTCGTGTCTTCATATCATACTCCTGGACGTAAAGAGACACGGCCCGGGTAAGGACCGTGGCCCAGGTCTAAAAGAAGGCCCAAAGAAGACCGACATGGAACACGGACCTTTCGAGCGGCCCACTGTCACGCCCAGGCCTTATTATAGGAAACCTTGCCCCTACTTCCAGTTGAAGGCCCCATGGCGTAATGAACCTGAACCCAGGGGCCAGAAATAAGGTGTGGCCGCTTTTCTCATCTATGGTAATAGAATAATCCTTTGGTTTCTCATAGGGAGACACGAGCAATGCCTGGTAGGTTTGTCTCCTCTTGGTAGCCCCCCTCCACATGTAATTCAACTCCAAGGAAGCAACCAGGTCATCAAACAACCTTGATTCAATAGCCGTATCGATGTGTAATTCATCACCCTGGCTGCGGGAACCAGTAAGAAGGTAGGAAAGGCTGTAATGCATTGTGAGGCGCCCACTGAATGTAGTATATGCAAGGCCAGGTTGGAAATCAAAATGACCTGAACCCAACGGAAGCAACCTGCCTACCTGATGTGACCTATCCATGGCACTGGAATCACCAGTAGGGATACTTAGTAGGTTGAACAGGGAAAGGCTACGCCTTGCCCTCCTTAGTAGCCGGTACTTGAACAACAATACGGTGTCCCCAACACCGCTCTTTTCCAGGTTGATATGCCGATCTAGCTCTGGTGAATAGAGACGGGCCTTCTTGTACAGGAACTTGGGCATGATTCCAAGGGTCATCCTGTCCGTAAGGCCGTAACGAAACCCCAACACGAAGACATCTACACGCATTGTCCTTTCGGAGGCCGGGACAGGGGTCCTGATATCCTGAACGATGTGGTTATATTGCATGTCGGTAAGGATTGATCCCCTGGGAAGGGTCATACCTGGAATCCGTACAAAGATCGCCAAGGGAATGCGGCCAGGATATGGTTCAGTCACCGTGTCGTAGACACCAGTCACCTTTTTCAGATATTCAAGCTGATTGGCGGCCTCCAGGCAATCAGGCGCCACAGACAACACATAACTAAACTCCCCTTCGGCCTTCCTGTAGCGACCAAGAATTCTGTATATCTCCCCTATCCGAAGGTGTGGATATATCTCTTCCCTTAATTCCAGGGCCTTGCGGAATTGTTTAAGGGCATCGTTCATCCTTCCCCTAGCGAGGTAAACATCCCCAAGCCTTTCATGGGCCTTGTAAAGACCTGGGCACAGGGACAATGCCCTCTCATAAAGGGATGCCTCTTCTTCGGAGTCATCGAGCAGGGCCATTCCCTTTTTGTAGAGTATCCCTGCCTCTTCACAGTTATTACGGGTCCATGCCATTGATACAGGGGAGACAATGAAAAGGATGATCAAAACGATGAGTATTCTGGTAATGGGTGCCACGGGTATGGATTCCTCTTCTTACACTAAGGACCCGAATCCAGGCAAGGTCTTGCCGATACCTTCTCGTCCATGACGGAAAAAACACATGAATCTACGTTCATTTTTATGTTTAACATCTTTCCCTGTTGGAGGCAAAAATAAACATCAAAAAAGATATGCCTGTAAAACATTGCCCACAGATATGACTCGGCATTCATTTTTTTTCTCTGGACAGCGGGATGGATTTGCTATAAAAAATTCAGGGAGGTTATCCCAAAACTCCATGCGGCGCGGAGGATACGGACTGCATGAAGGTTTTGTCAAGAGAATACAAATCTCCTTACGTACTATGAAGGATCATTGAAATTTGTGGCCCATGTGCCAGAATTTTTTTCGAGGAAAAAAGGAGGAAAAGAATGAAACATTCAACAAACAGGAGCGCTGCATCGTTTGTATTGATCCTGTCACTCTTGGCCTGTCTAATGTTACTTGGCATGCCGAACCTGGGTCAGGCCGCCACGTTGACGGTCCCTGGCGATTATCAAAGCATACAGGATGCCGTAAATGCGGCAAACAACGGTGATACCATACAGGTAGCCTCTGGGTTTACCGATGCCGGCTTTTCTATAGGTCCATCGAACGCCAAGGGGCTTACTATCCAGGGAGCAGGCGCTGGCCAGACCACGATACAGGGACCTGTCATTATAGGGCCAACCGGCCAAACCACCCAAACACTCACCATAACTGGTTTTACCGTGACTAACCCAGATGGAATCGGCATACACATACAGAGCAAGACGAACTACGTAGTGATAAGTGATTGCGAGATAACCGGCTGTGGTGAAGAGGGTGTCAAGATAGAATTTAGCTCCGGCATAGGGGATACTTATCCCAATAATTCCTATGACCATACCATAAGGCTTGTTCGCTGTTCGATAACAGGCAACGGAAGCCACGGCGTGGCCCTAAACTACCTGGCAGCCGCTGGCCTTGAAGATTGTACCGTTTCAGGTAATAGCGGGGATGGGATAAATGGAAATGATCTTTCCATACTCACCGTAAACGGCGGCACCATATCGGATAACAGTGACTATGGGATATACCTGATAATGAAAAGTACTGGTGATATCTCTGGTGCAACCTTTACGGGAAACACCAATGGGGCCATATATCTTACCAAGATCCTGCCCTTTGGTTGTGAAGAAGATGGCATAATCGACCCGGACTACGAGGAATATCAGATCAAGGCCGTAACCATTACTGACAACACCATAGATGCACATCCCGTGGGTATCACCCTATTTAACCGCGGCGAATGTGAGGAGATATCCGGCAACACCATTACCAACTGCGGCCAGGGCATCTTTCTCAACCAACGTTCGGTTGTTCACCACTTGGACAACAACACCATTACTGGTCCTGGTATCTATGGGGTGCACCTCCACAACCAATCCTTTGCCAATATGGACGGCAATAATATCAGTGGGTTCGACATGGCCAGCAACGACATGAGCTCAGGTATCCTTGCCGAATATATGACGGAAAATCCTGTAAATGGTGGATTTGACGCCTGTCCGTTGCCTGCAGGATGGCTCAAACCCCTGACCCTTACCAATAACCAGGTGCATGACAACAAGGTCAACATCTATCTGTACATGAGGGGTGATTGCGATATGGGCCCTGGAAACGCGGTCTACAACGCAGTTGAAGACGGGGTAAAGGTGCAGGAAGACTCCACCATGGATATCGCCTCCGGCAACAGCTTCTATGACAATGGTGGAAATGGGGTCTATTACTTGAGGCTAGGCACTGGCAGCCTTTCCGGTAGTGAAATCTATGGCAACGGCGGAAACGGGGTGACCATATATGGACAGGACCCAACCTATACCTATTATCCAACAGGGGAACCCTCACCGCCGGTAACGGTAGACGGGTGTAACATCCACGACAACACCGGCTGGGGTGTAAGGATAGGATTTGCTGAACAGTACGGCGGTGGCCTGGGCACTGTTAGAAACTGCACCATATCCAGTAATGGCCAGGGCGGTATCGGTGCAGAGTGGATGTCCATAGCCACACTTACCAACAATACCATATCAAACAACGGGGGTATCGGCGTTCTCTTCAATAGAAAGGCCTACGGAGAGGTCACGGGCAACCATATCGAGAATTCAGGCTCCTACGGCATCCTTGTAAAGATGCTCTACCCGGATCCGGATCAACATCCTGACTTCCAGGTGGAACCTGTCAAGATAGACAGAAATTACATAACGGGTAACGGGGACACCGGGATCTCAATAGGCCTATCCATGGACGAAGGCCGCGGGGACGCCGTTATCGAGAACAACATGATCTGTCATAACCAGGGCTGCGGTGTGATAGTAAGCTACCAGTCTCCCAGTGAAGAAAATACCCCTGACAACTCGGTAGAGCTCATCAACAACACCATAGTGGACAATACTGGTGACGGCATATATACCCACCATTATTCAAGCACCCATTCTGTAAACAACATCGTGGCATCAAATGGGGGCTACGCAGTACACGTGGAATACCAGTCCTATCATACCCTTGAAAACGACCTCTACTGGTCAAACAACGGAACCTTCTACCAGCATCTGCCCCCAAGGGGCCAGATCATAGATAATGGGTATCTTTCATCAAACCCCATGCTGGACGATACATGCCACCTGGAGGAGAATTCACCTTGCATAGATGCTGGTGTAAACGTCCCTGGTCTTGATGTGGACATAGATGGTGACGTCAGGCCCCAGGGAAATGGTATCGACATAGGTGCAGACGAATACACCAGCGGATCAGGCGGCTCAGGCACCAGCCTGGTCGGTGATTTCGACAATGATGGTGACGTGGATGGAGAGGATCTTGCCATGTTGATCCAGAATCCGGATCTGTTGAGCCTGGCTGACTTTGCCAGTGCCTTTGGAGAAAGCAATAATGACTAGGGACTAAAAGGCCCTAAAAAGATGACCCTTAATCCTAAGGCCCCTGGTGTCCTCGTACGCCAGGGGCCTTTTGCTTTACCGATCCTACAATTTTCACCCTGTAGTGGTACTTTGCCATAATGGTTGCAACATTAATGTAACCATCCTTTCCTCTTTGTAGCCATTCCTTCTTGAATGTACTTTGCAGGTTCCAGGATACCAACTGCTGCTGGCACAGTCCGTAACTATCTAATTGATTTTATGGACATTTGTTGTCTAAAACCCGCTTGGTATAGCCCTTGCTCTTACAGACGGCAAATGAAGCCCAACTATGTATCCCATCTTGAGGCATGTGGATACCAACCATTCTAAGATACCAATCTGTAAGGAGATTCCTTGGTTATGCAGCAGGTGATATTAAAAGAAAGGCAGGGACAGATACAGGAAAAGGGTGATCGGCCCTTTACCATTGAATGTAACAAGGCGAGCCTGGCCGGGGCCGTAAGCCAAAGAGCCTGCGTCTTCTGTGGCTCGCGGGTGGTGCTCTATCCCATAGCCGATGCACTCCACCTCGTTCATGGACCCATCGGCTGTGCAGTATATACCTGGGACATACGTGGGGCACTCTCCTCGCACCGCGAACTTCACCGGCTGAGCTTTTCCACGGACCTCCAGGAAATGGACGTAATATTCGGCGGGGAAGATAAGCTTTACAGGGCATTAAATGAACTCATAGAACGTTACAATCCTGAGGCGGCCTTTGTCTATTCCACCTGCATAGTTGGCATAATAGGCGATGATCTCGAGGCCGTCTGTAAAAGGGTCCAACGTGAACGGGATATACCGGTGATTCCGGTCCAATCCGAGGGCTTCAAGGGGAACAAACGCTCGGGCTACAGGGCAGCATGTAATGCCATGTTTCGCCTTGTGGGTACCGGAGATACAGGCCACATATCTCCCTATAGCATAAATATCCTGGGGGATTTCAACCTTGCCGGGGAGATATGGATAATAAGGAAATACTTTGAGCGGATGGGCATAGAGGTGGTGGCAAATATCACTGGAGATGGCCGTATAAGGGACATACAGAGGGCCCATGGCGCCAGCCTGAACGTGGTTCAATGTTCAGGGGCCACCTTGGACCTGGCCAGGATGATGAAAGGCAAATACGGCATCCCCTATATACGCGTCTCCTATTTCGGCGTAGAAGACATGGCAGATTCCTTGTACCAGGTGGCAAGGTACTTCAAAGACCCCCAGATCATGAGCCGGACCAGGAAACTGGTCGGTGAGGAACTCTCCTGCCTCTATCCAAGGCTCGAGAAATATAGGAAGGCGCTAACTGGTAAGAGGGCTGCTATCTATGTGGGAGGGGCATTTAAGGCCTTTTCCCTTGTCAAGGCATTCAGGTTACTTGGGATGAAAGTGGTCATGGTTGGCTCCCAGACAGGAACCCCTGAAGACTATGAGGAGCTGGCCTCCATCACGGATCCTGGCACCATAATCGTAGACGATTCTAACCCCTTGGAACTATCTGCCTTCCTAAAGGAAAAGGACGTTGACATATTCGTTGGTGGTGTGAAGGAACGGCCTATAGCGTACAAGCTGGGCGTGGCATTTTGCGACCACAACCATGAAAGAAAAGAGGCACTCGAGGGCTTCATAGGCATGATCAATTTTGCAAAGGAGGTATACGCCTCGGTCATGAGCCCCGTATGGAGATTCGTTCCAAGAAGGTCTGCAGACGATAAACCTGGATTAGGCAGCTAGCAAGTTTGCTGAAGATGCAAGCCCATAATTACTGTAAAAATACATCCTGCCATGACTGTATCTTAATGCCCTGGGGGTGCAGCATAGAAGATGCAAGGCTGCAGAGGGTTTGTTGAGGTGCATAGAGTGAATAAAGGAGATGCCCATGGCATATATAGCAACTAAGACTAAAGAGCCAATAGCAACAAGTTATGTATCCACCACTAATGCATGCAAGCTCTGTAGGCCTATAGGGGCATGCCTTGCCTTTAAGGGTATAGAAGGGGCAGTCCCATTTCTCCATGGCTCACAAGGCTGTGCTACCTACATGAGGCGCTATATCATAAGCCATTTCAACGAGCCCATAGATATTGCGTCTTCATCCCTTGGGGAAAAACATGCAGTATACGGCGGCCAGGCAAACCTAAAGCTAGGTCTTATAAACGTAATGAAAAAATACCGGCCCAGAATGATAGGAATCGCCACCACCTGTCTTACCGAGACGATCGGTGACGATGTACCCCAGATCATCAAGGCATTTCTTAGGGAAACCAGAATAGACGGCAATATGCCGATCCTGGTACCGGTATCTACACCCAGTTACGCTGGTACACACATGGAGGGGTTTCACGGGGCAGTCAAGGCAGTGGTGGAAAATCTTGCCACAGGCTCCAGCTGCCATGATGGCATAAACATATTCCCAGGCTTTGTATCACCTGCTGACATAAGATACCTCAAGGAGATAACAGGTGATTTCGGCCTGGATGCCACCATACTACCAGATATATCTGAGACCCTCGATGGTCCGGCCATGAACGAATACCCACTCATACCGCGTGGCGGCACCCCCATCTCTTCAATACGCCGCATGGGCGGCGCCAGGGCAACCCTGGAATTGGGCAGAACCATTTCATCCACTTCTACCGCCGGTGACTGGCTGGAAAGAAACTTCAAGACAAAACGATATTGTCTTGGATTACCTATAGGTATCAGGGAAACAGACCGTTTTTTTGCCATCCTAGAGGATCTGTCCGGAAACAAGACCCCTGGAAAATATATTGGGGAACGGGAAAGGCTAATAGACAGTTTAGTGGACGGGCATAAATACGTGTTCGGCAAGAGGGCGGTCATATACGGGGAAGAGGATCTGGTCATTGCCCTAACGGCCTTCATGGCAGAGATAGGCGTTAAGCCGGTACTGTGCGCATCCGGTGGAAAAAGCGGACTACTTGCCAAGAAGATAAGGGCAGTAACCCAGGATCTGCTCCCCGGGGAACCGCAGGTCATGGAGGGGGCAGACTTTTTCGACATCTCCCAGGAGATTGAAAATCTTGCACCTGACCTCATCATGGGCCATTCAAAGGGATATGGCATCGCAAGGAGACTTGGGATTCCCTTGATAAGAGTGGGATTTCCTATCCACGATCGGATCGGGGGGCAACGAATCCTCCTCATAGGTTACCGCGGTGCACAGGGGCTCTTTGACCTGGTTGCAAATGCCATGATCCAGGCAAAACAGGACGGCTCTTCCGTGGGATATGGATACATGTAGGAGACACCTCTTGTAAATATCGAAGGCCCACGCTGCCTTTGACCTACAGATGGATACCTCTGGAAAAGGAAAGGATCAACATGATATGAAGACGACAGCTACTTATGAAAAACTCGATCTTAGCAGGCATCCCTGTTTCAACCCGGAAGTAAAGGGCCAGTATGGTAGGGTACACCTGCCAGTAGCCCCGAAGTGCAACATAAAATGCAATTATTGTAACCGTAAATACGACTGTGTGAATGAAAGCCGCCCAGGGGTCACAAGCACCATCCTCACCCCACAGCAGGCCTGCCTGTACATGAAAAAGGTCCTTGCCAAGGAGGAGCGTATCACAGTGGCTGGTATCGCAGGCCCTGGGGATCCCTTTGCCAATGGTGAAGAGACCATGGAGACACTGCGGCTTATCAGGAAGGAATTCCCTAAAATCATCCTCTGCCTGGCATCCAATGGACTGGCCATAGGCCCCTATATAGAGGAATTGGCGGAGCTTGATATCTCCCACGTAACCATAACTGTCAACACGGTCGATCCTGAAATAGGCCAGAGGATCTACGGTTGGGTAAGGGATGGCAAGGTGGTATACCGTGGAAGGAAGGGTGCAGGCCTATTGCTGGAAAGGCAGCTATCCGCCATAGTAATGCTCAAGGAAAAGGGTATAACAGTAAAGGTCAACACCATCGTGATACCTGGCATCAATGATGGGCATGTGGAGCAGGTGGCACTTAAGATGAAAGAACTTGGCGTGGATCTTCTAAACTGCATGGCCTTATTCCCAAATGTGGACACGCCCTTTGCAGGCATACCGCAGCCGGATAAGGAAACGATGGCTGCCATAAGGGATATGGCAGAAGGATATCTGCCGCAGATGCGCCACTGTACCAGGTGTCGGGCAGATGCAGTAGGCCTTTTGGACGATGACAAAACCCATGAATTCAGGGGATGCCTGTCTAGCTGTGCCAGTATGCCTGTCAACCCATCCGAATATCGTCCCTACATTGCGGTAGCTACCATGGAGGGGGTGTTGATCAACCAGCACCTGGGTGAGGCACACAGGTTCCAGATATGGAGCCGTGGGGAAAATGGTTACCACATGGTGGAAGAAAGACCGGCACCTGAACCAGGGGGAGGAATAAAAAGGTGGATGCGACTTGCAAGGATACTTCGCGACTGCCAGGCAATACTCACAAGCGGTATCGGGGAGAAGCCCAGGGAAATTCTTTCAAAATCGGGCATAAAACCCCTGGAGATGAGCGGTTTCATAGAGGATGGGCTCGAAGCCGTATTCAAGGGAGAAAACTTGAACCGGTTCAAGGCGAGGCGTAACCCATGTGCCCAGGGTGGATGCAGCGGGACAGGTAATGGATGTTTCTAGCCGCCCTGCCTTGCACCTTTAACAATCTTGCGGGCTGCATAATTTTATCTACTCCTGTTTCTGTCTTAAAATAACCTGGTGAAAGTAAAGACAAATAATGGATCCAAGATCAAAGACCTTTTTAGCCATGGACCCACAGAACCCACATAGACAATTTGGTAGCCCTGACAAGGGCTGCCAAATACCCCAGGCAGGCAATAATTGCCTTCTTGGAGTTTTAGTCATGCCCAGTCGGGCATGACTAAAGGTATTTGTCCATGTAAGTCCATGTGTGTCCATGGCCAATCTAATGTTTTTACAGTGAAAATACAGAGCCTATGGGCTGTATTTTCATGTATTAGGGATGCGGCACCACGGTACGGGCCGCATGGAAATTTAGAAAGAAATGCTACTTGTGACCTTATTATTTGGAAAGCATGTTTTTGAATTCCACGTAAAGGTCTTTCAGTCGTTTTCTCAAATCG
>WFZW01000141.1 GCA_015489365.1 Deltaproteobacteria bacterium | reverse complement strand
GATTGTAGCACACTGCTTTCCATCTATTGTGGACATGATATCTCCCGGTTCCCATTGATCGCCTTTTGCATGGGGGAGAAGGGCAAAATCAGCAGGATTGCCTCCCTAGCCCTGGGAGGGCCTATCATCTTCGCCTCTCCTTCGAAGCGAGCAGAAACCGCGCCCGGTCAGATTCCCCTCGAGAATTTAAGACAAATTATGCGCCATCTGCTACCCTCATGAGATATGGGCAAGCTATCCCTGTTTTTTTTACTTGAAAATACATTTTTTGATTGGCCATGGACACACAATGACATACATGGAAACAGACAAGATGTTTCCAGTGGCGTATTTTTATACTTCGTTGTGCCCGCTCTGGAAGGCGCCTCTTAATCTTTTTGTTTTTATAAAAATTGTTATCTTCTTGACTTAACGGACTTTTTTTTATATTTTAAATAAATTCGGTAATCATTGAGCTGACCAAGAAGATGCCAGCTTGCCATTTCGTTCCTATCTGAAAAGATTCCATCCAGGGCCTGGACAATGACAGATACCTTGGATATCGACGATCTGTTGGCATGATTGCTGTATATATTTTCAATTGAAAGGCGGAGAAGACCATGACGCTGACCAAGGCAGATCTTATCCACAGGATTTATGAAGCAGAGGTTCTAAATAAGGCCGAGTCTGTAAAAGCGGTTGAGGCCCTGATAGAGATCATAAAAAGAAGCCTGGAGGATGGAGAAAATGTCTTGATAAGTGGTTTCGGCAAATTCACAGTAAAGGACAAAAGGGCAAGGAGGGGCAGAAATCCGCATACTGGTGAGGACCTCATGCTGGCGCCAAGGCGGGTGGTTACATTCAAGCCATCTGGTGTACTAAGGGACCGGATCAATCGCCTTAGTGAATAATAAAGGAGTCCCTATCTATTCATACCATTTCTTCAACAGAGGCATGTAGCTGACCGCATGCCGCTGATATATCATTTCCCCTGCTTTTTCGAATTATCGTCGTGTAATTGGCATCCCTCAATATTTCCTGGAAGGCAAGTACATCCCTTGGCCCTGGTGGTTTGAAGCCAATTTTTGGGATTTCGTTAAATGGAATCAGGTTGATCTTTGCAGGAATACCTTGTAACAGCTTTGCTAGAAGCCGGGCATGAACGGGCCTGTCGGTTATTCCGCCCAACAAGAGGTATTCAAAGGTGATACGCTGTCTTGGGGAAAGATGATATTGTTTGCACGCCTTGATCAACTCGGCCAATGGGTAGCGCCTATTTATGGGCATTATCTTTGAACGTACCTGATCATCAGGTGCATGAAGAGATATCGCCAATCCAACATTGGTATCCTTGCCTAGCCTTTCAATCTTCGGTACCAGCCCGCAGGTAGATACCGTTATACGCCTGCTCGAAAAGTTAAGCCCCATATCATCGAGCAATATCTCCAATGACTTTAGGAGATTATCATAATTAGCCAAGGGTTCTCCCATCCCCATAAATACGATATTTCTAGGCCTTTCCTCAGGGCCTACCAGCTCTATAACCCTCAAAACCTGGCCTGCCATTTCAGAAGGGGCAAGATCCCTAACGTAGCCCATTTGGGCAGTATAACAAAATTTACACCCCATGGCGCATCCCACCTGTGTTGACACACAGATGGTGTTATGGTCCTGCCCGGGTATCAGAACGGTTTCCACTACCTGGCCGTCGTTTAAGCCAAATGCCCACTTCCGGGTACCGTCTATGGATATTTCTTGCGTGATTGTACGAAGTGAATAGAAGGTCCCCAAACCTGGCATTTTTAGTCGCAAGGCCTTAGGGAAATCTGTAACCTGTGAAAAATCCTGGAAAAAGGGGCGCCAAAGCCATCTGAAGAGCTGCCTGCCCCTGAAGGCTGGCATCCCCTGGTCCAGGGCCCACAATTCGAGATCCTTCCTGCTAAGATTCCTAAAATCCATTCGGTATCAATTGGAACATGGACAGGCCATCAGCTAAGTTCGGCAAGTAACGCCTTTGCCTTCTCCCTCTCCGGGAAATTCTGTTTTAGACTCAGGGCCTTCTCCAGCTCTAACTTTGCCTCATTATTTCGTTTCAACCCCTTTAGCGCAACGGCAAGATGATAATGAATACTTGGCTGATCAGGCCATCTTCTGAGAGCCTCTTCGAGATTCGATACGGCAAGCTCATAACTGCCCCTTTTCGTGAGCACCCAACCTACTGTATCCAGTATGGCCGGTTGCTCTGGGGCAGCGGCCTTTGCCCGTTGGGCATAGATAAAGGCCTGTTCCAGATCTTTGTTCTTCTCAGCCATCAGCCATGCTAGATTGTTCGCAGCAGGGGCGAAATCCCTTTTGATCTCCAGGGCCTTCAGATACGCCTCCTTTGCCTTTCCGTAATGGCCAAGCTGTTCCTCGATAGTCCCTATAGCCATATAGGCCGCTACCATGTCGGGATTCTTCTTGATAATCTTGCGATATTGTTTGATTGCCATCTCAGCCTTGCCCGTGGCCAGGTACAATCTCGCAAGGTCCATGTATGGACCTATGAGTCCAGGCTTCAATGCTATGGAATGCTTGAAGGCATCTTCAGCCTCCTGGAACCTGCCCCTTGTTGCCAGTACCTTACCCCTGATAAAGGATATGAAGGCATCATCCGGACGTTTTGAGGCAAGCTCATCCAAAAAGGCACCGGCCTCACCAGGATTTTTTTGATAAAAACATACGGAAACCAACGAGATAAGCGCTGGCATGTAATCTGGATGTTTCCCAAGTACCTTCTTGAATTCCTCCTTTGCCTTGGCAAATTTCTTCTCTGCCATATAGCTACGGCCAAGAAGATACTGCGTGGCCGGGTCATCGGGAGCTGCCTTTAACGCCAATAGGAGTTCCTTTTGTGCAGCTGCCGGTTTCTTACGGACAAGGGCCACGGCTGCTTGCAATTTCAATGCGCTAGGGTTGTTGGGGATCTTTTTGAGTATGAAATCCGTTTGCTTCTCTACCACATCCAGATTTCTTTCTCTTAAGGCAACCTCTGCAAGTAGCAGGCGCGCCTTGAGAAAACGAGGCTGATTCTCTACCAGCCTTTCCAGGTCGGCATGGGCATCTGAAAGCCTGCCTGCATCCATGTAGGCAAGTCCTCTAAAATAAAGTGCCTCAGGATTGTTAGGTTTGAGCCTCAAGAGTTTATCAAATCTCTTTATGGCCCTACTGTAGACCTTCCTTCTAAGGGCGATCTTACCCTGTACCAGGATGGCCAAGGGCTGCGAGGAATTTATCTTCAAGGATTCATCTGCAAGGCGTGTAGCAGTGTCGATATCGCCCTGATCGAATCTCAGTGCAGCAAGCCTCGCCTTGAGATTTGCATTCTTAGGAGCTATGGATAATGCCTGCTTCAGGTATGTTGCCGCCGCATCCAGCCTTCCCTGGTTGGATCGGATTTCAGACATGAGCACCAAGGGGGCCAGTGCCCTAGGGAAACGCTCGATAGCCTGACTCAGTACCCTTTCAGCCTCTTGTATCTCTCCGTGCCTTAGATAGAACTTCGCCAACACCAGTTGCGCATCCACCTCTGCTGGATTTTCACCTATAATCTGCTTGAGTTGTTGCTCTGCCTTAGACGTCTGGCCCTGTGCCTCATAGAGAGAGGCCAGCACCAATCTGGATTGTGCCTGTTCTTTTCCCTTATTGCTTACAGAGATGGCCTCCTTAAGCAGACCTTCAGCACGATCGATCTCCTTTTTCCTAGCATAGGCACCTGCAAGGGCCAGGTAGACCTTTCTGTTGTTTTTCTCCAGCTTCATTGCCCGATTGAAAACCTGGATGGCCTGGTCCACCTTGTCCTTTTTCAGCAATATCGTTCCCCTTAGAAGGAGGGCAGCGACATTCTTAGGATCCTTTTTCAATAGGACATCGACGTTTTTTTCTGCTTGATCCAGCTTTCCAGCCAACAACAGGATCTGGGCCAGATGGAGCCTGGCATCCTGATTTTCAGGATCGACATCGATCGTTTTTTGAAATTCTAGGTATGCATCCCTGATGCTTCCAAGCTTCAGATAGGCAAGGGCCATATGATAATGCCCAGGACCATATTTGGGATCTATCTGAACCACGTTCTTGAATTCGATTACCGCTGCCCTATATTTCCCCTCATTGGCATAGGTTAATCCCCTCTTGTAATGATGGGCCCTTCTTTCTTCAGGGGTACCACAGGCGGCAAGGCACACCAGAAGAAATACCGATATCAGTACCCAGCACCAATTTGATCTTCCATTCAACACGAAATTTTCACAATTGCATTTCATTTCAAGTCACTAGGCATCCCCATCAGGTGCCATCTCCATGGAACAATCATTATTTTGTTCAATCCAATTCACATGCACCAGAAACAGGTGCCTTCAATATGGGTTGTCCAGTTGCCTCAAGGACCCCCATCCAGAAGCGACTTCTAAGATTGACATGTTTGCGTCTCATAACAGCTGAGGCAATGGGAATGTGAACGTATCTATCATTCCATAGGCTCACCAGCATGGCTGTTTTGCCAGCCATGGCTGCGTGTACCGCATTCTGGCCCAGATTTCCACAATATAGACGATCATCCACATTGGCCGGGACACTACGAATAATATAGCTTGGATCTATGTAACGAACATATATCTCCATGCCTATTTCACGGAAATGTCTCTTGAAGGTATCCCTCAAAAAGGTACCTATATCGCCAAGCTTCACATTGCCCGATGGATCTTTTTCCTCTTTCTTGCCCCTGACATACTTTTGACCAGCCCCCTCGGCTACTACCACTACCGCGTGCCCCCGTGATTTGAGCCTGAGTTCTAACGCCCTCAAAAGGCCGTATTCTCCTTCTAGGTCGAAATCACTTTCAGGGATAAGACAAAAATTTACCTCCCGTAACGCCACTGTCGCAGCCGCTGCTATAAAGCCGGAATACCTTCCCATGAGTTTAACCAGGCCTATCCCATTTGGAGCCCCAGTGGCCTCGGTATGGGCACACCTTATGGCCTGGCATGCCATATCCACTGCCGTATCGAAACCAAAGGTCTTGGAAACCAGATATATATCGTTATCGATGGTCTTCGGCACTGCTACTACAGAAATCTTAAGACCGCGCTTTTCTATCTCATCGGCGATCCTGGCTCCAGCCCTGAATGTGCCATCACCACCGATTATGAACAAAATGGATATATTCAAACGTTCCAGTGCATCTACTATTCCATCTATGGGTTGAGGCCCCCTAGATGATCCTAGTATTGTTCCACCGTATTCATGGATCCTGTTGACGGTCGACGGATTTAGCTCCACCACGGGCAACCCGTATTCAGGCATAAATCCCCTAAGTCCGTAACGGATACCAATCGTTGTCTTGACACCATAGCCATGATATAGGGTCATGACTATGGAGCGTATTACATCGTTGATACCAGGGCAAAGCCCTCCACATGTAACGATCGCACATTTCAACTTATTCGGATCGAAGTAGATCCTTCTTCTAGGGCCAGCCAATTCGAATGAAAGTGGCCTTTCTCCTGATCCTGACGATTTACCTTTACCCTCCATATAGACCCTGCTAGAGACCCTGGCCAAAACCCGATCCTCATCATTTACGAAACAACTATAGTTCTTCTGTACAAAGGGCGAGGTAATAACAGGTTTGCCCAACATGGGGATATCCCCTGTAACACCATCCAGTTCTATTTCGTCTATGAGATCCAGGCCGTTATTTTCAGGCGAAAAAGAGCAACATTCTTGGGACATTAGGTTATCCTCCTTTGAAAACGACAGTGGCTTCGTCCAATGGACTTTTACATCAAAAAAAGTCCTCCATCATTCTAAACTTCCATGCGGCCCGTACCTTGGTGCCGCACCACCAATACATGAAGATACAGCCCATAGACTTTGTATTTTCACGGTAAGTACATTTCATAAAACTTCATAGCCCACCTCTCAGGGCATGAAAGCACAATCTCTAGTCAAAAGTATTTATGCTAAAGGCTAGACGCCACCTCCACTATTGGTCTCATACCCTTGCCCTGGAAAACATACCTTATACCAGGGCCAAAATACAAATCACCGGTATGGACTCCTTCTTGGCGAGTCCTTCACACCTATATTACGGTCTATTTAGTTAATCATGCCAGCTTGTTTTTTCCTTGACCTACTCTAACCGGCTATGATAAAAAGCATATCGCCCTTGAGCCGGCATAGCTCAGATGGTAGAGCAGCTGATTCGTAATCAGCAGGTCAGCGGTTCGAATCCGCTTGCCGGCTCCAGCAACCCCAGCACTCAGCCAATCATTCCTATTACGTAAACTCACAATTGGCAAATCTGTAAATATCTTGCGGCTTCAAACACCGGTTAAATGCCTTTTTCTATCGGAGTCCAAGCTAAGAGCCAATATTCCAACATGGTGAGAATAAATAATAAAACCATTATACCAGACAATGAACTCAGCTTTACATTCTCCAGATCCAAAGGTCCTGGCGGACAAAACGTAAATAAGGTAAGCACCAGGGTGACATTGAGGTTTGATGTGGGTGCTTCTACTTGTCTGACCGGAACCCAACGGGCCCTTATAATGAAGAAACTGGATTCGCACATCAATAGTAAGGGCATATTACAGATTCATGCAGGACGCCACAGGTCACAACACACCAATCGTAAGGATGCCATAGACCGATTCACTAGGCTCTTGGCCTCTGCCTTGAGACAAAAACCACTCAGAAAAAAGACCAAGTTACCAAATGCGGTCAAGGCAAGGCGTCTCAAGGACAAAAGGCATAGAAGCAAGATTAAAAGGGCCAGATCTAAGCACATTGCCCTTGATTCCAGGTTATATGAATAAGTTTGAGCCCAAGGTAAGGGCCACATGAAAGTTTACACCCACAATCTGGACATATCGGGTACTCAAACATGGGGCTATTCGTGGATCCTGACCCAGGTTCCCGGTGTATTCTTTCCTGAAAAGGTCCAATCATCCTTCCCAGCCCGTGGTTGCGTCCAATCAAACAACCATTTTGCATCGGCCGGGGCGACATTGATGCATCCATGGGATTGCCTTATCCCAAAATAATCATGCCAGTATGCGGCATGGATTGCAAAATTTTTGTAAAAATACATCTGCCAGGGCACATCCTCCAGATAATAATAGTCTTTCCCTGGTATCCCTCCGCTCATCTTACCCATCCTGTTCTTTGCCCATATCCTGAAGACCCCTTGTTCAGTGGGATACCTGTCTACACCCGACGATATCAATGTGGCGTAAACCATCCGGTCTCCCACGTAGGCGGTAAGAGTCTGTTCAAATAGATCGATATCGATCCATGGCTCATCACTACCGACAACAGCGGGACGCTTTTGCGGCTTGATAATCGCTAGCCGTCTCTGCTCGATCCAGGCCCCCTTGCCAAGCTTATACCAATTCCATTGGCCAACCCTTTGCGTTTTCAGTATGTTGACCAAGGTATATTGCCTAATCATTTGCCCCGATAGATCATTGTAAAGGCCAGGACTTGTCGAAAGAAACGTATCCAGTATGACCCACGCCATGGGTCGTCCCTGGCATTGGGTTACCTCGATCCCCCTAAAATGGGAAGGCTCAAAGAAGCTCAGATACTTGGACAAGATATAGGCACCAGGATCCACCAGATACCATTCCAGGTCCCCTCTTTCTATCGGGAACTTGGCCTCGAGGCTGACCCATATGAAGCCTCCCCAGAAAAAACGGACTGGGGCCGCATAGCTTAGGGTGCTAAGGGGGTTAGAGAAGACGGGTACAGGCTGCCCCACCAGCATTGCATATCTCTTGGGTAATTTCGTTTCCGGTACAAATTGCACACACTGCGGTGTCCACTCTAGAGTGTTGGAGGACAGCTGTGCTTGTCCTTGACAAGGGATCAAGCACAGGAACACGGCCCAATACAGGATAAAGGATGCCGTAAGTCCGTGACACATTCCTACACATACCTTTTTCCAAACCTTCATATAATCCAAACCCTTGATGCCGTCCCCTCTATTACATAACCCAAACCTTCATACAGCTGTATATCCTCGTGATCCGTGGTTGCGGCAGCCCTTAGCAATGGTTTTGTAATACTTTACCCTCATTCAGTAAAACTTCCATGCGGTCCGTACCTTGGCACTGCACCCCCAATACATGAAGATACAGCCCATAGGCTCTGTATTTTCACAGTAAATCAGTGGTAAATTCCATTACAACTGCACCATACTGCTTATAACGACACGAAACATTTTAGGAAACTTCAGACAAAAGAATAAGTGGATTTATTATCAGGTACCTGCTGGAGCAAGGGGGCATCTGCCAAGCAGATCATATATGGGCCCCTTGGGTGTAAGGGTACTTCTATAAAGAGATAGCGAGGTTACACGAAAGGATGCAAGCGGTATTTCGGTTTTCATGAATGGCCCCATCAATCTGTGGATACCCCTTGGGGAACGAACCCTGCCAACGGTCAAGTGTGGTATGAACGGGCGTTGTTCCTTTGCAATCCCAATGCCTGCCAATACATCCTCTATTCCCCTCTGCAGTTTGCGAAGGATCATTATGTCTCCATATATACCTATCCAGAGAATCCTGGGGCGTTCGATAGTAGGGAAAACACCTGTTTCTCCAAGTTCAAGGGAGAATTCAGTTGTATCAGTGGATATGCTACTACAACCTTCAATGATCGAAGGAATAAGATTGGCCTCTACCTCACCAAGAAACTTGAGCGTCAAGTGTATACGTTCGGGTACAACCCACCGTACGTTGGCGCCATGAAGCCTCCAGGATTCAATGGCAGTTCCTATATATTTCAATACCCTATCGGGAAGGTCTATAGCCAGGAATGTACGAACCATATCTTAAATAACGCCTCAACCAGTCCAAGGCGGTCTCCGCGGCAAATGCCCGGATCCTTTTCCTGTCACCAGGAAAGAGAAATCTTTCTGAAACCGTGCGGTCAGGGGTGGAAAGGCCTATAAATACCGTACCTACTGGTTTATCTGGTGTTCCGCCTGTGGGCCCTGCAATACCCGTTATAGATAGGCTATAATCCACCCCTGCCACTGACCTGGCACCCTGGGCCATCTCAATGGCGGTTTCAGCACTTACCGCCCCATGCTGTTCAAGGGTCCTTGACGAAACCCCTAGGAGCTCCTCCTTTGATCTGTTGCTATAGGTGATAAATCCCCTGTCGAACCACTTTGAGCTTCCAGGCACACTTGTGATCCGTTTTCCTAGAAGTCCACCCGTGCACGACTCAGCTACGGCAAGAGATTCTTTATTCTCTAGCAGTAATCTTCCCACAACCGATTCGATATTTTCCGAATCGATTGCCACCACATGATCTCCAAGAAGCCTTTCCACCGTATCGCATGCAGACCGACACTGTTTGTCAACGGATTTCTTGTCTGTCCCTCTAACCGTTACCGTTACATGCACCTCGGGGAAATTGGGATAATAGCCTATTCTCAGATCCCTATGCCCGGATTCTATATGTTCAAACAGCAGGTTTATTTCTACCTCTGAGAGCCCAAAGACCTTGAAGGTCTTTTGACGAACCTCAAACCCCAGGCCTACCAGCTCCCTGAGTCGCGGCACTACCCGTTCTATTACGTGTTCCTTGAGTTGTTCAGGCACGCCTGGCAGGAAAAATAGCGGTACCCCCTCATGTATGAGAAGATAGCCTGCTGCACACCCAGTTGGATTAAGTACCTCTGCCCCTTCTGGTAGCATGGCCATCCTCTCCCTCATGGAATTGGCCTGGGCAGACTTGCTGCCCTTTTCCCATTTTCTGATCTGGCTCATCACCATCTCATTTTTTACCAACCTCTTTCCCAGGGCCTTTGCCACTACCTCGTTCGTTATATCATCCGTGGTAGGCCCCAACCCACCCGTAATCAGAACGAATCTGGATCGACCCAGTGCTGAGATGAGGCATTCTTTTATAAAAGTGGGGTCGTCTCCTATTACCGTTATCCTGCTGATCTCGTAACCAGCCTCAAAGAGTCTTCTGGCAGCAAATCCGCTGGTGGTATTTAAAACCCTTCCTGAGACAAGCTCATCACCAATCGCTATGATTTCACCATGCATAATAGATATACTCCCCGGTCCTCCATATCACGTTGGCAAGTATTCCGGCTGCAACGTCGTCCATTACAATGCCAAATCCTCCCGGAAGCCTTTCCATCTGTTTTACTGGAAAAGGTTTGATGATGTCAAAAAACCTAAACAGCACAAAGGTGCCAAGCAGGGTCAGCGGGTATGGATACAGTCCCTGCAAGGCCACCAACATGCCGACAATTTCATCTATCACGACCCTTGAGGGATCCTTTTCAGCCATTATTCCAGCTGCTCTTCCAGCGATCCACACAGAGGCCATAGCAAAACCCAGGCATGAGAGGATGTATATAACAGTAGGAAACCTGGAGATGGCCAACCATAGAGGTATGGCCAACAAACTTCCAATGGTACCGGGTGCCACAGGAGAAAGCCCCAGCCCCAGCCCCACAGCCATGAATATGATTATCCGGTCGATGAAGCTACTAGATGTCATCGATTGAATTTCTGGAGCATCTTTCGACCTCCCTGTATACGTGTTGTATAGGGACATTATGTTTGATGGCAATAGCCCGGCAGGCCTCGTATTCAGGGACAACGTCCCGCCTTTCCCCTGGCCTATCGAAAATCTTTACAGTGATCCTTCCCCATTTGGTATGGACATGCCCTATTTTTCTTGGAAGTATGGCCCTCGAGACTTGGGTTATGCGTACCCCGGAGCTGGTCGATTCCCGGAATATCGTCTCGATGATCCTTTCTTCAAGTCCAGGTGGTGAAAGCACCGTAACTTGGATCCCTGGCCTGTTTTTTTTCATATGTATGGAGGTGTACACCACGTCCAATGCCCCCTTGGAAAAAAGCCGCTCCATCAAAAAGCCCATCCATTCAGGGTTCATGTCATCTATAAAGGACGTGATCTCGGATACCGCCTCCTCTCCCGAAGCGCAATGCCCAATCCAAGCCCTCAAAAGGTTGACAGATGTTTCATCCTCCCTTGATCCGGCCCCGTATCCGATCTTGTCGACCACCATCTCAGGAAACGGTCCAAAGTCTTGGGCAAGGACCTTGAGCAACACGGCCCCGGTAGGGGTAACGAGTTCATGGCGGATGTCCGTTCCGTAGACAGGTATACCCCTCAGGAGTTCTGCTGTGGCAGGGGCCGGAAGGGGGAGCAATCCATGCTCACACCTAACCCACCCGGAACCGATGGGGAGAGGTGAAGAGATGATCCGTTCCACATCCAGCCATCTTATGGCGCAAGTTACCCCCACCACGTCCATGATAGTATCAATGGCCCCTATCTCGTGAAAATGGACCTTGTCCTTCGAAATACCATGGACCTTTGACTCGGCGTCAGCCAGGAGGCTAAAAATCTCCTTTGAACGCTCTCTTATAGGCTGTTCAAGGCCGGAGTTGTCGATCAGTGTATTTATCTCTCCAAGGTTTACAAGGGGTTGTGGCTCAGGCCACCCAAAAGATAGGTGAATTCCACGGATACCACCTCGGATGACCTTTTCGATCTCTATATTTACACCGGCAAGCCCCAATTTGTGCGGCAATTCAAGGAGTTCCTCCCTGGGCCAACCGACATCGATGAGGGCACCGAGCAACATATCGCCACTTATGCCTGAAAAACAATCCAGATATATTTCTTTCATAGGGGTCTAATGCCACATCGTTTTTCCAGTATATCCCCTGGGGGTCCGTCTCGTAGGACTCCTCGGCAGGGCAGTCTGGATACAAGGTAGCCAAGATCTTAGGCCTTACAATGCACCAGACATACCCTTTGTAATAGATGATCAATCCTTCAGGCTGTGGAGTTCCACCCACCGGTATATCCTTTCCCTGAAATACCAGGCCGGGAAAAGTACCAGGGCCGTAATTGCCAAAAGCGTCAATATTCCCACGATGTTGCCATCATAGATGTTTGCCCCTTGCCAGGACAACATCAAGGTGCCAGGAATCCTGCCGATGGCTACTATTACCAGGAAGATCTGCCACGGCATCCTGCTGAGTCCAAGGAAATAGCTAAGGAAGTCCTTGGGAAATCCTGGAAAAACAAACAATAGAAAACATAAAAACAGCCCCTGGTGTTCGAGCAGGCCCTCAAGGCGTCTGTAATATTTTGAACGCCTGAGCCAGGGCTTTACCAATTTCCTGAACTGGCGTGCAATCAAAAAGGCAGCCAGTGAACCCAGGGTCAATCCTATACTTGAATATATAAGGCCTAACCATCTTCCGAAAAGGAAGCCTCCTATGAGGCCGGTGGCCTCACCAGGTATGGGTGACAGGATTACTTGAAGGGCCTGGATCATTATGAAGACGACAGGCGCAAACGGTCCGAAGGACCTTATGAAATCCCTTATCTCGTCCCTATGTTCTAATACGTTTAGGAGCGTGTGCCACGTCAAGAGCAATTCATGCCTGTACCTCCAACCTGCCAGGGCTAAAAGTGATAGAACAACAAACGATCCGGTCCAAACGATCCATCTTTTGGCCAAAATTTGGACTTATCCCCCGTTATTTGATCTCTTGAGAACAGTATCCCGCCGCCAGTTCCAATCATCCTTTTCTGGAAAATCTATAGTGAAATGCCCTCCGCGGCTTTCCTTCCTCCTGTAGGCCGCCAATATTATCAGCTCAGCCACCTGTGCAAGGTTTCTGAGTTCGATAAAATCCCTGGTCAAGATGTAGTCCCAATAATGTTGGTTGATTTCAGAGAGGATTGGGGCCATCCTGAGCCTTGCCAGACCCAGGCGTTTGGTGCTCCTTACTATCCCTACATAGTTCCACATGAGACGCCTTATCACATCCCAGTTATGGGAGATCAAGACGGCCTCATCCATGTCCACAGCCCCCCCGGTATCCCAGGCAGGTATGGCATGGGCAGGCTTTCGGGTAAAATCCTCCATATTTTCCTTTATAAAAAGATAGGCCTGGTGTGCCATGACAAGGCCCTCGAGCAATGAATTGGAAGCAAGCCTATTGGCACCGTGAAGACCTGTACATGCGGTTTCTCCCACGGCAAAAAGGCCCTTAAGATCGCTTTGACCATTGGCATCCGTTATTACGCCGCCGCACATGTAATGGGCCGCGGGCACAACTGGTATAGGCTCCCTGGTAATGTCTATACCCAGGCCGAGGCAGACGTTGTATATGTTGGGAAAGCGTTTCTTGATGAACTCCGGTGGTCGATGGCTGATATCGAGATAGACACACTCCTTGCCACTCCTTTTGAGCTCCATGTCTATGGCCCTTGCCACTATATCGCGCCCGGCTAGATCCTTGCGTTCAGGATCGTATTTTTGCATGAATGGCTTGCCGTCAGGGTCCAGAAGTATTGCCCCTTCCCCCCTCAAGGCCTCTGATATCAAGAAATTCTTTGCCCTTGGGTGGTATAGGCAGGTTGGATGAAATTGGACAAATTCGAGATTGGCAATCCTGGCACCGGCACGGTAGGCTATTGCTATGCCATCCCCTGTGGCAACATCCGGGTTGCTTGTATACAAATAGACCTTTCCAGCACCACCTGTGGCCAGCACCGTTACATGTGACAAGAAGGTATGTACCGTTCCTGTTGCCACTTCAAGTACATAGGCACCAAGACAGCGTTCAAGTGTTTTGGCATCCTTGCCGTGTTCAGGCCTATCGGCCGTATCACTTTCATATACGATCTTGCACTCGGTCAGTAGGTCGACCGCTATGTAGTCCTCCAGCACCTCTATATTTTTTTCCTTGGCGACCTTGGCCATCAAGGCCCTTTGAATTGCCCTGCCGGTGAAATCCTCTACGTGCACGATCCTTCTACGGGAATGGCCACCCTCCTGGCCTAGATCCAATTTTTCAGGGTTTGAAAGAGCCTTGGTAAAGCTTACCCCCCATTCTCCCAGTTCCCTTATGCGCTCAGGTGCCTGCCTTACTATTTGCCTTACGATATCCTCGTGGCATAGCCCGTCTCCTGCCCTCAGTGTATCAAATTCATGCAGATCAAAGCTGTCATCCTCCCCAAGGACACATGCAATCCCCCCCTGGGCAAGGTTGGTAGCCGTATCGCCTTCCCTTTTTTTGGTGACAACAGTCACCTTCCCCAGTGTTGCCAGTTTCAAAGCTAGGCTTAGCCCGGCAATCCCGCTGCCTATGATCAAAAAATCCGTCTCAAAATCCATAACCTTACCATCTAATCATCTATACCCTTGGCCACTGCTTCAAAGATTCCAGGAAAGTGTTCAACAAACCCTGGAAGCATCTTGAGCATGATCTCCCTCATGGAGGGATCGGCGGCCTTTGAGGTCCTAAGCCTCAATATGTGGACCCATTCTTCAAGGGTTGCGTGTACCATGATCTCTGTCTTACAGGAATTGGGCAGAACCGTGCGGGCGGCCTGGGGAGAGGAGGTAGCAAGGAGTTTTAAGTAATCCCTTTCCGCCCTTTCCATGCTTTCTTGCCATGTTATGTACTCAATGCTGCCCTCGTCGTAAAAACAAGGCCTTATGAAAGTTACCCCGCCACCAAACCTGGGTTCACCGTACCGACAATAGCGTTGTGATTCTTGAAGGTATGAGGCAACCCGGTGGCGTACCAATTCGTGTGTTACCGCCCTGTTGACCGTAATATGTACAAGTAGGGTCCGATGTTTCAAAAGGAGTCTTTGTGGCAAGGCGTCTATTTTGGCAGCAGGCAAGGCCTCCACCTCGATTCCATCAGGGGCTGAAATTCCCTGGACTACATCCTCATACAACACAGGATAACGGGTAGAGAGGCTGACAACCATTGCCCTGACCAATGGCTTTTCACCGTGCTGCCTAGCAAGGTCCCTGAATGACCTAGGGTTGCCAGAAATTATATAATGACCATCATCCAGGCGGCTTGCCACATTGAACCTGGGAATGATTTCAAAAAAATCATTAAAGACGGCAGCATGTGCAGACTTTACTTCGAGCACTATCTGGCCCATCTCGATTACCGATTCATGTCCACGGCCTATTATGCCCTTTATAAATGGTATCGCAGACTGTTCCGAGATACGATCCTCACTTTTGTAACATACCCTGCCACACCGCTCTATCTGTTCGAGCAGGCGGCCTTGTTTGAAATAATCATCCAGTATCTCATAATCGGGTTCAATTATCCTCATACGGCGCCGCCCCTCCATCACATTGATAAAATGCCTGATAGGCCTTGTAGCTCATGAACAGATCCACCTTGTGACAGATCTCAAAGGGGGAATGCATGCTGAGAAGGGGAGGGCCGGCATCTACGGTATCCATGCCGTGCTTGGCCATGTACTTTGCAACCGTACCTCCTCCACCTTCATCGACCTTTCCGAGTTCGCCTGCCTGCCACAAGACCCCAAAGCCGTTCCATATCCTTCTGATCCAGTTCACGTATTCGGCGTGTGCATCGTTAGCGGAATATTTTCCCCTGGCACCGGTATATTTTGTCAGGCATATGCCATAGCCTATCCTTGCATCATTTCTCTTTTCGTGGACCTCCTGATAATCAGGATCGATGCCTGCGGTCACGTCCGCTGAAATCGCCCTAGAATCCATCAATGCACGAACCAAGCTATCGGCCTCTGGAACAATGCCCTGGCACCTGAAAAGGTCGTAGAGGATCAATTCAAGAAACCTTGATTTGGCCCCGGTATTTCCATCACTGCCTATCTCTTCCTTGTCCAAAAATAGGGCGATTACCGTATCCTCAACCCCTTGCTCCTCTAGAGAGAGGATTGCCTGGAGGCTGGCATAGGCACAGATCCTGTCATCTTGTCCATAGCCTCCTACGAAGGCCATATCAAGGCCAACCTCCCTTGCAGGCCCTGCCGGGACAATTTCCAGCTCTGCACTGATCAAGTCTTCTTCTTTTATGCCAAATCTTTCATTAAGTAGTGTTAATATGCGCAGCTTGACGGCCTCCTTTGCCTCGTCAGGGCCTGGCAGATGTAGTCCACCTACTAGAACATTGAGTTTTTCCGCGGGAATAGCCTCTGAAAGTTTCTTATCACCCTGCACCTTGGCAGCCAAGTGCGGCAGTAGATCATTGATGGTAAGTACAGGATCGGACATGTCCTCTCCAATCACGATTCTTACGGACCTACCATCGTCCTTAAGTACCGTGCCATGTATGGCGAGGGGTCTTGCAACCCAGTGGAATTTTTTTATGCCGCCATAGTAATGGGTCTTCAGAAAGGCCATGTCCAGTTCTTCATAAAGTGGATTCTGCTTGAGGTCCAACCGTGGTGAATCGATATGGGAGGCAATAATACGCACCCCACGGCTTATGGTATTTTTGCCAAGTACCGCCAGGGCAGCCAGTTTGTTCTTGTAGGTCCAGAGGATTTTTTTGTTACCTGAAGAGATCCGGGAGACCGGAACAAAGCCATTCTCTTCGCCTGCCCTGCAAATAAAGTCTACCGTTTCTCTCTCGGTCTTTGCGGTGCTCAGAAAGGACCTGTACCCATTGCTGAAATCCAGTACCTCTTTCCTTTCCTTGGCCTTAAGATGTGACCATGCTGGCCTTTTTTCCCTCAATAGATCCTTTTCGAGTCGCTTCCACTCGGACTTGGAAAGACGTTTTTCTTTCATCTGCGTCTCCTGGCATCGATATTTAATCTTATTATCTTAGAATTTTTCTTGGAAATGGCCTCCCTTGATACCATATGTCTTTCTGCCTTGCCAACGGTGCCAATGTCCACTGGAATAAGGGGGCGTATCCTGCGGCATATCACTCCTTCCCTTTTACATATATCGAAGATTCCCTTGAGCTGGACCTCGGATGCAGACAGGATTGAGACAAAGACCGCCCTTATGCCATTCTTCCTTATTACCTCGGGCAGTATGGACCGGTCTCCAATTACCCTTATCCCATGGATGACCTGTCCTTTTTTTGCCGGATCGTCATCTATAAATCCAATGGGCAGAAAATCGTGGTCCCTCCGCTTTCTAAGCTCCCTGAGGAGTAGATCTCCACCATCTCCAGCTCCGACGATCACCACAGGGATGGTATGTCTTCTTTCCGCCTGCTGGGAAAAATATTCCCTAAAGAGCCTTAGAAGCAGTCGTATTCCTCCAATAAAGATCAGGGTCAACAGGGCATCGTTGACAAACACCACCCTTGAAAATCCCTGAAACCTGACCAAAAAAAGCAAGGCAACAATAATAATGGTTGAACTCGCCCCAACGGCCTTGAGTATCTGCCATAGATCTTCCACACTCACATATCGCCATTGGCCCCGGTAAAGCCCATAGGCCCAAAAGCAGAAGATCTTGACCAGTATTATAAATGGCAGGGTCTCCTCTATTAGATGTTGACTGAATAGGCTGATTTGTCCATCAAACTTCAGCAGATATGATGATACGTACGCCGCAGTTATCAGGGCTATGTCCACAGCAAGCTGAAGTATCTGTTTCTTGTTCATCATAACGGACAATACGGATGCCCTCCTCTTTTTTTCGCCATCGTTTCCTGAACCATAGATTTCACCATTGAGGTTTGACAGGAAGGTCCCGAAGAACAAGGCGATTATGGTGGCTATGCTGACAATTACCAAGACCCCTTGTTGGCTGCGGCCGGAAAGGTACAAGACCCCGGCGGAAATAGCCGCAGATAACGACATAAGGGTCAAAACCGTTCTTGTCTCCGAATATCCTAGAAGAACAAGGCGATGCGAGGTATGATCCCTTCCCCCCTGGGATATGGGACGTCCTGCTTGGGTTCTCGTAAAGGATACCAACGCAGTGTCGAATATGGGTATGATCAAAACCGTTACTGGAATCACCAGGGTCAAGATCAGGTTGGAGACCCCGGCGTACTGCGGCTCCATACCGCCTGTTTGGCCGCCTTGCCATGTACCGAGAACCGTTAACCCTCCCAAAACGAATCCAAGAAATAGACTCCCGCAATCCCCCATGAATATTCTGGCAGGGTTAAAATTGTATATCCAGAAGCCTGCGGAGGCACCTATCAACAAGGCAGAGAGAAAGGCAAGATCGGGAAGGTGATGAATGTAGCTAAATGCGCACATGGAACAGGCAGCCACCAGGGAAATTCCTGCTGCAAGGCCATCCATGTTGTCCAGGATGTTTATGGCATTGGTGATGGCAACAAGCCAAAAAATGGTAAGCAGCACCGATATGGCAGGTGACAGCCCGTGGATTCTAAGCCCTGCTGCCACCACTATACAGGCTATTACGAGTTGAGCAGCAAACTTGCTCTGTGGTGCCATCTCCCTGAGATCATCATACAACCCAAGTATAAACATGGCCCCGGCACCTGCAGCTAGTATCCATATGTGACGAGAGAGGCTGCCAAAGAAAAAGAGTGGAACCAGGAAGGAAAAGAATATCGCAATACCGCCAAGAAGGGCGGTCGGCTGCCTGTGCCACCTGTCCTGCCTAGGTTGGGCTATCATCCCCGTATGCCTTGACAACCAGGTTACGCAGGGAGTCAGACAGGCGCTCAGGCTCAACGAAAAGAGAAGGGGCAGGCCTATTTCCAGTAGGATTGGAGTCATGGGGACCAGGTCTAGGTGGTCTTAGCCCTGAAGTACTCTATCGTTTTTACAAGAATATCATCAAGAGGGGTTTCAGGAACATAGCCTATAAGCTCGTTCAGCTTTTCAAGGGATGGTACACGACGCATCATGTCCTCGAAATCCTTGCCATAGGCCTGGTTATATGGAATAAAAACAATCTCGGAACGGCTCGATGTCAATGTCTTTATCTTTTCCGCAAGCTCCGCAATGGTTATCTCCTCCATTCCGCCGATGTTAACAACCTCTCCAGAACCATGGGGGCAGGACAAGAGCCTGATGATCGCCTCAACCACATCGCCAACATAGGTAAAGGTCCGGGTTTGTTGACCGTCACCATATACGGTTATCGGATCATCCCTCAGGGCCTGTTGGATAAATCTTGGCACCACCATGCCATAGAGACCCGTTTGCCTTGGACCTATGGTATTGAAACACCGAAATATGATCGTGTCTAATTTTTTGGTACGATGATATGCAATGGCGGCAAACTCATCCACCAGTTTTGCAGCGGCATAGCTCCAGCGCATGGTGCTCGGTGGCCCGTATATGAGATTGTCATCCTCCTTGAGAGGGGCATGTGTATGTTTGCCGTAGACCTCGGAGGTAGAAGCGACCAATATCCTTTTCTTGTACTTGTTGGCCAGCTGGAGCGTTATCTCCGTGCCGCGAATATTGGTTTCCATGGATGCAAGGGGGTTTTCGATTACATACTTGACCCCTACGGCTGCGGCAAGGTGAATGATTGCATCGCTTTCAGCAACGAGTTCCTCCATTACTGAGGCATTCAAGATGGTGTCATTGGTATATTTAAAACCAGGATGTCCCTGGAGATGAATAATGTTTTCTAAAAAACCGGTGGATAGATCGTCGATAACCGATACGTTATGTCCCTTTTCTATGAGGCTATCACATAGATTTGAGCCTATGAATCCAGCTCCACCCGTGACCAATATATTCATAAAAACCTTCTCTCCTTACCGGTTTTCTAAGAAAGCACTTAGCCATTGAGGTCTTTGATAATATCGACACCCTTTTCTATACATTACAAAGAGAAAAAGCAAGTTTTGCACCCTGCGACAGTGGATTTTTTTGCTTCTCTACATACAAAATTCAGTCCTTCTATCCTCCATGGCCTCTTTATAATATTTTTGCCAGGCTGAATCATACGGTATTTTACCATTTAGATTTGCCTGAAACTGTAAGACATGCCTACAGGCCCTTTTTCTTGCGGCATGTAACTGGCCTTTATTTTCATAGACCCGGAGCAGATCATCAATGTATTCATATGCAGGCCAGTAATATGGATGTCTTTTTGAGAACGCCTCCCAGGCAGATAGGGCCTCTGCCATATCATTTTCGTTTTGGAAGCTGAGCGCCAGATATATCTGGCAAGCCTCTGATTTCGAGTAACAAAAGGGGGCACCAATGATATCCCCTGGTGGGCGCAGATCCTTCAAGGGCCTTATTTGGGCAACATATATCCCTGGTGCAGGAAGGACTTCCTTTCCATTTATCAGGGTTGGCCACTGCATCTTGGCCACCCTCCTGCCTGTCAGCGCCACCAATCCCTCCTTTTCAGCCGCTGCCTCTGGCAACAATCCCATTGCCAGATCCAGTCTCATCAATTCCCTGTGTACTTTTATGTGATCAGGGGCCCACAAAAGTATTTTGCTGTATTCATCCCGTGATTTCTCATATCTTCCTTCGAGCAGGTAAAATCTACCTAACAGGTAATGCTGCCTTTCCTCGATCCATGTATTGGTAGCCCTTATGGTATTGAGCCTTGTGATTGCTGCAAGGATTTTCACAGCAGGGCCTGAGGCATTGGTTTCTGCTTGACTTAGTGCAATATCAGCCAGCCTGGATTGCATCCGGAAAGATCCTGGGAAAAACAAAACCCCCTTTTTTGCCCACTCCATGGCCTTGTCCAGCCTTTTTTGCTTTATATAACTATTTATTAGCCAATCAAGATACCACCATCTCGGATCCCGTTCGGCCTGTTTGGCGATCAGGCCATCTATCAGTGACGATCCTTTTCCAGCATCGAGTTCACTGGCTATTATCTGGAGGAGGTTTCTTGTTTCCCTCCCCTCGCCCAAACCATCAAGGCCCTTCCCATTGATCCTTTTTACTATATCCAAGGCAGCCTCCCTCTTGTTTTCCAACAAGAAAACCGCGGCCCTGAGCAGCCCCAAGTTTGGATCAATTTGTGTAAGGCCTGGGGAAGCCTGCATGTATTGTTCAATGGTTTGGAGAGTTACAGGCCCTGCAATTATGGCGAGTTTCTCCTCTAGCAGCCTGAACCCGGCATCTGAGACCCCTGGCAGGAATCTGGTCATCAAATCCTTTAATATTTCTGGCCTTCCATAGTATATAGAGGCCTTCAGCAACAGGTCCAGATTTTCCCTGGTAGGTTTCAAAAAATAGAGGTTTTCATATGCACCAACGGCCTCTCTATAGAATTGAAGCTTCATATATATTCGCCCTAAAAACTGTAGTGCCTCGACATTGTCCGCATTGGTCTTCTCTATCTTCCTAAAGACAGATGCGGCCTCCAAGTACCTTTGATCAGCAAAATACAGGCGCCCCAGGGCTGCCAACATATCATCGTCAAGCATCTCATCCCTCTTCTCCAGGTCTTGGAGGAATTTGATAGCCTCATCGATGCGCCCGCGCATGAGCAATAACTGCAACAGGGAATTTTCCGCCCAAAGGATCTTGTCGTGGCTTAGCCCCTGGCCTGAAACGTTCTTTCCTTCCTTGCCGGGGCGTTTGGCCAGGTATTTCGATAGAAGCCGATGCAAGATCGATTCGGCCCGCTGGTAATCCCCTGTTGCCCATAGGGCCTTTGAGTAATTATATAGAAAGTCTGGATCATTTTTATGATACACATAAAGTTTTTCAAAATACCCTATTGCCTTGGTATAATTGTGAGATTGCATCAGTATCTTGATGAGATCCAGTTGCATTGCATTGCCTTGGGGGGAGGACAAGGAGATTACTGCTTCAAAATAGGGAACCGCCTCTTCCGGATGGCCAATGGCTTGGAAACACCTGCCTATGGAGGTAAGCAGGTCAGAAAATTCTATCTGTCCGGATGCATTTGGATATCCCTTTATTTCCAGGTCGCCTGCCTCCTTGTCTTCCAGCAATGGCGCCTTCTGAAGAAGGCTTAAATACGCCGATGCAGCCCTGGAACACTGATTGGAAAGGGCCAATGCCTGGATGAACCTATAAAGTGGGGGAAGATCATGAGGCCTTGCCTCAACCACCCGCTCCAACTCCTTGGCAGCCCTGGAATAATCCTTTGATGACATCAGCAACTTGGCAAATTCCCACCGGGCCTCTACCAGACCCGGCCGTTCTTTCAACAGGGTATTGTAAAGGGCAATGGCACCACCTGTATCGGAACGTGCTGCCATTTGACGGGCCCTATCCCAAACTAGCTGCCATGAAGGGACCATTATCTCGGTTTTCAACCTGGTGCCGCCTATGGTTGCATTACCCTTTGATGTCCTCTCCCCGGCATAGATAGAGCCACCCAAGGGAAACAAGGTGCCCAAAAGACAACAGATTGTAAACGCCAACCAGGTGAAAAATTTAATTTTACTCTTCCAAAGGTGATAATATGCCATCAATTTACCGATTGCCCCCTGCTTACATGAAAACATATTCTATCCCATAGGTACCGCGCCAAGGCAAAGGGAGGCATGAAGGTTTGGATGGGAATAAGGATTGCATATCCATACACACACATTTATAATGCTAATTTTTCTAGTTTCTGGAAACCCTTTATTTTTTTTCTGAGATAATTATTTTTACTGTGGAAATACATCCTATCTGCATATGGAAATTTAATCCAAGCTTGCGGCCCGTCTTCTTGGCGCTGCACCCTTAACATGAAGGCGGTCCATATGGATGCTATATTTTCACGGTAACCGCCTTCCCTAGACGGACACAACGAGGTATGAAAATGCACCTCTGGGGAATATTTGCCTTTTGTCCATGTATGTCATTGTATGTTCATGGCCAATCAAAAAAATGCATTTTCGGATAAAATATTGGAG
>WFZW01000140.1 GCA_015489365.1 Deltaproteobacteria bacterium | reverse complement strand
GGTTTTATAGAGGCCTTTTTTTTACTAGTCATATTTTGGCCAATCGTTCAAATCAATGTGGTCACCTTGCCACCAACGCATCACTTCTGCTCTATATTTTTTCACGTAAATGGATGCGTTCCACGGGCACGCTTACCTTCTGCCCAATAAGGGATGAGGTATTGTACGAAGATGCAGCCAAGTGTCTAAGGGCGTGTTTTGCAAGTACGAAAATTGCTGTACAATTTTATGATATTTTAGAATTGACCTGACATTGACTGGAATTGTCAATCGTTTTCATCGCCTTACAAACCGTATTCTTCAGTTCATCCAACTTAAATGGTTTCACCATAAAATCAAACACACCTTCACGAAATGCCTCTGATGCGGTTTCAGGCTGGGCATAACCCGTAATGATTATTACCTTTGCATTCGGATTTATCTTGCGGACCTCTGTTAAAACATCCATGCCGTCCATATCTTCCATCTTCAGGTCTGTCACTACAATATCAAAGGGGTTACGGCCCATGGCCTCAATAGCAACCCTGGGATTCGTAAATGTCTCGACCTCAAATCCCATTTTTTCAAAAACCTGCTTGAGACGCTTTCCCACTATGGGTTCATCATCAATAACCATCAATCGAACATTGCTCCCCATTTACTACTCCTTTTTACCATAGGAATATATCCTGGCTTGGGCCCTACCTTCATGGCTCTAATCAACCCAAACCTCCATGCGGCCCGTACCTTGGTGCCGCACCCCCAATAGATGAAGATACAGCCCACAGACTCTGTATTTTCACGGTAAATCTTCATGCAGCCCGTACCCTTGCACCGCAACCACTGGGAACATTTGCCTTGGTCCGTGTATGTCCTTGCGTGTCCATGGCCAATCAAAAAATGTATTTTCGAATAAAAAAGACAAGGCCTACACATCTTAGGTACATACGATTTCATAATCACCGTTAAGAAACGCATCCACATACCTGGAGACAATAGCATCGCTTTCCATCTGGACATCTAGCTGCCGTGTAAAGCCTATGAGCCTTCCCAAAATATCCAGGGTTTTAATCATTTCCTGCTGAGGGACATTGCCAGAACGTGCCGTTACGATGTCCCCTTTTATCTTCACGTTGAAATCGAATGCCTCCAGTATATTGGCTATTAATTTTGCCCTTCTCGACCTTTTAGATATATCCGTAGCCCCGCCCAGGAACCTGAAATAGATGTGGTTGTCCCGATCATATTCACTACAAAAGGCATCTATTATATTGAAATGATATCCTAATCGAAAGCTCAAATTCATATATTCCCGGCTTATTATGGCGATATTATGCCCGGAGTACTGGCCTTGAAGTGTATCCGTAGGAACATTCAACATGCTGGTCATCAAATCCTTGGCCCTCACGTGCATCCCTGTTCTATTCCACACCCCTGGGAAAAGCATACCTTCAAGGATGGCCTTAAAGGGAACCGAGGTCACATCCTTAAATTGGACATTATCCGGCGGTGCATCCTTGGCAAGGCCCCCTCCTATATCGATCACGAGGATGCCTGCCGGAATCGGTAGATCTAGGTGTCTGCCAGTATGCTCCTTGAGGAGATTTCGTTCGTCTTTACCCAGATTAACCATGGTTTGCACCGCGCTTTCGTGTACAAACCGCAAAATATCATGGTAAGTTTGACAGTACTCTGGGGCAAACTCCTTTATAAGTGGATCCACTAGATTTAAGGGAGCAACCGCGTTCAAAACCCTTTTCAAAAGCCTGAATTCGGGGGTCCCAAAAAGGTTCATACTGGTTGAGGCGTGATAGGCCAGCAACTCCGGGACCCGACCCTTATATATGCGCCTGTCCTCTGCGTCAACAGTAATTTCCATGCCGTCTTCAACCAGGTTTAAGATACCCTCAACGTTCACCAGACAAGGCACCCCCATCTCCCGACACAACGTGGACATATGGCTTACCGGGGTCCCCACCTCGGTTACAATAGCTGCAGTCCTGTGCATGATCCTGACATAGTGGGATGAATCCCTGCGGCTTACAAGAACAGCGCCATCAGGAAAATCATCGAGTTCTTTAAGTCCATGGACTATCTTGACAGGCCCTGCACCGATGCCCTGTTGCGCCACCTCTCCCTTGTCTGCCACTATGATATCATAGTGGCTCAAGGCCTCAGGCAGTGCCCTAGGCTGCGTGGTTTCTGTTCTCAATACCAGGGGCCGTGATTGAAGGATATATAAGGTACCTGAACTATCCTTGGCCCACTCAATATCCTGCGGCCGTTTGAAGTAGTTCTCAAGCTTCGTGGCATAGGTTGCAAGTTTCAATATATCGGCATCATCCAGACTTGGCTGCCTCTGTTTGTCCCCTAATATGGGTCGTTTTTCAAGGCCACCCTCGTGACATAGAAAAAGGGCGCTTGTCTTCCTGGCCACGTGACGTTCAATGATAACAGGATTAGGACCCTTTCGGACCACGAATCTGTCCGTTGCAAAGTCACCTTCGACCACTGCCTCTCCTTGCCCCCAGGTACTCACGACCACTATGGTATCACCCGTTGGAACCGTAGGATCTACCGAATAGACCACGCCGCTGGCCATCGAATCGATCATTCTCTGGCAGCCTGCGGCTATCGACATTTGCCCCTGTCCAGGGAAGGTGGTCCTCCTATAGCGAACCGCCTTTTTCCCAAAAAGGCTGGCCACCACCTTACGATATGCCTCAAAAACCTCTTTAGGCTTTGGAGGCACATTCAGGATGGTCGTAAATTGACCTGCAAAGGAAAAATCCCTATCCTCCTCCTGGGCACTGCTACGCACAGCAAGGAAGAACGGGGTAGGAAAACGCCTTTCCATGACATCCAGGAATCTCTCTATTTCGGTTTCGATCAGTGGAGGACACTGGGCCTTCTGTATGGCGTCTTCTATCTCCAATCGCAGTTCTTCAAGTCTTGAATCATCACTATCTGGGTTGGCCAGTGACGCTTCGAAGATATCAAGCGTTCCCTGAAGCTCATTGTAGCGTATGAATTCATGGTATGCTGGCGTTGCAATTATAAAGCCCTCAGGGACCTTGAGATGAAGATCAGAGATTATCTTTACAAGATTTGCATTCTTACCGCCGATTATAGCGAGGTATCTTCTGGGTACCCTCTCCAGATCCAGTAGGAGCGGCCCTTCCTGATCCTCTCGTCCCTCAAGGATGGCCTTGAGGTTTTCGGTCAGCCTGTCATAAACAGGGTATAGATTCTGATACCGGTTGTCACAAAGCAGGTTCAAGGCATGTATGGAACGCAGAACCGCATCAGAAAGTGCCTCCACAGAGGAAACCACATAGTGCCTGTCAAATATGTAATTTCCTCCAAGTTTTTCCCCCATATCGGCCATGATTTCCAAAGCGGCATTGTTACACTTTAAAACCTTCCTGAACCTGTCTCTTATACACAT
>WFZW01000139.1 GCA_015489365.1 Deltaproteobacteria bacterium | reverse complement strand
TTTTTTGCCATGGACACACATGGCGGGCCTGGACAAAACAAGTGCTTATTTAACCCCCTCCTGTGAGCAGTCCCTTCGGAAGTACCGTTTATCTTGAACTCAATTCCATATGTGAGAGCTTTCAAGCTCTTTAATGTCTTGAACCTTTAATATGATTTTGAGTATCTCCTTTAGCTTGTTTCTATCAGTTATTTTGGCTACTTGGGGTTTAAAATAGGCTGATGTCTCGCCGAATTTGGCCTCAAGGGCATCCAAAACCATCTCTCGGGCTTCTTGTAACATGCCCTGCTGCATGCCCTGCTGCCTACCCTGTTCTAACCATCTTTGTGCTAATGAAGGCATGGTGTCACCTCCTGCCTCTTTTACTATTTCTTCCAGTTCTTCCTCTTTTATGTCCTTTACCATTATAACATACTCAAGAACCATCAAGAACCGATCCCTGTCAAGACGCATTATGTGCCTGAAAATCGGCTTTAATGACTTAAAATCCTCAAAAATGTGCTTCATGGCAAGGATCGAGGCCGCGAGGTAAAGACTCCCGCTTGCCCTGAAAATTTCCTCGTCGCTGTGCTGGCTTGTGTCAAAAAGAACTATGCTGAAATCAACCAGGTAATCCCTTATCGCCTCATCTACATCAAAATACGCTGAAAAACTTGTGGGCAGGTCAAATCTACGCCTGCCATGATAAAAGACTACCGGAATGATGGGCTTCAAGGGCTCCTTGTTCCGGATGCAGGTCTCCCATACTACCGAGCAGTAATTTAAAACCTGGATCAGGGTCAGCTTGTCTGGATAGGACTTGTGCTCAAAAACTATGTATATCTCTGATTCAGAACCTGATAATTGGCATTCAACGGAAAGATCAAGATAAAACTTCTTATATTTACGGTTGATTTTCTCTGTGTCTATAACCTTTATGGATTCATAATCGATCCTTTCCGAGACAGATTTGGGAAGAAAGCCCTTTAAAAAATCCCTGACCGCTTCAGGGTCGGTCATAAGTTTCTTGAAAAAACTATCGTGTGGTCTTCTTATATTCACGGTAGCCTGATCATATTATGGCGTCTTGAGCAAAACGGGTGGTTAAAAACAAAAACTGAACCGGCTAAGGAACTTATCTTAGGGCCAAGGCACTTGTTGACCTCAAAAATTGCACCTTTGACCTTGTATGTCAGTTCGTCAATATTCAAAATACGTTATCTTTTGCCATGGACACATGCGCACGAACACATGGACAATTTTTCATGTTTGACTGGACATGAAAAAAAACTTTTAGGTACTGTAGCGGTATTATTTAGCTAATGGCCACGGGTAGACGTGTTCTAGTATAAAACTTGAGCAGTTTAAAAAGCTGCAGCAAGAAAAGGCCGTTAAAAAGGATGAAAGCTTCTCTAGATTTTTTTCAATGTTGATATAGTGTCTAAAACCAAGATCCGGACGCAGGCCCCTTACCCTTGGCTGCTCCGGATCGAATTCCCACGGATGACAGTAAAAAAGAAAGACACCGCATCGATCCAGGATTCGCTTGACACCTGCATTAAACAGCGACAACGGGAACAGCCTGAAATACCCTCCCCCACCCCATGGGATGACCTTGCCGAGAAAATTAAAATTGGAAACAGGAAGTTCGTAAAGGCCACGATTGTTTTTAAGAAGGCCTGGTTTCTCCTCTGTCCATCCGTTATCAAGCTTCCCATAACGCCCGTGCAGGCTGAAGCTGTTGAAGCTTGAGTCATAATGGTACGCCTGTTCAGCCAGGAGTCTCACCAGGCTCTGGGTAATGGTAAAACTGGGGGCCCGGTAGCCATAGACCTGCTGGCCGCTTATATCCTCCAGCAAGGTTTTACTTCGATAGAGGTCCTTGCGGAGGGCATCCATGGACAGGTTGGTGCAAAGTTCATGTCCATAGCCGTGGGATGCGATTTCATGTCCTTGTGACACTATCTCGTTTACGAGGTGGGGAAGCCGCCTTGCTATCCAACCCAGGACGAAAAAGGTGGCCTTGACACCATGGTGGGAAAATATTTCAAGGAGTTTGTCCATACTCCCTTCCAGGCGCAGCTCGCATGAATCCCAGATAGAGCGTGGGAAATGGGAGCGGAGATTTTCGACCTGGAACCAATCTTCAACGTCTACGGTAATAAGGATACAGGGCACGTATAAACCCAAACTTTCATGCAGCCCGTACCTTAACGCCGCATCCCCGGACATGAACAAGATGCCTTTGTCCTTGTGGATCCATGGCTAATTGAAAATCTTTTTTAGCCCTTAACACATATGGGCTGATGTAGACCCGGCAAGGAGCGTTGTGATTACCTGTATTATCCTTTCCCCGGCCTTTCCATCCCAGAGAGGGGGCAATTGGCCGGGCTTGTCATTTCCGGAGAGGACCTTGCCCGCGGCCTCCATAATCCTGGCAGGATCCGTGCCTACCAGGTAATTAGTCCCGAGGGTTACCGTTATCGGCCGCTCGGTATTTTCCCGAAGTGTTATGCAGGGTACTTGAAGGGCGGTCGTTTCCTCCTGGATACCGCCAGAGTCGGTAAGAACCATGGTGGAGGTTTCAAGGAGATTCAAGAAGTCGAGGTAGGGCAAGGGGTCAAGCAATCTTAACCCCTTTGCGGATGCAGCGAGATCCCACAGCCCAAAACGCTCCATGTTGACCCTTGTTCTTGGATGAACAGGAAAGAGAAGGGGCAGCCTCCTTGAAATCTCTATGAGGCAATTTAACAGGGCCAGCAAGGAGCCCCTGGAATCCACGTTACTGGGCCTGTGAAGGGTTACAAGGCCGTATGGGCCTTCTATTCCCAGTTTCTCCTTGATCGGCCGTTTGCGGGCATGCTTGATATGGTGTCGCAGGGTGTCGATCATTACGTTGCCCACAAGGTGGACCCTTTCCCCTGATATGCCCTCGCTCCTTAGATTTTCTATAGCATCCTCCTCGGTCACAAAGAGCAAATCACTCAGGGCGTCGGTGAGGATACGGTTGGTCTCCTCGGGCATGGATCTATCCCGTGAGCGCAGCCCCGCCTCCACGTGGACGATCAGGGGACGCCTCATGCCATGACAGGTACGCTGCGTATAACGGATCTTCGATGCCACGAGTGCACATGCCACGGTAGAATTTACATCACCTACGACGATCAACACGTCGGGGGAACTGTCCAGCAGGACCGGCTCAAAGCGCCTCATGATCTCAGCTGTCTGAACCGCATGGGAGGCCGAGCCGACCTCGAGATTGATGTCCGGATGGGGCAGGCCAAGTTCATCGAAGAAGCATTTCGATAACTTCTGGTCATAGTGCTGGCCCGTATGGACAAGAATATGCTCGATCCGGGGTGATCCAGCGGCCTTGCTATGCCTGTGGACCGCATCTGTAATCGAGGCCACTTTCATAAAATTTGGCCTGGCCCCGGCGATGGTCATAAGTTTGATGGATTGAACCATAATTATCGTTAAAATACATCCTGGGTAAGAGCTGTATTTACTCAACCATGGACCCACAATGACCCACAAAGAAAGACATAAGGTACTTGTCCATGTAAATCCATGTGTATTTGTGGCCAAAGAAAGCCTTTAATAAAGGCTGAACCCTTACACTGAATAGTTACTGTTTTTTCGTATCCAGGGTGCGGCGCGAAAGTACGGACTGCATGAGAGCTTGGGATCAACCAAGACCAAGTCTGCCTTTCACCATTTCAACAAGTTCCTTGTCTGGGGGTTCATGGATTTTCGCAAGCGCCTGCTCCCTGGAT
>WFZW01000138.1 GCA_015489365.1 Deltaproteobacteria bacterium | reverse complement strand
GCTTTGGCCCACCGATTACGATACTTCTAATGGGATGGATTGGCTGGAAATACAAGGGAAATATTGGAAAGGCAAAAAGGTGGAGCCCATTTCTTTTAATGCTTGGAGGATTTTCTATTTACATGAATGCTCGATCATTAGGGGGGTTTACAATACTGACTGCCTTCTTGATCTGGTTTAGAGCAAGTTTATGGGGACGATGGGTAGCTGCCCGCAGACTCACTATCGGTAGGATCTTACTTCTGGCATTGACAATGATGATTACGATAGGAGGGGTAAAGGCCGTGTACAGTTACACGGCTGCACATGGATGGCTGGGAGCAAAGGCTCTCAAAAAGTATCAAATGCAATCACCGGGAAAATTGGGGATCTTACTAGGTGGAAGACTCGAGGTAATTCCGGCCATATTTGCTGTGATGGATTCTCCAATCATTGGCCATGGTTCATGGGCAAAGGGCCCCAAGTATCGCGATTACCTCATATTATTATTGGATCTTGGATATCGCATGCCTGAACAACAGCTAAAGGCAGCCATCGAACATTCGGATCTGATACCAGCCCATTCTCACATCTTACAAAATTGGGTATGGGGTGGGATATTAGCAGCCATATTTTGGGTAATTGTACTTATAATTGCTATCAGGAGTATATGGGCAACATTCCAGCGACCTCATATACTTTTTGTCCCACTGATGTTTATCGGGCTTACATGCATGTGGAATATCGCCTTTTCTCCATACGGAAGTATGATGCGTTTCAGTTGGGCAATGAATCTCACGCTATTGATTTTATCTCTTAGACTTGCACAGGTAAATAAATACAAATACTCACATCATGAAAGTCTCTATTGTAACCATATCCTACAATCAGGCCAGGTTTCTTGAGCAGACGATAAAATCTGTTCTTAATCAAGACTATCCAAATATAGAATATATTGTTGTCGATCCTGGTAGCACCGATGGCAGCCGTGAGATCATTGAGAAATACCGGGATCGCATTGCGCATGTGATTTTCGAGCCGGATAGGGGACCAGCTGACGGGCTAAACAAAGGATTTTCATTGGCCAAAGGAGATATATATGCTTACCTCAATTCCGATGACTTGCTTATGCCAGGTGCTGTATCTCACTTCGTTTCGTTGTTTGCTAAATATGATGTAGATGTTATAAGTGGCCACGGGTATAAGATAGACGATACAGGAAAAATCATAGGTAAGACCTTTTCACACCTGTTTGACCCAGTTGCCTTTGTCTTTGGTGCTTGTATTTTGATCCAGCAATCTACCTTTTGCCGTGCTGAGATATTTAAGCAAGTAGGTGGATTCAACATCGATAACAAGATAAGCTGGGACGGAGAATTATGGTTTGACATGGCACTGTCAGGGGCTAGATTCAAACGGGTCGATGGTTATTGGTCATGCTTCAGGATGCATTCCGAATCCATTACGGTTTCCGGAAAATTAGCTTACCAGGAGGCCGCGGTCATGAAGAGGCTGGCTGCTAGGATTGGAATTCCACCGGATGACTTGAGCAATCCATTCAGGTATAGATGGCATTGGCTGAGAACTCGAGTTATGGATCCTGTTACGATGCTTAAGCGTGTTTATGAGGCGTTATAGATGCTGCTAAAAGTAAAGGCAAAGCACCTCCTGGGACACTATCCTGGCCTATTTTACCCTGCTTATAGAATACTGGCTCCCAAAAGAATCCGTAAAGAATGTCTGTTGTCTCCAAAATCAGAACTTGTCATCGAGGGGTTTCCAAGATCCGCCAATACATTTGCAGTAATTGCATTTAGACACGCCCAAGGCAGACATGTTCCAATGGCACATCATCTTCATATTGAAGCCCAGATTATAAAAGGTGCCCAAAGGGGACTACCTGTGATTGCTTTAATTAGAGATCCAATAGATGCCGTTAAATCACTCCTTATTAGACATCCTGAAACAAATATACAGTGGGCATTCGAGCGTTATCACAAATTTTATTCTGGTGTCATCCATGTAATCGATAAAGTCACTGTGGCTCCTTTCGATATCGTAATTAAAGACTTTGGTAAGATTATTAAGAAAGTTAACAAACAACATAAAACAAAATACTTACCATTTATTCACAATAAAGACAATGTCGCAAAGGTATTTAAAGAAATCGAAAAAATAAATTTATCAATGTTTAAAGGACAAGAAAGCCATCTATCACGACCAAGCAAATATAAAAAACAGAAAACGAAAAATATAGAAATTAACAAAAATATGAAATATGTTCAAAAGGCATTAGAGATTTATCAATTTATAATAAGGTCATCACAGTGAGAAGCTCGATGGGAACTATTGTCCAGAGCAATTTGGCAAATTCTATATTTAGAGTAGCAAAGCAGTAATCGGGATGAATTAAAGGTATCTAATGCGAATACTGCATATCACCCCTGCCTATTATCCTGCCACTTATTGGGGCGGGCCAATCTTTTCGGTCTATAATATGAATAATGCATTAGCCAGATTGCAAGGGATAGAATTGAAGGTTCTGACCACCGACACGGCCGGGCCCAGGGTTTCGGACCGGCTTTCCAGGGACGAGAAAAATCGTCCCTTTCCCTACGAGGTCATCTTTTCCCGCAGGATCGCTGGTGCATGCGTGTCGGCCGGATTGCTAAGACAACTACAAAGGCTGACCTGTTGGGCAGACGTGGTGCATTTGACCGCAACCTATTCCTTTCCGACTATACCAACCTTACTCGCATGCTGGATTCGTACCAAGCCTGTAGTCTGGTCCTTGCGCGGCGCACTGCTCGATGATCAAAACCGCCATCTTTATGCCCCTCAATCGCCACTGACACGTTCCGTGAAGGCAGCTTGGAACTGGGCTTGCCGCTGGTTCATCTCTCCTAAGCGAGTGGCGCTCCACGTCACCACCGAGCAAGAAAGGGAGGCCTCTGTCAAGGTATATCCTAATGCACGGTTTGTCGTCATCCCAAATGGTGTGGAAGTTCCTGAATTTTTACCAGCAAGGGATACTAGGCTGCCAGGAGAAAGGCTACGATTAATGTACATTGGCCGTCTAGCCCCTGTCAAAGGCATTGAAAATCTTTTGAGGGCAGTGACTAAGATCAATGTACCAGTTAGCCTTGATGTATATGGTACAGGGACAGGGGATCAAGGCGGCAAGGACTACGGCGAGCGCCTTATTGTACTGGCAAAGGATTTGGGACTCTTGAACCAAAAGGTATACTTCCATGGACATGTAAACGGAGAGGCCAAGACCCGAGCATTTCTAAAGGCCGATGTTTGTGTTGTACCATCGTATTCGGAGAATTTTTGCATGGTCGTGGCCGAGGCATTGGCAATGGGTCTGCCAGTTATTGTAAGTTCGAGACTTCCTCAATGGAAAGGTGTTGAACGATTAAACTGCGGGCTGTGGGTTGATAATAGTCCAGAGGTCCTGGCCCAGGCAATCGATAAAATCCGTGAGATGAATCTACCTGCCATGGGGGAAAATGGGTGGCACTGGATGAGAGAAAGATTTAGATGGGATGCAATTGCCAAGGAGATATCCGCAACTTACCACAATCTGCTACGGGATGACCGCTAGTCATGGAATCATGGCCCCTATGTCCAATATGTAATGGTGAATCATCGCCTGCCTTTTATGCCGCCGAACACCGTATGTACAGATGTACCAATTGTTATCTGTCTTTTGTCTATCCACTACCTGCAGAAGGAT
>WFZW01000137.1 GCA_015489365.1 Deltaproteobacteria bacterium | reverse complement strand
TAATGACAGGTGCCTTGGTATAGGATGCCATGGTCATGTTTACGATATCCGTGGCCTGGAGGTTGATTTCTGCCGGGCTCCCTGCACCCTCCAATATGATTACATCAAATTCCTTGGCCAGGGAGTCAAAGGCCTCTTTTACTATTTCAAGGTGTCTATTGCGTTGGAGATAATAGTTTTTGGCATCCAGGTCAGCCACGGGTTTGCCCATCAGGATTACCTGTGACCTGGCTTCAGCAGTAGGCTTCAGGAGTACCGGATTCATGCGCACGTCCGGTATCAGGCCGCAGGCCTCGGCCTGGTAGACCTGTGCCCGCCCCATCTCCATGCCTGTAGGTGTGACAAAGGAATTTAGCGCCATGTTTTGTGCCTTGAAGGGAGCAACGCGTATGCCCCTGTTTTTAAGCGCCCGGCAAAATCCCGCGCATATTATGCTCTTGCCCACCCCTGAGCCGGTACCTTGAAACATTAAACACCTTGCTGTTGACATGGCAAAAGATTCTAAACCCCCTTGACCTATATGCCCACCCAATGTCCTTTATAGGGGGCTGTTTTTTCGCGGTAGATTAGGCGGTAAAGGGGCATGTTGCAACCCTGAGAAACAAGGAGGCTACTATTAGTGATTGACATGGACACGAGTGGTCAGATATATTAATTATTAAATCCTTTTAAGGAAGGGGGGATACCCTTGGCGATTGTCGTTGAAGTCCAGGATAATCTGGAAAAGGCCCTTCGGGTTCTGAAAAAGAAGATGCAGCTTGATGGCCTCCAAAGAGAGCTCAAGAATCGCCGTTTTTACGAAAAACCAAGCGTAAAGCGGCGCCGTAAGGCCCAAGAAGCCGAAAGAAGACGCCGCAAGGCCCGTCGCAGGCGTTCACGTTAGGATAACTGGAAATTATTCATAGCCTTTTATGGGGCCGAATTGTCTTCGGCCCTTTTTGTTTAAAGATACCTCCTTGGTATAGCGCTGAGGGTTCATGCTGGAAAACATGGAATCTTTGTATAGGGAGGCGCTGGATAAGGAATATCTCTTTAAATATCACTCTAACCGTTTAGTTCCTTTGTAGGATTAGGATCCTGTCGTTGCCTGAGTAATCTTTTTTGATACGGCAGTAATGGTAGTTACCTGTTTCGTCTGCGATCCTGGTTACTTCCTTACCCTGTTTCCAACCGATCTCACATACCAGCCATCCACCTTCTTTCATGATGCATGGTGCCCCTTTCAGGATGGATTTTATGGCACCAAGTCCTTCATCATTGCTGAACAGGGCAAGCCTTGGTTCAAATTCAAGAACTTCCCGGTCCATGATATTGGTTTCAGCCGGGGCTATATAGGGTGGGTTGGCCACTATGAGGTCGAAGCCCTGATAATGATTCGATAGGTCAGGGCCATCATCCGTCTCAGGTATGCGAAAGCACGATGTCCAGTCTGCCTGGATGAGATGTACCCGGTCACCTACATTATGTGCCTCGGCGTTCAGTGCGGCCAGCCGGAGGGCATCGAGACTGATGTCCGAGGCGACCACGATGGCGGTTTTTATCTCCAGTGCCAGCGTTATGGCGATACAGCCGGATCCGGTTCCCAGATCAAGTATCAGTGGGGAGGAGAGGTGATCATGGGCGAGTACTTCCATAGCCGTTTCTACCGCAAGCTCTGTTTCAGGCCTTGGTATTAGTACCCGGTTATCGACTGCAAAATTCCTTGACCAGAACTCCCTGTGACCAGTCAGATAGGCTACGGGTTCCCCCCTTGCCCTCCTGGCGACCAGCTTCTCGAAATCGATGGCCTGCTCAGTGGTGACAGGATGATCCCGGTTGATCGACAACCACCAGGCTTCCCTTTTGAGGACATCAGCCAGTAGCACGGATGCATCGAGAAGGGGTTGGGAAACAGCGTGTTTTTCAAGCGTGATGGCTGCCTTCCTAAGTATTCTGCCTACTGTTGTCACTACCTATGCTTGCAAGGGCCTTGGCCTGATAATAGGTCCCCAGGGATTCGATTATTTCATCAATGTCTCCCTGCATGATACCTTCCAGGCGATAGAGGGTCAGCCCTATCCGGTGATCGGTTACCCTGCCCTGGGGAAAGTTGTATGTCCTGATCCTTTCACTCCTGTCGCCCGATCCGACCTGGCTTCTTCTTTCCTGACTCACCTGACTTTGTTGCTCAGCACGTTTCATGTCGAGGAGTCTGGCAGCCAGTACCTTCATGGCCTTGGCCCTATTTTTGTGCTGGGATCTTTCATCTTGGCATTGGACTACCAGGCCGGTGGGCAAGTGGGTGATCCTGACCGCTGACTCGGTCTTGTTGACATGCTGTCCACCTGCCCCGGAGGCACGGTATACGTCTATTCTTAGGTCCGATGGATCTATATCGACGTCCACTTCATCCGCCTCAGGCAGGACGGCTACTGTTACTGCAGAGGTATGTATCCTGCCCTGGGTCTCGGTTTCTGGAACCCTTTGCACCCTGTGGGTTCCACTTTCATATTTCAGATGGCTATAGACCCGGTCCCCTGAGACCAGCGCGATTATTTCCTTGAATCCGCCCTTGCCCGTGCCATGTGCAGAAAGGACCTCTATCTTCCAACCCTTTGATTCCGCATAGCGACTGTACATGCGAAAAAGATCAGCCGCAAAGAGGGCGGCTTCTTCACCACCTGTACCTGCCCTTATCTCAAGCAAGACATTCTTTTCATCATTTGGATCCTTGGGAAGAAGCAGAACCTTCAGTTGTTCCTGGAGGGCGTCTGCCTCCTTTTCCAGATTAGAAAGTTCCGACTGCGCCAGCTCCCTCAATTCTGGATCAGGATCCTTTAGCAATCCCTTGCTCTCCTCTATCTGCGAGACCACGTCCTTGTACCTGCGGTAGGTCTGGACAATAGCACCGATATCGGCATGCTCCTTGGCTAGCCGTTGGTATTTCTTCTGGTCCTTGAGGATCTCAGGATTGCTGAGTTCTGCCTCGAGGATCCGATATTTTTCTTCTAGATCCCTTAACTTCGCCTGCATAAATTTCTAGTAGGCCGCACCTTCGGATATGAAAATACAGCCATTACCCAGGACGTATTTTCACAGTAAACCTTCATGCAGCCCGGAGAATACTGGCTGCATAAAAGTTTCATTGACATATTGACACACCCTTTGGGTGAAGGTTTCCCAGGGACAGTCCCTGGCTAGGATCAGGAGTTGGATACCTTGCCATATTTTTTCCGGAATTTTTCCACCCTGCCCGCTGTATCGACCAATTTTTGTTTGCCAGTGAAAAATGGATGACACTGGGAGCAGATCTCCACCTTGATCTCCTTTTTGGTGGATCCTACCTCAAATTCATTGCCACATGCACAACGCACCTTTGCCTTATAGTATTTCGGATGAATGCCTTTTTTCATAAGTCCTCCTGACGGCATCTTAGGGCCGTTTTTTTTATTTGTTTACCGCAAGTACAGTACCCGTAGCGGTCTGTACATTTCTGGAGTGCAGCCCAGAGAATACGGACCGCATGAAAGTTTAGGTTCAAACTTGCATCATCGCTAAGATACCAAATTGCACAATCTTAAATTATAGCGCATTTCCCAAAAAAATGCAGCATCAAGGAAGGCCCTGGATGCCAATTGCTTCGTCTGTGCCTCTTCCTCATGAAGGCCTGCACTCAGCATACCTGAAAGTTAATCTGCAGGACAGCCATTTAGATGGACACTCTAGGCTACGGGCTATACGAAGGTTTGGCTTTATGGATGCAAGTTCGATGGTGGGCAGAGAACCTTTAATTCCAACGAGGTGGATATTGCCTAGTAGGTATTTAAAGACCTGGACGATCCGTCTATCTGTTCATGGATGCCAGAAATTCTTCATTATTTGCCGTGCCACTCATCTTGTCAATTAGGAATTCCATGCTATCTATCGGATTTAGGGGCGATAGTAGTTTCCTGAGTATCCATACCCTGTTTAAGACATCGGGCGGTAACAACATCTCCTCCTTTCTGGTGCCAGAGCGATTTATGTCTATGGACGGGAATATGCGTTTTTCGGTTAGCTTGCGGTCCAGATGGATCTCCATATTTCCTGTTCCCTTGAATTCTTCAAAGATCACTTCGTCCATCCTGCTTCCGGTATCTATCAATGCAGTGGCGATGATGGTTAGGCTGCCCCCCTCTTCTATATTCCTTGCTGCCCCGAAAAAGCGCTTTGGCCGGTGCAGGGCATTGGAATCGACACCGCCAGACAGTATCTTCCCACTGGGAGGGATGACGGTATTATATGCCCTGGCAAGCCTGGTGATGCTATCCAGTAATATCACCACGTCCTTCCTGTGTTCCACCAGCCGTTTGGCCTTTTCGATGACCATTTCTGAGACCTGAACATGTCGCTGTGCCGGTTCATCGAAAGTGGAACTGACTACCTCGGCATTGACCGAGCGTTGCATATCCGTTACCTCCTCAGGCCTTTCGTCTATCAATAGCACTATGAGGGTAACTTCAGGATGATTCTGAGAGATACTGTTTGCAATATTTTGAAGGAGCATGGTCTTTCCGGTTCTGGGTGGTGCCACGATCAAGCCCCTCTGTCCCTTTCCTATCGGGGTCATAAGATCCATGATCCTGCCGCCAATATTGTCCGGGGTGGTCTCAAGCCTGAGTTGCTCCTCAGGATATAGTGGGGTGAGGTTGTCAAAGTGAACCTTTTCGAAGGACGTATCGGGTGAATCGTAATTCAGGCTTTCTACCTTTAGAAGGGCAAAATATCTTTCCCCTTCCTTGGGCGGACGGATCTGGCCGGATATCGTATCGCCTGTATTCAAGTTGAACCGTCTTATCTGGGACGGAGATACGTAAATATCATCTGGACCAGGTAGGTAATTGTAATCTGGACTTCTCAGGAATCCGAACCCGTCCTGAAGGATTTCCAATACGCCGTGTCCATATACCATGCCATTTTGGGCGGTTTGGGACTTGAGTATCGAAAAGATCAATTCCTGCTTTCGTTTCCCCTGTGCCGAGGAAACACCCAGATTCTTTGCTATATGGTATAGATCGCTGACCGACTTTTTTTTCAGATCGTCCAGGTTTAGCATGGTAGGTGGATTTTTCCTGGGCGCAGAGGGCACGTTACTGTTTTCTTTGTTGAATTTAGTTTTTCTCGCCATTAATTTACCTCAATGAAATCAAAAAGTTGTTTGCATAATCAAAAGGGGAATGATCAGGGGAGTTTTTTCCTTAACGGTATGAATAGCGCTTCAATAATAGAAAAATAAATATTTCCAACCCTTAATCTTAAGATGGAATAGTCCTTATAGAGAGGGTCTATAAGAGATAAGTCGTCTATTTAGCTGAAAAAAATAATCCAGAATTTTTGCCTGAAAAGAGGGCATGATCCTTTGCAGATATACCCCTTTGGCTGGAGGAACGAAAAACTTTATATCCTCTTTTTATCCAAGGTGTCAATTACTTTTTATCGAATTTGAGTAAATTTCAAGTTTACCTAGATGGAGTCCGTGTGGGTATGTTCTAGTTCCCCCCAAACCTTCGTGTATCCATATCCTTGGTCTACGCCTTGGATATGAAAACACAGCCTTTACCCCCGGATATATTTTTACAATAAGCGACTGGAATATTAATTTCCATGACCTTTCGATCTTGATACCAATTTAATCATTTTTTGATGGTGTTCAAGCGTATCAACCGGGTAAGGCATTCATTCACCGGAGTAGCCACATCCAGGCGTTTTCCCAAGCTGGTTATCGCCCCATTTATAAAATCAATCTCTGTCTGGCGCCCTTTGAGGACATCCTGAAGCATGGATGAAAAGTTGTCTGCTGTCCTGGTACATACCATCTTGACCATATCAAGCACCTCTCTATCATCCATTTCCAGGGGAACACCTAGGTGCCTGGCCACCTCCAGTGCCTCTTTGACTGCTGCCCTTTGCAGCTTTAGACCCTCCGGGTGCTCAATGATCTGTCCATTTTTTATCCTGCAAAGTGCAGTTATGGCATTTATACCCACATTTACTATCAATTTTTTCCATATCGCAACATGGATATCCTTGGCATATTCACAGTCCCATTCGGCATTGTTGAAGATTTCAATTAATTCGTGGACCCGGCCTGTACCTGCAGCGTCCTTTTTGATGGTGCCCAAAACGGTTTTGCCCTGGCCAGCATGTCGGACAGTGCCTGGGCTGATCAAGGTTGCGCCCTGAGACGTTACCCCCAGGATGATATTTTCTTCAGGAACTATCCGCTTAAGTATCTTTTCATGTCCTATACCATTTTGAAGGGATACGATCATGGTATCCCTGCCCATTATCTGGCCAAGGTAGGGAAGAATCTGTTCGTTCTGATAGGATTTTACTAGGACGATAACGAAATCTTGCACCTTCATGCCGGATGGATCCACCAAGATCCTAGGGAACGCCTCAATAGTTGCTCCGGCTTTTTCAACCTGGATTCCTGTAGATGAGAGCATCTTGGCCCTGTCGGCCCGGTGATCGATGATCGATACCTCGTTACCTGCCTTCCACAGATATACTCCAAGGAGGCAGCCCATCGCTCCCGGACCGATAATGGTCAATCGGTAGTTCCTTTGAGACATGGTCAGTACATTACTCTTTTATCCGAAAATGCATTTTTTGTTAGCCATGGACACGCAAGTCCATACAATAAGACAATAGGTACGCGCCTTGTGATCGCAGGCCATGGGAGCAATAAAACCGTAATATGGGAAAGAGGAATGTTTCATAAACCGGTCAGGGATATTTTTTCATAGATGTAACCTAACTAGATCTTGACACACAAAGTCTCTCTTATTAGATGAATCCAAGGAGGCAGTATTGTAAGTGGACTTCCATTCCTTATGAAAGGAAGTCCCTTTTTATTATCATAAGAACACGGGCAACCAGGCCCAAGATAAGCCGCACATCCTCGTTTAACCATGGAAGGGGTGCGGGCAAGTATTTTTCTGTGCGGTCTGTTTGATCGCTGATTTTGCCCTGTAGGCAAGATCATTGTGAATATTTTTAACAAAATCTTAATAACTTTCGAAGAATATCTCAAGGCCGGCAATCCTTATCTGAAGATGCGGTCTGAATTGGGGCCGTATTTCCACTATAGGTGTGTGCCCAGGCTGGGCCGGGCTGTGTTTTATGATCGTGGTGCTCCGGCTCAAGGCGGTTTTACAGGTTAAGAGACCTGAAT
>WFZW01000136.1 GCA_015489365.1 Deltaproteobacteria bacterium | reverse complement strand
GATTTTACAGTGATGTAATCACTTGGCACGGAAATAGCATATTAGATCTAATATGCTATTTCCGTGCCAAGTGATTACATCACTGTAAAATCAGTCAGATACGGTTTGGCGGGAGGTAATTATTTGCCATTATGGCAAGGATGTTTGTCATAATGGCAAAAATGTGGGCGCTTAGCTTTCTATCTTCCATTTGTCTATCTTCCTGTAAAGGGTCCTGAGGCCTATACCCAAGATACGTGAGGCCTTGACCTTGTCTCCCCTGGTATTTTTTAAGGTATCAATGATGGCCTTTCGTTCCAGCTCTTGAAGCAGGCCTGTGCTGCCGGTACCCATTTCTATTTCATCTGTGTGATTTGATAGATATTCCGGGATATCCTCCACGTCGAGTATATCATTTTTCGCCATGACTACTGCACTTTCAATGCAATTCATCAGCTCTCTTACGTTTCCAGGCCAGTTGTAGGCGTGTATTAACTCCATCGCCTCCTTCGATATCCCTGAAATGGGCTTTCCATGAAGACTGGAAAATTTTTGTATAAAGTTGGTGACCAGTTCGTCTATATCCTCTTTTCGTTCCCTTAACGGGGGCATAACGATCCTTACCACCCTCAATCTATAGTAGAGATCCTCCCTGAACTTGCCTTCCTTGACCATTTGGGCAAGATCCCTGTTGGTGGCAGAAATAAGTCGGACGTCCACCTTGTAGGTCTTGGTGCCACCAACCCTTTCAAAGGTCCTTTCCTGCAAGAATCTCAAGAGTTTCACCTGGGTCGATGGTGGCATTTCACCCACCTCGTCAAGAAACAGGGTTCCTTGGTCGGCCAATTCGAACCGTCCCTTTTTTGTTGCGACTGCCCCTGTAAATGCCCCTTTTTCATGACCAAAAAGCTCCGATTCCAGCACCCCTTCCGAGAAGGCAGAGCAGTTTATCTTTATAAAAGGGCCATGCGCCACCGGGCTGTTATAGTGAATTATGTTCGTTAGCAGCTCCTTCCCGGTTCCTGATTCCCCCTCTATCAAAACCGTGGCCTTGGTGGAAGCCACCTGCATGGCCAACTCCTCGCACTTTTTGATGGCTGCCGAGTGGCCGATAAATTTCAGCTCTGGGAAACTCTCCTTGATCTTTTTCTTCAGCAGGACATTTTCTTCCTTGAGGCGTTTGTTCTCAAGCGCCTTTTCTATAAGGAGGCCCAACCTGTCCAGGTTTACTGGTTTAGTTACAAAATCATAGGCACCAGCTTTCATGGCCTGAACAGCACTTTCGATGGTTCCCTGGCCTGTGATTACTATAAGGGGAACCCTTTTATCCATATGGCCTATTTCCTCTAGGAGCTTTAGCCCATCGATGCCAGGCATATCCAGGTCCGACAGGACCAGATCAACGTCCTTTTTTTCGAGGATCTTGAGCGCATCCAGTCCATCGGTTGCAGTGTACGTCCTATAATCGTCTTCAAGTGCAATGGACAGCGTATGCCTGGTCATCTTATCATCGTCAACTATTAGCACTGTGGATTTTGCCATGATCTTCCCGGTATTTTTGTTGTCTTAATGGCAACTGGATAATAAATGTAGTTCCTTTCCCAAGGTGGCTTTCACATCTGATCCTTCCGCCATGATCCTCCACAATCCTCTGTACTATTGCCAGGCCGAAACCTGTACCATCCGCCTTTTTGGTAAAAAAAGGCTGGAATATCCGCTTAAGGTCCGCAGGCGAAATACCTGTGCCGGTATCAGCTACCTTCAAAGTGATCGATTTTTCCTCACGCCTTGTCTCCAGGCGTAGCTTCCCACCCTCCGGCATGGCCTGTATGGCGTTTATGCAGAGGTTTAAAAGTGCCTGGGTTATTTTTTTATCATCAAGCAATACTGGCCCCATCGATTCATCCAGTGACAGCTCCACCGAAACATTTGCCTCTATGGCCTTTTGGTCGATCATTCCGGCCAGATCCCTGACGATCTTGTTGAGATCATTTTCCCTCATGTCAGGCAATGGAAAACGTGCATAATTTACGAATTCTTCAATAATTTCATTGATTCGTATGACCTCCCTATTGATCAAGGAGGTAAGTTTTAACATGCCCTTTACCCAGTCGTTTCCACCGGACTCATGTTTTTTTATCTTCTTGTTCAGCAATTGCAGGTTCATATACAATACGT
>WFZW01000135.1 GCA_015489365.1 Deltaproteobacteria bacterium | reverse complement strand
CACCTACATAGGCAATCCGTCCATCCTTCATGCCCTGGCTCACCTCCTCTATGGTCCAATCCTCCTTTTCCTTGGTAACGCCAACTAGTGTACTCTCAAGCACACCTATGGCCTTTAGCAGGGAAACAACATAGCCTGAATAGGCAACTACCCGGCGGACCGGTATCTCTATAATTCGATCCCCTTCGTACCCTGCCGGGGGCATCTGTCCCCTGGGAACCAAAAGCATGCGCCTTCCGGCGCCGTCGCGAATCTCTTTACATCCATTTGGCAGGAAGGTGGCGGAAAATTTCCCAATCTCGAAGAACTCGTATTTGGTCTTGCCTTCCCTTATGCATCCTGGGAGGATAATGATAAGAAATAGCCATGGGAGGGTTGCTACGTACCTGTAGCCTGTGGCCAATAATTTTCTGTTTGACATCTATGCTTCCTCTATTGTCGAAATAGGGTTTGTTTTCCCATCCTGTTTCTTGAAGGAGACATGAAATAGATAAAGTATCAGCCCAATCATGAAGAGCAGGGTGCCTGAAAGGTAGATGATTGTTCCCCTGTCCCTTTTTATCTGTAATCGTATGTAGGGAGTATCGTTCATTGAGGAATTGTTCTTTGGACCGAAATCCTCCAGGTAGAAGCCAAGGCCCCTAAGGAAGAAAGGGGAATTTATGCCGATTGTCCCGGTCCTGGTCATTTCACCGGAGCTAATGGCGATGATAAAACGAGCTGAGATGGCACGGCCTTCAAGGTATCTCATCCGATTGCCATGATAGTAGTCAATATCCGATGAGATGAGTTCCAGGTGCATTTTAGTGCCAGGGATCCTGGTGTATTCCCCTTTGACTGCAATTAGGCTCGATGTGTATCTGCCTGGGAACGTGTAACTTGCAAGAAGACCAAAAAGTATGATTATGAGTGCATAGTGCATCACATGCATGGACAACTTCAATATGAGGCTGCCATGGCCACGACATCTTTTGAAGAGCGGAAGGGCCTTGGATGTCGTGCACGTAAGGGTGTTTATTGCCAGAATAAATAAAAGTCCAAACAGCAGGAATAACCACCATGTATCCTGGGGATAGACGGTGGCATAGGTAGAGCTCCAACGTGTGAATCCAAGGCGGTTGAGTGGATCAAACAGGTCCTCGTTTCCCTTGAGGCAGACATAACCTGCGGCCATGTCCGCGGCCAGAAGGAACATCGTTATCACCGCAAGGTGGACCCCTTTCATGATACGCCAAATCCTTCCAAGGGTTACAGCCATGGCCACCTCATCAATATATAAAGATCGGGTGGAGAAAAGGGGCCAAGGTTGGGATACCAGTGGAAGAGCATCACCAACCCTGCACCAAGGAGTGCGGCCTGTGCACGGCTTCTCACATTCCATCCCCTCAAAAGATTGAGGTGAAGGTAGCAGCTGTAATAGAGCCAAATAGAAAGGGATAATACCGTCAACGGGTCGTCCCAGACCACGGGGCTTCCCCATCCCAGGTACGACCAGATCTCTCCGGAGAACATGGACAGTGTGCCTAGTGCAAAGCCCCATACAGCCCAACGATTGAAGGTAGAATTGATAATGTTTTTGCCTTGCAGGTAAGAAAGGGCCAGAAGCCCTGCTATGATGAAGCAGGCATCCGCCATTACGCCTGATAGGAAGAAGATGTGGGAGAATATGGTCTTTGATTTCCAAAACGGAAGGTAGAAGTCCTTGGGGAAAAATAGTGCCCCAAATGATAGCATGGTAAGAAGGCCCAGGAACCAGCGTGCTTCCTTCTCATGGTAGAGGACTGTTCTATGGAATAGGATCCCCATGAAGGACGGCAGGAAAAACGGCATCTGATACATGGGTAAAAGTGGCCAGGAATGATAATACCTAGCCGCATCCGATATGAGGTTTGCCAGGATGGCCAACATGAAAATGGATTTGGAGGCCGCTTGAATAGGGGCTGGCATCAAAGATGTGGACCAGGCCGTGGCATAGAGGATAGCTGCCATTGCAAATGTGATCTGTAGCAAGGACATTTTCCCTAGAACCTGCACCCCAGAGCGGCCTTGGCCATGCATGGCATACCGTAGTAGACGTATCTGTTTGATGCCTTGGAAGGCCTTTTCCCCGTAGTTACAAGGGGATCATCGAAGAGATTGTCCAGCCCAAAGGACAGAAAAAGATGCGGACTTACCCTGTATCCCCCGGTAAGGTACAGGCAGTTGAGGTCGTTTAAACCTCGCTCTCTTTTGAATAGGTGATAGGTCCTGCCCTTTTCTAGTCCCATCCTTATCAAGGCTCTGCTACCATAGGCCTGTAAAGCGTTTAAGAGGGACTTTAAGAACAAAAGAAATATAATTGAAAACCTCACGGCATCCTCCTGACTCTCTGTCTCAAAGATATCGGCCAGGTTGCAGCTATGAATCGGGGGCTTGATACGGCAGGTTTATGGGGAAGAAATAGGGCGGGGAGAGGTGGAGATGTTGCTTGCAGGGCATAAAAAAAAGCCCGGCATCGCGCAACGACCCGGACCTTCGTGATAAGATACCCGGACAGGCCTTTAGCCGCGAAGCCTTCCTTCTTCCCCCCTAGGCCGGTATCCCGGCTTGTGGATCATCCTACTAACTACGCCTTCCCATGGCCAATTTGCCTGAACCGGCAAGATATACCACAGTGGCAGTGTGTAGCGTTCGTCCCCACTCACGGTTGCGGGCCAGCGCCGGATTTT
>WFZW01000134.1 GCA_015489365.1 Deltaproteobacteria bacterium | reverse complement strand
AGATAACACAAGGCAATCGGACAAACTACCGGATTGCCTTATGTAGCCCACAAGGATGGCTGCAATCCGGGTGCGGACCGTTTTTTTATGATAAATTAAAACTTGATCTGGTAGACAACCTGTACCTTCTCTTGATCACCCAACCTGTTATCAGGCACTGGCAGCTTATGTAGTTGGCCTGCATCCCTTTCAAAATCAATCGATTCATATGTCAAGAGCAACATGTTGCCCTTGAACAGGTCGTAGGAAAGACCAGCCATGTAAAGATCATAGGCCGTATCCCTTGCCAGATCGTTATCCTCGTCCTGATCGAAGTGATCATAGCGACCCAGTAGTGCCAAATCTGGCGTAATAAAAGACAGCCTTATCCTGCCAAAGAAGGAGTATCCCTCGGTATTTAGCGCATTACCCCTGGTATTGACCCATGTCCCTGCAGCATTGCCCTTGGTTTTGAAATATTGTGCTGTCAGGATCCCCATGGGATGCTCATAGCTCAACATTCCGAGATTGACACGGTAATCCGGATTGTCTGCAGCCCCGTTGTTTCCCTCACCGTAGACCCCAAAATAACTTAGCTGCAAACCTGGAAGCACGTCGGGCATGGGACGAAGGGTAAAACGGCCTTCCACTGCCTTGTTACCATTTACCTCCTGGGCATGATAACCGCTGCCATTATAGACCCCCACATGCCAGCTACCATAACGGCCATCATAGTGATGGTTGCCGGTCTTAGCACTTGCATTGGCCAATTTGCCAGCGATATTACCCCGGATACTGACCCCGAGATCTGCGGAATTGAATACACCTGCCCGTTCTATTGCCATTGTGCCTTGACATCTATAGGGATTGATATGTTCCTCAAAATCAAGCCATGGATTGTGCCCCTGGCCGATTTCCATCTTCATGTTGGTTAACGGCCCCTCATCCCTTGGCCGAATTTCACCGTAAAGATATTTGAGCCTTATTTTGTAGTCCCCGGTGTCGTCCCTGTGGATATCCGTGGTTATCCTGGCACCCAACCATGGATTTATACGTTTCTTGATGGTCAAATATCCCCTGGTGAGGGAAAACCTATTGAAACTTTCCTGCCGATCGTGCGGCAGGGCCCTTTCGCCTGCCGAATAATCGGCATACCCCAAGACACCAACCTTAAGTCCTTTGAGGGCGGATGAAACCGACGCACCCTTGCTTGCCACCTCCTCGACAATCCTTTTCTCCCTCTGTTTCTCCAGCCTGGCCGCCTCCTCTTGGACCTCAGCCGCCTCCTGGGGGGTCAATATCCCCTTTTTGATCAATATCTGGAGCAAGGGTTCCATTGGTTTTCCTTCCTGTGCCCCGACACTGCTGACAACAACCATAGTAAGGAGCGTGACAACACAAAACATAAGGATTGGCATTCTTTGCCTAACCAAGCCGATAAAACACATCAAAAAAATCCTCCTCATCTCGTTTTTTTAAGAACTTTCAAGTTATTTTAGCCCTTGCGTAGACATCCAATCCGCAAGCCGATAACCCAGCCAGATAACATGATTAAAGAGATGGTCCCCATGGGCCGCAATCCAAGGATGACCGGCCACCAAAGGCAGATTGGGCAATAGACCGACAACATGTGCCAGATTCCTACAAGGTTATATAGAGATATATACAGATCGACTGTTACAGGCGGGTTACAATAGGGTAACAATTACAAGGAAAACGGGCTCTAGCCATTTACATGAAATGTTATCCAGCGTGTTACCGGATTCAATAGGGGGAAAGGGGCCAAACCGGCATAAGGCATGAGAAGGTGGCTCACCCATGCGAAACAGCGAATGATTATTAAGAGGCGGCACCAAGGTACGGGCCGCATGGAGGTTTAGCTACCTTCCAGGTACTTGAACCACCTGGTATCCTATGCACCCTTACCTTCATGCGCCTTGGCAAGCTTGAAAGATAGACCCTGGATCGACCAGCGGACGTACGCTTAGGATTTCCTGGACTTTCGTTCCTCTATCTCCTTTGCCAGGACGTAATTGCCACCTTCTATCCTGAGGCCGAGCCCGTTTACCACCGCAGTAGCCACGATGCGCCTGGCATTGGCAAGTATCCGGCCAAAGGTCTGGCGGGAGATACCCATGCGCCGGGCCGCCTCGTCCTGATCCAGTCCATGGATATCGCTTAACCTTATGGCCTCAAGGCCCTCCACTGTCAAAGTAATCTCTTCAAGCTTCCTAAGGGGTATTCCCCTGGGCTTATAGTAAGTAACTGCTGGTTCCTGATCCACTACCCTGCATTTAGGAGGTCTTGCCATATCAAATACCTTTTACTTCCGCTTCCACCTCACCGTAACATCTTATCCCATGTCAGGACCATGTTTTCACGGCAACCTTGATACACCCTTATAACCCCCTGCACCGATCAAGAAAAAAACAGGCCCTGCCTGTGTCGCAAAGAACCGCCTCAGACGCCTGCTTCTGCATCATTCAACGTCACCTGCAATGCCTCCAGAAAGCGGTCATTCTCCTCGGGCAACCCGATGGTGATCCTGATGTAATCCGGCAAATCGTATGAGTTCATGGCCCGAATTATGACCCCCTTCTTGAGCATTTTTTTATAGATCTCCACGGCATCCCTTTTGATCCGTATCAACATAAAATTCGTATGACCGGGAAGCACCTCACATCCCATGTCTTCCAGGGACCTCTTCATGCGCTCCGCTTCACTCCAGGTATTTTCCAAGGTCTTGTCAAGATGCTCAGCATCATCCAGTGCCGCAAGCGCAGCCACCTGGGCCACGGCATTCACATTAAAGGGCTGCCGCACCCTCTCAAGAAGGCCTGCAATCTCCTCATCCATTAGGCCAAAACCAACCCTCAACCCCGCCAGGCCGTACGCCTTGGAAAAGGTCCTGAGGGTCACCACCCGCTTATCCCTGCCGATGTATTCCTGCCCCCGGGGGGTGTAATCTCCCCTTACATATTCCCCGTATGCCTCGTCCAGCACCACCAACAATCCCTGGGGCAGGTGATCCAGGAATGTTTCGAACGCCTCCCTTGAAATTACGGTACCAGTGGGATTGTTGGGATTATCCAGAAATATCAACCTGGTTCTTTCGCTAACCGCATTCGATATGGCATCCAGATCATGGGTAAATCCTGTCAGGGGTAATACCACATTCTTGCCCCCGACGATCTGAACCATCTTCTGGTAGACCAAGAAACTAGGATGGCTGCTGATGACCTCATCCCCTTCGCGCACAAAGACCCTTACCAAAAAATCGATCAACTCGTTGGAACCATTTCCAAGAACTATATTACCAGGGTTGACCTGATATTTTTTTGCCAGGGCATTCTTGAGGTAATAACCGCTTCCATCAGGATATCTATGGAGATTGGGAATAATATGCTGGATTGCCTCCTGTGCCCTTGGCGAGGGCCCAAACGGGTTTTCATTGGAGGCAAGCTTTATGGGATTTTTAACCCCGTATTCCCGCTCGAGTTCTTCGATGGGCTTTCCTGGAGGGTATGGTATCAGAGTGCTTATATATTCAGGAACTTCCATTACATGTTATACCTTTCTTCCTTCGGATCTTACGAAGATTTCTTTCAAGGGCCCTTGACCGAGCTGAGGCTGTATGCCTCGGCAGCCAGGCTGGGATCGACATCTATCTGGATGTTGACCCCATGGTCCTGCTCGATCCTGCAGATCTCCTGTCTCTTCTTGTTAAGGAGGTAGCAGGCCACGTTGGCCGGGACACGAAGCCTTACCGTATCAAAGGTACCTTTTCGTCTTCCGGCTAGGTGCCCTACCAACAATCTCAGATATTGCAGCGAAAGGGCCTCTACCGATTTTACAATACCACGTCCGCCACAACATGGACATGAATTGTAGCTGCCTGCCTGGACAGGTGCCCTTATCTTCTGCCGCACCACTTGTAGGGTACCGAATCTGGAAATCCTTGCAACCTCGGTGCGTGCCCTGTCCTCCTTTAGACACTCGCGCATGTGTCTTTCGAGCTGCTGGCGATAGGAACGGGTCCGCATGTCAATGAAATCGATTACTATAATGCCCCCCAAATCCCTTAAGCGCAATTGGCGGGCCACCTCTTCCGCTGCTTCGAGGTTCGTCTTAAGGGCGGTATCTTCGATATCCTTTTCCTTAACGTTTCGTCCAGAATTGACATCGATCGAGACCAGGGCCTCCGTGGGCTCTATAACTATATAACCGCCGGATGGCAATTCCACCCTCGATTGGTAGATCTGGTCAATTTGGTGCTCCAGATTGAAATGGGAAAATATGGGCTCCTCTCCCTGGTACAACTTAACCGTGGCGAGCTGTCTTGGGGCTATTATCTTTATAAAGGCCCTCACCTTTTCATAGGTTTCCCTGGTATCTACTATTATTTCAGTAACTTCACTTACAAGATGGTCCCTTAAGAAACGTGTAACCAGGTCCCTGTCCTTATATATGAGGGCAGGCGCCTTGGCGGATTTCACCTTCTGTTTCAAGTTCCTCCAAAGGCGCACCAAATAGCGCAGATCCTTTTGTATCTGGGTTTTTGGAATGCCCTTACTCGCCGTCCTTGCTATAAGTCCCACCCCTTCCGGCACGTTACAGGATTTCAGTATCTGCTTGAGCCTGTTTCGCTCGGCCTCATCCTCGATCTTCCTCGATACCCCCACCTGCTTGCTGCCAGGCATTAGTACAAGGTAACGTCCAGGTATGGACAAGTAGGTGGTGACAAAGGCCCCCTTGACATGGGTCTCCTCCTTGACGATCTGGACCAAAAACTCCTGCCCCTTCTTCAAGAAATCAGCAATCTTTCTCTTGTCTTCTACGTAGCCGTAATAATCGGGATGGATTTCTTCGAGGGGCAAATAGGCATTTCTTGAAAGACCGATATCGATGAAAGCGGCCTGGAGACTGTTCTCTATATTCTGCAGCCGTCCTTTATACAGATTACCCCTGGTCTGGGCGTGGGAAACGGTTTCTATATCAAAGGCCTCCAACCTTCCCTTTTTCACAAGGGCAATGCGACTCTCCTCAGGGGCCTCTGAATTTATGATTATCTGGCAAGGTTCCTTCCCTGTTTGGTTTTTCTTCTTTTTTGTTGGCATCTATACCTTTCTGCTCGACTTTGTTCGGCATCCAAAGGGCCTCTTTGTAATCTACGGCTGATCCCAAAACCCGTGTCACTAAGAACAAATCAATGTATTATTGAGGATTATTCAGATGATAAAATACCGTGCCCTTGACCCTGACTAGATCCACTACTCCCGAATCTATCATTGCCTTGAGCGCCGCCTCTATCCTGTACGCCTTATTCCCCAGAAGCTCCTCGATATCCCGATGGCTCAATGGCCTCCTCTTCAAGGTCCTCAAGATCTCCCTTTCAAGAAGCGGTAAGTCGGCACAGCTATCCTTTCTCTTGAATTTTGCTATTATTTCCGTGGGTCCTCCCAGCATACCGGCAACGGTCCTGAGCCTTTCGATGGATACAGGCCTTGCCCAATCCTCCGCTGGCGGTCTGTCAACCGTATTCAACTGTATCCTGTCTGGCCCTATTTTCTCAATGGCCTTCTTAAGCAACCCTATATCCTCATTGGTATCATTTACCCCGGCGACCAGGAGGACCTCAAGCCAAAGCCTGCCGGAAAATTCCTCCCTGAATCGACAAAGGCCATCGATTATATCTTCAAGTACTAATTGCCTGGCAGGGCGATTTACCCGTCTGAAAGCACGCTCCCTGGCCGCATCCAACGAGGGCAGTACCAGGTCGGCCTGCCTGGCTTCAGCCCTCACTTGTGGATCATTGAAGAGGCTGGAATTGGTCAAGAGGACCACCGGCCTTGTTGAACGCTCCTTTGCAAAGGCCAGAATCTTACCCAGTTGCGAGTGGAGACATGGCTCACCAGAGGCAGTAACGGTAATACAGTCAAAGGCGATTTCCCCTGTAGTAAAAACCTTATCCAGTTCAGCCAGGATCTCGTGCGTAGGACAATATTCTCCCCTCTTGCAGGTAAGCCTCTCGCTTCTGCCCAATTCGCAATATATGCAGTTGAAATTACATGTCTTGTCAGGCAGGATATCAAGACCGAGAGAAAGCCCTAGGCGCCTTGACGGAACAGGTCCGAAACAGTAACGCATAATAAAGGTACTTTATAGTCCGTCACGGTCTTGTCAAGACTGGGCAATCTAGTTAGCTAAAATAGCCTGTTGACTTAAGTGTCCAATATAGGCAGTATATTAGCCTACATGGACATGCAACGAAAGAAAACTTCCGGATCAAGGCCATCCTGAAAATGTTAAGCACTTCAGCACTTAAAAAATATCACCTTGGACAGCCGGAATTGCTGTTAATCATAGGCCTTGCGACCACGTTCATCGTCATGGTCTGGCTCATTGCCTCGACCGTTGTCCTTGAGAGGCAGCTTTCCTCCAGGGGAATCGCTTCCATCGAAAAAAATACCAACAATGGAAGGGCATTGGAAAACACCGAGATAATGAAACGGCTGAAGGAGACCCTCGTGTCTTCGGCAATCTTGGTTGGCGCCCTTTCTGCCCTATCGGCAACACTTTTATGGTATCTACTCAGAATGAGGGCAAGATTTACCAGGGCCGCTGCCATAAGGCGGGAAAGTGTCGAAAGGTACCGTTTCCTTGCAGAAGGGCCGCCCTCCATTGGCATCATCAGGTTTTCCCTTATCGACTTCCGCCTGACCGATGCAAACAGGGCTGCCCTCAAGATCACAGGAAGGCCTCGATCCGAATTCGTGGGCAGGCCCATAGAGGATTTCATCTGCCCCGAGGATATGGGGCTCATGCTCCAGACTCTTGAACAGCTAAGGGGAGGCAAGCGGGGGGCTGAGATAGTAGTCAAGATGGAAAATACCCTGGGAGAAGAAAAGGACGTGGCCTGGCATATCAGCCGCATCAGCAGCCCTCACAATAAGCCCTCTGCCATTGCAATATGTACCGATGTTACGGAACGACGCAGGGCAGAGGCCGAGCGGCTGGAGAAGGAACGACTGGCCGGGGTGCTCGAGATGGCCGGGGCTGCTGCCCATGAGCTTAATCAACCGCTTCAGGTCGTAACCGGCCTTGCCTGGATGATACTTGAGCGCACCGCTCCCCAGTCCCCACAATATGAGCTGGCACAAAAGCTGCAAATGGAAGTGGAACGCATGATAAAGATCGGGCAAAAGATCTCCCAAATCAGCAGCTACAAGGTAAAAAAATACGTGGGCAAGACCAGGATAATAGATATAGACAAGGCGGCACGCAATAACGGAAAGCTTTGGAAGGGGCACTCAAAGAAAAAAGACGAACCAAAGTAGGTCTGGCCCCAACTCGAGACCTCCATGTAGCCCGTATTCCTTGGGCCGCACCCTGGAAGCACTTTGTCTTTTATCCATATCTATACTTGTGTGCCCTGGTTAATCAAGAAATGCATTTTCGGATAAGATCTTCGTGCCTCACCATGCTCATCAAAGGTACCATATGGAAAAGGCTAAAAGGATAAACCTGGCCCTATTATACGGGGGCCGTTCCTCGGAAAGGACGGTATCCATTGCAGGGGCCAACGAGGTGGAAAGGGCCCTTGACCCCAAAAAATACACGCTCAGACGCTATGATACCGCAACAGAGCTCAAGAAACTGGTGCAAGAGGCGGATGAGATCGATTGCGCATTTATCCTGCTCCACGGAAAATACGGGGAGGATGGAACCCTTCAGGGCCTTTTAGATCTCCTTGGGATACCATATCAAGGCTCTGGTGTCCTTGGCAGCGCATTGGCCATGGACAAGCACATGGCCAAGATCATATACCGCTATGCAAGTATCCTCACACCAAAATGGGTAACAATCAGCCATCGTGACAGGCTGGATCCCGAGGCTATCATCTCCTCCCTTGGGGTACCTGTCATGATAAAACCAAGGACACAGGGCTCAAGCGTGGGCATGATAAGGGCACACACCCCGCAAGAGGTGGAACGAGGCGTTCAAAACGCCCTTAAGTGGGATGAACACGTACTGGTAGAGGCATGTGTGCGGGGCAGGGAACTCACCGTTGGCGTCATCGGGCTAGACAGCCTGGAACCGCTCCCTGTTGTAGAGATAATCCCTGAAAAAGGCCACGATTTTTTTGACTTCGAAGCAAAGTACAGACCCGGTGAGACCGTGGAGGTGTGTCCTGCGGATATTCCCACTGAAATTGCCCGAAAGGCGCAGGCCATTGCAGTAAGGGCACACGAGGCCCTGCAACTTAAGGGCTATAGTAGAACGGATATGATCCTTGAGGATACAGGAAAAATATTCACCATAGAAACCAATACAATACCAGGCATGACCCCTACCAGCCTCTTTCCGCAAGCAGCGGCAGAGGCAGGCGTATCCTTTGGGGCACTTCTTGACCGTCTCATAGAGATGGCCATGGCAGAAGGTCACAACCAATCAAGGAGCCAGGCTGCATGAAGGTTTCAGGTCAAGTCCCCTTATTCTTGATAGCCCTTCTTTGTGCCAGGATTTTTCGCCATTTTTCCAGGCGTTCCTTGATCAATCTTTCATGCCCCCTATTGGTGGGATGGTAGTAGATCCTGTCGCGTAACTCGGAGGGGAAATACTCCTGTTCAACAATGCCCCCTGGATGGTCATGGGCATACTTGTATCCCTTGCCATATGCAAGCTCCTTCATGAGCCTGGTTGGGGCATTCCTTATGTGGAGTGGCACCGGAAGCGCACCGTACTTCCTGGCATCCGCCTGGGCCTCTCCATAGGCCGCATAGGTGGCATTGCTCTTGGGGGCCGTGGCAAGATACAAGGCGGCCTGTGCCAAGGCCAGCTCCCCCTCGGGCTTACCCAGGAAATCAAAGGCCCTGAGCGCGTTTACCGCAACCTCCAGGGCCATCGGATCGGCGTTTCCCACGTCCTCCGAGGCAAACCGGATAAGACGCCTGGCAATGTAGTGGGGATCCTCCCCGGCCTCGAGCATCCTTGCCATCCAGTAAATGGCAGCATCAGGATCACTGCCCCTGAGGCTCTTGTGGAAGGCAGAGATAAGATTGTAGTGTTCCTCGCCTGTCTTATCGTAGCGTAATGATTTTTGTTGGATTGCCTCCTCTACCAGGCCCAAGGTAATGACCGCCCCCTTGCCCTCCGGTCTTACGGAAACGGCCAGATCCGCGGCAAGCTCCAGGTTGTTGAGCAGGGCCCTGGCATCGCCATCTGAGCGCCGGATCAGGTATTCCCTTGCACCGTCTTCGATGGACAGCTCCAGCCTGCCCAGGCCTCTGGCCTTGTCAGTCAAGGCCCGTTCGAGCAACTTATCAAGGGCCTTGGCCTCAAGAGGCCTCAAGGTCAGCACCCTGCATCTTGAAAGCAAGGGAGAGATGATCTCAAAGGAAGGGTTCTCCGTAGTGGCCCCAATCAAGGTAACGAGACCTGATTCCACGTGGGGAAGGAAGGCATCCTGCTGGGCCTTGTTGAACCGATGGATTTCGTCCACGAAGAGAACCGTTGCCTGTCCACCCGCCTGCCTGTTTTCCTTGGCCTCTTCAACGATGGCCCTGAGCTCCTTGACCCCTGAGAGCACAGCCGAAAAGGAGACAAAGTTTGCATCGCACATCCTTGCCAGGATCTTTGCCAGGGTGGTCTTCCCGCATCCAGGTGGACCCCACAGGATCAACGAAGGCAGCTTGCCCCTGGTAAGCAGGGTGCTGAGCAACTTGCCCTTACCAAGAAGATGTTCCTGCCCTACAAACTCTTCAATGGTACGTGGGCGAAGACGTTCTGCCAACGGTGCCTGGCTCAAATATCGCTCCTTTTGCCGCATTCATCAGGGGATACAGCAAGATCTGTGAAAATAACTGTTAAGGGATCTATCTCAAATAAATATAGCAAGTATAGTTTCCGATATCACAAAAAACAATCTCTAGCCGTAAGGCCGCGGGATGATTGGCCTACTTGGCGGACAAGAAGTAACTGGTTCGCCATTTCCTCTTCGATATGGCAATAGCACCCATAAGGGTCAGGAATATCCAGTTGCAGCCAATCAGCAACAAGGCCAACCACGGATACCCACCATAGGGCCTCTTCACCTCACTTAGCACATCGGCCAGCAAGATCCCTCCAAGGACGAGTGGTATGAAATACTTGATGATATAATCCCATACAGGTCCAAGGCCTATGGAGGAAATCGAATTCAGGTGTTTTCTGAGCCTGGCCACGTCGAATACCCAACCCACCAGCACGGATTCCCCTATGCCTACTACCACGAGGCCGTAGTGTGTCAGGGCATGATCAACTATGTCCAGCCATAATAGGCCGGCCCTGGAGGTAAATACGAGGGAACCCAAAAAACCCAATATGGATACCAGTGTAATGAGCCTCTTCCTGTCAAATCCAAACTTATCTATCATGGCGGATATAAAGGCTTCAATTATGGATATACTGGAGGAAAGTCCTGCAACCACCAGGCATAGGAAAAAGATTGCTCCGAATATCTCGCCTCCTGGCATCAAGCTTACTGCCTTGGGATAGGCAACGAAGGCCAATCCGATGCTCTGAGAAACCACATCAGAAATGGGTTTACCCTGTGAACTTGCCATGAAGCCAAGCACTGCAAAGACACCGAAACCAGCCATCACAGAGTAGCCACTATTGATACCTGCTGTGAGAAGTGCGTTCCTCGTTATATTGGCCTTGGGAGGAAGATAACTTGCATATGCTATCATGATGCCAAAACCAAGGCTCAACGTGAAGAAAATCTGGCTATAGGCATCGATCCATACCTGGGGATCCGCAAGCCTTGAAAAATCTGGCCTCAGGTATGCCTCGATCCCCAGGGCAGCCCCCTTGAGACTAAGCGCCCATACCACAAGTATCGCAGTCAATATGAACAACAAGGGCATAAATATCTTGTTAGCAGACTCAATTCCCCTTCTTACCCCCCTAAAGACTATGGCCCAATTTACAAACCAGATCACGGCCAATGCAAGGACTATGGGGGGCCTAAGACCACCTAGCCTGAAGGGTGAATCCGAAAGTCTCAAGAAGTCCTTGAAGAAAAAGGTATCAGGGTCGTTTCCCCATGAAAAGTTAAAGGAATAGATGAAAAAATCGAGACACCATGCAACTATGACCATGTAATAGAGCACTATGCCAAACATCACGAATATTACCGCCCACCACCCAAGCCACTCCCAACCCCGCTTTATCTTGGCATAGGCCAGAGGTGCCGAACCGATACGCTCATGTCCAACTGCAAACTCAAGTATCAAAAGCGGAATACCAGCGGTGAACAACGCTGTAAGGTAGGGGATTAAAAAGGCACCACCCCCGTAACTGTAGGCCATGTAGCTAAAACGCCATATATTCCCAAGCCCTATGGCTGAGCCAACGGCGGCAAGAAGAAATCCCATCTGGCTTTTCCATTGATCTCTACCCATAAACTAAGATGCTCCTTTCGATCCCTGTCATACAGCCCCTCCTATTAGATGCCACGCCCCTCGAATATGAACCCAAACTTCCATGCGGTTCGTACCTTGGTGCCGCACCCCCGATACATGAAGATACAGCCCATAGACCCTGTATTTTCACGGTAAATTATCAGGTAGCAGCCTGACTTGATAGGCCTGCCGGGAATCCTTGACGGCGATCAAGGCCATAACTCTAGCCTCTGGAACCTTCCTCTCATGGCCTGTGCTTTGAAGTACAGCATCCTTGCATGGACACACAAGGACATACATGAAAAACAGAGGAGATGGACAGTAAGAAAGTTTAGCGTGAAAATACATTCTTGGTAAGGGCTGTGTTTTCATACCAGGGGGTATGGACCACAGAAAGTTTGGAATGACATAATGGCTTTTGTCAGCTATTGCATCGTCCAGGATTACCGATTATAAAGACCCTTATTCAAGGCGCCCGTAGCTCAGCTGGATAGAGCGCCGGACTACGAATCCGTAGGTCGGGGGTTCGAATCCCTCCGGGCGCGCCAAGGATATCAAGGGGTTAGCTGAATGGCTAACCCCTTTTTCTTTGGGGAGATACCCCAGGGATACCCACTATGCAGTCATTTTAATTTATTATACGGTGAAATGATAAGCCGGGCCATGACAAGGGGGCCAAATGTCTTTGCCCTCCGGGTGGAGGGAGATTCCATGGAGCCTGAGTTCCGGGAAGGCGAGATCATCGTTGTTAATCCCCACATCGCCTGGGAGGCAGGAAACTACGTCATTGTAAAAAACCATGACGGTGAGGCCACCTCTAAGCAGATAAAAAAGAAGGAAGATCGCTTGCTCCTTCACCACTTAAATCCAAGGTATGAGGTATCGAGTTGGACAACCGCAAGCTTTACGTTGTGGGAGTCGTGGTGGAGAAGTTAAAAAGGTATTGAGGAATAGAGGGATAGTTTTTACTGTATTCAGAAAAACAAAATGAATAATGATTTAACCTTCTTTACAAATGAACCAGGAGCCACATTACTGGACCGCTTCAAGGCAGTTCTAAAGCATGTCCAGTTGTTTGATGTGCTTGTTGGTTATTTCCGGACAAGCGGATTCCACAGGCTTTATGATGTGCTTGAATCTATTGAGAAGATACGAATTTTGGTAGGTCTCAAGGTTGATAGATCTGCTTTTGAAATTATTGATCTTGCAACTCGTCAAAACAAGATCGATTTTACCTCCCATAGTAAAACCAAGAAACTTTTTACAGAGCAGACAATCTCTGAAATAGAAAATTCGGAAGACTCGTACAACATAGAACATGGAATAAGAAAGTTCATCGAGTTCCTGACAACAGATT
>WFZW01000133.1 GCA_015489365.1 Deltaproteobacteria bacterium | reverse complement strand
CTATAGCTGTACTGTGCTTTATCTCACCACTTATATAGAGATCAGCCCCCCTTTCCAGTGCCGCTGTCCACAAATCAGACCCAGCTCCCCCGCACAGCGCCACTTTTTTAATTATCGACGAAGGATCTCCAACAAACGATAGTGACCTTATATCCAGAGATCTTGCCAACAATTTAAAAATTTCATCAAGACGCCGGGGCTCGGGCAGATCCCCTACCCTACCCAACCCGGTACAATCCTCCATATTGCCGACAGGCACCAAGGGGGTAACATTTATTAAGCCTATATTCCTAGCCAGGATATCATTGACACCCCCCCTTGCAGAATCAAGATTAGTATGGGCAGAAAATATGGCTATACCATGGCGTAAAAAACCCGCCAAAAGGCGGGGTACTACTCGGGAAAGATCAAAACTTTTTATAGGATGAAACAACAGGGGATGGTGAGATATCACCATTTGGGCCCTTTTGGCCTTGACAAATTCAAGTAACTTACCGGTTATGTCCAGACACACGACCACCTTGGACACCATGGAGTCTGGATTCCCTAGCTGAAGACCTGCATTGTCCCAAGGCTCCATGAGGTCAGCAGGTGCCCATTCCTCTATAGCATTACATATTTCCCTTACAACAGGCATCTTGATAATATCGATATCAGCAAGGTCTGAGGGGTTTGCCGATTCACGTCATGCGCAGGAAACGAAACGATATGATTCTATCCTGCCATGCACGAAGGAACCGGCCACCACCATGCCGGGCAAACCAAAAAGGTGCAACATATACCTGTTGCACCTTCTCAGGAAATATTTCCTGCATGCCAAACGTAACCAACCCTTGTTCCCGTTCGGCGACAAAAATGTTTCGATCATTGCCTTAAATAGCGACTGCGTCGCAGTAGATGTCGTTAAGGTATTGGGCCCACCAGGATTCGAACCTGGGACCAACCGGTTATGAGCCGGTGGCTCTGACCAACTGAGCTATGGGCCCTGAAACGAGACCAATAAATAAATTCAAACCTTGGGTATTGTCAAGAAAAACGTGATACAAAGCCTTGCACCCGTCTGGTCAGGAAACACATCTCATCCCCATTTGGCATGCCGAAAGTTGTCATCAATCTTCTAGCCCAGGCCCTTCAAAAAATCTTCCTCAAGGACCTTAATCCTTTCCCTGTATTCCCTGCCGGTTATCATGGCCCCCTTTAGCCCTCCCCTTAGGTTTATTTCCGATAGGTAGATCTGTCCGGAAGGCGCTATCAAGAGATCTATATGTGCATAGGGGAACCTGCCCCTGTCCATGACCTCAGAGCAGAAGGCCTTCTCGTAATCATTGAGGGTATAAGTACCGCTTTCCCCACCAAAATAAAGATTATTACGAAACGAAGCGGAGCTACTGCGCCAATAGGCCTCTCGATAATCGCCAATCACTATGATTCTCACATCCTTTGCCCCAGGTACGAAGGGTTGCAGGACAAATGGGTAATCAAGTTTACCAAAGCATGCCTGGTTGAAGACATCCTCAACTGATGACCAGAGATTTATTCCCAATCCACAATTCTTCCTGTCCTGTTTCGTTATCACAGAATCGATGTTTGCAGCACCATAACGTCCAATTGCACGTATCAGATCACGCTGTGCGGTTATAACCGTGGTAAGGGGGATCATCCATTTTTTGAAGGCCACCGCTTGAAGACATTTAGATCTGCTAAGGGCTTGGCTAAGGGCCGAAGGGAAGATCTTCGCCCCCCTTTCAACCAAGTACAAAAAAAGGGACTCCTCGGCGGGCTTGATGTTCAAAAGCCCCAATATAATGCTATTGGGGCTGAGTTCGTCAAGATATCTTCTAAGGGTTTTATTATCCCGGATTACAACAGAGGGTGTCGAATCACTCAAAAAAGCATCTCCACAAACCGGTTATGGAATCTGGTAAGATCCGCCTTGCATTCCCCGCAAAAGAATTTGACCTCTCCCAGGATCCTGGAATCGTCAAACTGTGGGGTGAAACTTCCATCGGAATTCTGCACGTATTTGGTAGTCAGTGTAACATCCTCGGCAATTTCATAAAAATGCCAATCGTTTCCACACCTAGGACATACAATGCGGTTACCAGCACTTCGAATCGATACGGATCCAACGCTCTTCGAATGGGTCTCCCTGCACTGTTTGTTTCTTGTAAATTCAACCATATTGAACTCTCTCGATATCAGATGTTTAACTAAACCTGCATTCGGTCCCTGAACCCATGGCCTCATATCACAGGGCATGAATCTGCTTCACCTCGGGTCTAGCGTCCAAAATATCCTGTAATCTTAGCCTGTTCAATTATATGAGGGGATATAGCTGCCAAAAACCCTTCAAGATCGATATCAGCGGGCAGATCCAGGGCATTGGTATCCAGGGCATAGATGGTAAAGACATATGGATGCTCTCCAGTACCAGCAGGTGGCTGTGGCCCCCCGTAACCTGTGTAGCCAAAGGAATTGATCAATTCCTTGGCCCCGGTGGGCATTGCGGTTCTGGAGGCACCTTCAGGTAGCCCTGTAATCCCTGGTGGTATACCTATAACCAACCAATGTACCCAATTCCTGGCAACAGGGTGTGGATCCACAACACTAAGGGCAAGGGATCTTGTGCCCTTGGGGAGATCCGACCATTCAAGTGGTGGCGATATATCGCGTCCACCAACGGCAGGCCTCGTAAAGATCACGGGGATTGATCCCCCATCAGGAAAAGCAGGAGATGACAACTTCATTTTACCCTCCTTGGCGGCCTGGGAGACCGCGGCAAAAAGAAAGGATAAGATCAAGGCTGAACAGATTAAACGTATGTGATGCCTTGACCATGAAGAAAAAACAGATCTTTTCTCTGATATACGCATTCTTGAACCTGACAGACAATCTGCCTGGGGAATAGCCTCATCCATGGGCCATTTATACAACGTGATCAAAGTGGATTACCCAAACCTTTATCCTTTTCATACGGCCCATACCTTGGCGTGGCCCATCATG
>WFZW01000132.1 GCA_015489365.1 Deltaproteobacteria bacterium | reverse complement strand
GGTACAGGGCAAAAACCCAGTGGTGGGTGAATATATACAGGGACCTAAAACACACATATGGGAATACCTCAGATCCAACAGCTACATTCCATGGGGACATTTCGCCTCTAACATGGCCCATGACTGCATTTGCTATAACGTCAAGGCCCTCTCCACTGAAGACATAAGCGGGCTCAGACATCTTTATTACCAACGGGTGTATGTGAAGATGGCTTCAAGTCTGGATGAGTTGACAGGGATGTTGGGTAATCTTTCAATGGATCCATTAATGGACATGGTTCCACGCAACAGGGCCATGGACATCGATGAAATGGAAAGGCTCAGGGTGGCCTTGGCCGATCGCATTGCCCTTTTACTGGATAAAGGATATTCGCTTCCCTTCACCTCAACCTTGTGGGGTTGGAACTATGGCTTTGACTTTTCTGCCTCGGGTTACCGTCTCCATGCCTCTCATCAACAAATACACCAGCAATTTGCCCTGATTCCTCCCTTTGTAGAAATCGTTGGCAGTAAGGATAAGGGGATAGAAGGAGAACAAATACCTACCTATGCAGTAGGAGATAATGTACGAGAGTTCATCCGCCGATTCGAGGCCGTACATGGCAGAGCCTTTTTCAAATGTTATATGGAGGCGATCCGCTCCAACGAAAGGTTGGATGGGAAAACAGGGCTGCCGGCCAGTCTGGTTATCCAAGAGGACGAAAATGCTATACTATGCATACCAAAGGCCCAAAGATCCCAGGGAGAGGTACAGATCATCAGCAAGGGTGCCGGTAATATCCTGGAGGCAGACACCGGGACGCGCAGCACACTGGATAGATTGATACTGTTAGCGGTAAGCACCCTGGCCAACATGGGGGCTGAAATGATTACCTGCTACGAGATTTCCAAGAGATTTGACGAGAGAGAACTTGATCAGAGGCTGGTGTATTGTTTCCTTCCACGTCATGCCCAATCCCCAGGGGCATTCAGTGAAAGACAAGGACGTTGGGTCACTGGGCATTTTCCAGAGGATTTTGCCAGGGCATTTTCCCACAACATGGATCCAGGAAAAGATGGCCCTGGCACCTGAGCTGACAGGGCATCCATCAATTATTTTCTACCAAGGGCGTGGTAATCCCTAGGTCTCCATAAGTGCCTTGATTGAGGGGAAAAGGGTTGCATCAGTATGGGGCAGAAACAGGCAGGACACATAGTGATTCATGAACCTAGGATTGTCACTTAGATCAAAGTGCGTCATCATCTGGGCAACCTCTTGCATTTCTTGGATGACCGGCCATGATACAGCCGATGCCCTTGCGCCTATCAGGGAGCTGTTCCCAGCAAAAAAGAACCTGTCACGTGGGATGTCAGGTAACAAACCGATGGTAATTGCCTGGTCCAGATCCAGATAACTCCCAAAGTTGCCTGCCAGTATAATCCGTTCTAGGTCTTCAAGGCCCATGCCAACGGACTCTAGTAGGGTTAGGTAGCCGGCGAACATGGCGCCCTTTGCACGTATCAGGTTTTCCACATCTGCCTCGGTGAAGACTATATCCTGACCTATGGCAGTGGATTTCGCCTCTACCACTACGTATTCCCATCCATCCGTACCCTCCCTGACCCTAGTGGTAGGCAGATCACGCCTGAACTTTCCCTGGGGGTCAAGCACACCGGCCATGAAGAGGCCTGCCAACAGGCTTATTATACCAGAGCCGCATATGCCTCTTGCCTTCTTCCCACCAATGGTAAGGACCATGGGCTCATAGGTTACTGGATGGATATGAACCACCTCTATAGCCCCAGTGGTTGCCCGCATTCCATATTTTATCCCGCCTCCTTCAAAGGCAGGACCTGCCGAACAGGCAGCGCATGCCATCCAGTCCTGGTTACCAAGCACTATTTCTCCGTTTGTTCCAATGTCAATGAACAGGGTAAGCTCCGGATGATGATTGAGCCCTACTCCCACCACACCGGCGACTATATCCCCACCGACGTAACTCGCCACACAAGGCGCCAGGAATATCCTTACGTGTTTTGGCACATCTATGCCCAGTTCGGATGCCCTTACAGGTGGAAACTCCGTGGCCACGGGCACATATGGTTGTGACCTCAGGAAACGGGTGTCCAATCCCAACAGGAAATGGGTCATTACGGTATTGGCGGCGATGGTAATTAGACCTAACCCGTGTTCCTTGAGACCCTCCTCCTGGCAAAGCTCATCGATGAGTCTGTTGAGGCAGTCCACGATCTTGCTCTGCAGGGTTTTTAAGCCCTCTGGCCTCTTTCCAAATTCCATCCTGGATATGACATCCTCCCCATAACTTACCTGGGGATTGTAGTCTGACACCTCCCCTATGACCTTATCCAGATTGAGATCCACGAGCTGTGCAGAAACGGTCGTGGTACCTATGTCCACGGCTATGGCAAGATGTTTGCCGGTCTGATCACCGGGTTCGACCTTTATAAGTCGCCTGGCATCTGACCTGGCCGCCTGCATGAGGCTTGCTGTTACCCTCCAATTATTCGCACGAAGGGCCTCTGGCAGCTTGAAAAGCACCTGGCTGTCTACCTCGAGGGTTATGCCTTGCAAAGGCCCCTGCCCTATCTCCCTCCTTATCCGGCCAAGGTCGCTGGTGCTGTCCTCCCTGGTCGGTTCCGGGAGGTTTACTGTCATCTTT
>WFZW01000131.1 GCA_015489365.1 Deltaproteobacteria bacterium | reverse complement strand
GGCTTGGCCTGGACGGATTCTTTTAAGTGGGCCTCATATGCCGCCCTGTCACGGCGGTCCACCATCCTCTTTACCAGGGATGGATCGTTATAGAGTTCAACAGGAGAGTAACCGGTTATATGCTCACAAGCCGGTGAAATATAAAGAAATTTACCATCTGAACCAAGCCAGTATGTCCAGTCCGAGGCGAAGTCGGTCACGGTCCTGAAAAGCTCTTCGTTCCTCAATACCTGTTCGTGCGCTGTCCTGACACTGTCTAGCAATCCATTGATCGCCTTGATAATGGCCGTAAGCTCTATGATGGATGCCCCCATTTCCTCTGGCAATTTCTCCTTGGAGGAGATGGGGTCAAGCTCCCTTAACGAATTGTAGATACGTGAAACCGGTTCAGAGAAGTGCCTTCTTAGGAATACATCGAAAAGGGGCATGGTGAAAAGGAACAGGAAGGCAACTGAGATCAATATGGGCAGTGACTTGGACCAAATCTCTGAAAAGACCTCGGACTCCGGCACTGAGGCATAAAAGGTCCATCCCAAGGGCATGGCAAGTGCCTTTTTGTAGCACCAATAATCCTTTCCCATGAAGGTATAGGTGAAAAGACCCATCTCATCAGGACCCCGCAGGTTTCTTATCTCAAAACCGAGGTTCCTGCGAGTCTTAACATATTCATTGTTAGGATGATAAATGACTGTCCCGTGTGAGGAAAGGATAAAAAAGATAAATTTCCGGATAGAGGGTACCCGGACACTGGAGGCAAGGGGTTTTAGGGCCTCAAGATCCCTGTCCATCAGAAGGAGGCGGTCTTGTGGAAGTTTGTAGAGGAAGGTGATTACTGGTCGGTTGTTAAAAAAGGATTGATGAATACGGGAGACAGGCTCCATCTTGGCAACATAGTCGAGGTGCGAAAGGTCAAGCCCGGTATACTGCGAAAGATCAAGCCCCTTTCCTGAGATTATGCGTCTTTGATGGTTCAACAGGACCCATACATCCTTCGGATCCTGGGTGGGCAGATTTATCTTGAGATAGATCGCTACCGTATAGTCATCCCCCTTTGGAACCGACGAGACTACGCGTTTTACAACGGGTACCTGGGCAAAAAAATGTTCATTGATTAGGCCAGTGAGTGACTCGGCTGTCCCGGTCATGTTCATGGCAATATGTTCCCTGATCTGGGTATATTCAGAGACCCCGAAGACAGAAAGTACCGTTATAAAGGTCAAGATTCCAAACAACCAGGTTATGTACCTGGCCCTTGTAATCAATGAGATATTCCTGTTCATAATTGCTTGCCCATCTCAATGGTCCTTGCCAGCACAAACTGTCCATTTTCCACCTTTACTTCATATAAGGGGCGAACCACGTCCCCGAACCGGTCGAAACGTACCCGTCCCAGTAGATTTTCATAGTTACCTGACAGGATGGCTTCCTTTATCTGTAAGACATTATCCGGATCCTTGCATCTTCTGAAGGCATCGGCCAGTATGTATATCGCTTCGTATGCCCTGGCCGATTTGGGAGATGGATACTTGTCAAAGATCTTGAGCATCTTCCTTTCAAATGCCTTGTACTTCTCATTGGAATATGATGGCCTGAGAAAGGTTACGATACCGATACCGTTGACTGCCTTGCCTCCATAACGTATGAGATTTGGACCATGTGCCCACAAGGTGGCCAGAAGCGCACCCTTATAACCTGCATATCGCAGCTTCTGGGCAGCAAGACCCGTGTTTTTTACCTCGGTAACGAGTATGATCACCTGGGGTTCAAAGGCTAGCACATGGCGAATGACCCGGTGCCAATCGATCTTCTCCTTGCTGTTTAGCCTTTCTACCCACGTATGTCCCTTGAAATGCCTTAAGGTCTCCGTGAATATCTCCATGGAGAAGCTTGAATTTGACATGTCCAGGATGAAGACTACACGGTCTGCCCCTCGATCTTTCAATACACGGGAAAAGGCCTCACCGTAGGCCCTATCATCTACCGATGTCCTGATAAACAGGTCATCCTTTCCTGTCAGCCGGTTAGTGGCGGTGTAGGCGGTAAATAGAATAGCCCCCCTGGAGGTTACAAAGGGATAGGCAGTAAGGGTGTTCTGGGAATAGGTATGACCAAAGATTACCTTGCATCCTTCATCCAGGAGCTCCTTGTCCGCCTTCAATATGGCATCCCTTGAATTTCCATCATCCTTGATGATGAGTTCAAGACGATGGCCATTGATACCGCCTTCCCGGTTGATTTCATCGACGGCAAGGAGAGCTCCATCCCTTATGTCTTCAGAGGGCGAGCTACCCTCACCGCTAAGATTCACAGAAAGACCGATCTTGATGGGCGAATCCCTGTGAAAATTGCAGCCTGAAAAGGCTAGTAACCCAAGAAGCACAAGGATCCACCAGGGCATGATGGGCTTCCAAAGGGATCTCTTCATATATCAATCCCCTGATGTCTTCTTTTTAAGGACCAAGGTCCTGCCAATGGGATCAGCCAGGGCTGCAATCTTTTTCTCAAATTCCCTATACGTATTGTCCGGCTCCACCAACGATCTTGAAAGACGCACCTCTCTGTAACAACTGATGAGATGATCACTTGCTTGGCATTTAAGTCGCCAAGAAAGAGGACCGACCTTTCCAACCCGTGGAGCTGGCACAGACACTACCTCCATGTCCGATGGAAGATGGATCTTTAGATTCAACACCTCTAAACCATTCCGTAAGATCGCCAGGGGATTATGCCTATTGGGGAGACAATCCGAATATAGGGAGATCATTGGTGAAGGAGACAGCATCGTAAAATACATCCCACTGCTGTATACAGGGCCGGCCTCTACCGTAAAGTCCACATCTATTCCCAGCGGGTCAACGGGCACCCTTAGTCCACTGGCATGGAGCCTTTCAGGTCCTCGTGCCAGGGGTGAAAGTGTGTGGAGGAAAACCGATGTGGCTACCGGCCATTCCCTTGGTGACAGGTACCTCAATACCTGCCTCCTTTGAGATGCGAGCCTTCCCCATAGCTTAGAGGAGTATCTTACTTCCATCCTACCCGTGTCCTCTATCTTGGTGTCTATATCTGCCGTGACCTTTCCAGGCCATGCATCGACAATCTTTTCCAGATGACCTGATTCAAGCCCCAGTGCATATTGCCCTGACATACCGGTTACCCCTGGTGCAAGCTCTTTTGTATTGAAGGCAAAAAACTTGCCACAGGCCCTTACAACGCAGGTGGTAAAATAGCCTGGGGAAGGAGCCTGGACCAACCTGCCCAGAAACACATTGGGGGGACCTAGCATATACATGGCAGCCTTTATACCCCTTTGTTTCAGTATGCCGGTAAACAGGAGGGCAAGATCTACAGGGGTTCCATAGCCCCTTTCGATAGTTTTCGCAGGGGATTGAGGTACTAAATCCGTATCGAAAAACGAAATGGAAAACACATTGAAATCCCGCATCATCTTGATGTACAGATGATCTACCCCGTTAAATTCCCCCAGGCTGTCACTGCCACTAGTAGCGGTAGAGCAAACATCGAAAAGGGCCTTAAAAAATCCGGCTACTTGAGCCCAATTTGTATAGCTGGACAATATAAGCATACTTCGGGAATTCATGATGGATGGAGTATGCCGTTCCCTTACATGTTTTTTGAGGTTCCTACCCTCCCATACACAGGTACGGATCCCACCTGCCTTGCGTTCGGTCATAACTATCGCTGGATTTTTGATATAACTCACCAATCCGAGATTCATTGGTGAGCTTACTGTCACCCTTTTCAAGATGGTAGGATTGGTCAATTCAAATGATTCACTGGTCCAAAACCCCTTTTGGGAAACGAGTGTAAGGCCTATCTCGATGACAGATCCCGGCTCTACTGCCGGAAGGTTTATCACCTTTATTCTGGCCTTGGAAAAGAGCGATGAACGCGCAGTGGATGGATCCTGTATGTCCTGGATCTCGTTTGGGGCGACACTAAGGACCTTGCCGGTAGAAGAGGTGGTCTTAGCGGTATCAATCATCACCCTCTGGAAGCTACTATTATAGGGATACTTGAAGTCTGCCCAGTCCTTCTTGCCCTTGTAGGTGAGTATCTTGGTAATGAGATGAAGCCTCATACGGTAGCTGCCGTCGGGCTTTACCACGTATGTCTTCTCTATGAGTTGATTGACAGCATCGGCCCTGGCATGATCGATCTTGGCAAGTAGATCATCACCTGGCCATAGGAATAGAATCGAGAGTACGGTAAGTAGGGACAAGATATAGCAATTGAGAATTTTAGAGCCCATTTAAAGATCAACCTCCGCCTATATCAACTCCCATTGACCCGTCTTCCTTTGGTACCGCACCCAGGTCAGGGAAACCCGCTCCAGGCACCATGTGCCCTTTGCCTCGAATCCAGACCTATCTTTTCATGACTACCGGCAGTACAGGGAAGTATTTGCTGTTATACTGAAACATCGTAATCTCCCGATATCTTTCAGGGGTAACCTCCATCTTCCTCAAGGAAAAGGTCTTTTTTATGGTGAGCCTTGTGCCATCAATGGAAAAGGTGGTTGTATAGCCAATAATGTCATCGGAAAAACTATATGGGGAGGGCAGGATGATATGGGCTGGAAGGGTATCGAGATCCACGGTCTCGGTTATCCTGCTGGCAAACGTATAGCCCAGCCTGATAGGGTAATGTCGGTTGGTCATATCCGCCTTGCCCAGCACCCATTTGTCCAATATCCCAATCGCCTCAAGATTGCTGAAGGGGAAAAACAATATTCCTTCCTGATTAATGTGTCTCAGGGCCTGTTTTATCACAAAATTGCAACCAAAGGAAAAGGGGATAGACCTGTCTCCAGGATCAGACCAGTCTACATTATCTATTTCTATCCCCGGCCTTCTGCCAGTAATAAACCTCTTTAATGACCTTAGCCTTTCATCCTCTGAACACATCATCAGATATGACCTGATAGCCGTATCTGCAAAACCGTGGAAGACAACCCTAATCTTACCACGCAGGTCCCCATCCCTCTCTATTGAATCCGTCACGTGGATATCGGTAAGGTTTCTTTCAGGTACCTGGGCCGGGGTAAGGCAAAGATCTGCCCCCTTTTTATCAGCTATAAGGCACGAACAATCCCTTTCATAATCCGGTAAAAATTGTTTGCTCGTCTCCGATGTAGGATCCAGGAAGAATTCCGGTCTTCCCGAGTCATCCAGCACGGCGGCAATCGCATGATTGAAGTAAGGCACAGGGATCTCCCGATCAAGTTTTCGCCCTACGCTTACCAGCACAGGTACTGCATTGAAGCCAGCGATACGGAGCATGCTTACGAGCAATGCTGCCTTATCCCTGCAAACCCCATAGCGCCGGTTGAACGTAAGGGTGACATCATGGGGCTCGAAACCTGGTCTGTTCGATTCCTCGGTTATGCCCATGTAACGTATCTTCTGGGCAACGAAATAGAAGATGGCAGACAGTTTTTCAAAACGATTCCTACTGTGTGAGGTCAGCTCCTTTACCTTTTCGATCATATCAGCGGATGGCTTGAGCCTTGGCTCTACCAGCTCAAAATACCACCTGGAAACTGCCTTCCAGGAAGGGAGTGTTGAAAACAGAAGCCGCATCGACACCTGAGATACCGGTGGCATGGACGGTTCGGGCACTATTCTAATCACATTGGAAAACCGCCATTCCAGTGACTGCCTTCCAGCAAATTTTTTGCTGGAAAAGGACCAGGCACCTGCTACAGGATCTTTAACCAAGTGGTAAATCTTCTTGTCTGATGGCCCGATCAAACGGAAGGTGTAATTACGCACTGGGAAGACGTACTGCCCCATGAGTATGGCGTATACCGCCCCGGGTATCACCGCTTTGAATTGCCTTCGCCGGATCTTGTAATGGATGGAATCTCCTGCTTCCAGGTCAGGGACAAAGACCTTTATGACCCTTTGATCAGGATCATAGATATTCATCCTGGAGTTCATGCTGGCGGCAGCGGTGCTAGAATACCTCTTGAGGTCCACTGACAACCTACGGCCATCCGCCTTGATCACCTCAAAGGTTAGGATCTTTAATGTCCCATAGTGGTTATTTATGTAGAAGGATTGTACCTTCTCTGCCCTTCTTCCCTGTTCATCCAGTATGGTTATGAATACCTCGTCTTCATCCGTATAGGTTCCATCCTGGTTAAAACGGAGGGTTTCGATTTCCCGGGCCAGAACCTCATGGGCATCCGGATAGGTATGGCGATTTATTTGTTTTAAAAAGGCAGCCCCTTCCGAAATCCCCAAGGCCGTACCTGGCAGCAGGCATGAAGACATGAGGGACATGAAAATCGAAAAGATATATGGGAAAACGCAACGAACGGCCATTTATAACAAAAAAACCCCCGCCCTTGAAGGCTACGGGGGTTGTCTAGTAATGTAAGGCAATCATATCCGAAGGGAAACCCGACAACCGTTCCTCCTATCCTTGGACTGGAACAGCCTGTTTGAACCTTACCACATGCTTGTATCCTTGTCCCCCGGTTATTTCCATGGTCAACAGGCCGGCATCGCCTTCCTCCAGGGCTATATCCTGGGGATGCGGTATGATATGGTCGAAATTTTTCAGATTAGGCTCTTCGAAATATATGGATATGATATCATCCTTTGGATCGTAAGAGATCCCTGCAAGGGGAATCCAATCGGTTTCATACTTGTCCAAGATACCAAGGGCCTCAACCTCTATTTCTGCAGGTGTTTCCTTCAAACTTTTTGTAAGCCTTTTAAGATAATCTTCCCATTTGGATTTTTCCAGGTGAACATAGCTCATGGCAACTCCCCTCCTATTTCATGGTTTGGGATCAAAGGATCCATATGAACAGTTTTGGTATTTCTGGACAGACACTAGATAAGGCCGCTCCAGGCGCCTCCTTTCTACTAATAAGTGCTGGATAGTGCCAAGTCAAGAAACCTTGGTAGATCGCAGGGTCGAGGAAAAAGACAGATCTATTCCTCCTGTTCCTTGGGTGCCAAGGAGGGGAGTACATCCATGAGGTACATGATCAAAATATATGGGAAACCCATTAGGGGCTTAGGAGTTTGAATCCCAATTTTTCATCCAACCTCCTAGTGGCACCGGTGCCTGTCAGTTCAAAGATTACCACTTCGAGGATATGCCATACCTTCACGCCCCTTCTCACGCATCCAGTGATTGTATCTGTTTGGTGGCCGCAGGCCGTGTGCATGTGCAGGATCGGCTTGCCTGTTTCATCTGGAAACAAGGTCCCCACACCCACCACCTCATGCACATCTTCCAGGATAGTCTCCATGGGAAGAATCCTTTCCGCCCTTCCCTCCTTTGGGCCAACAACCAGCCTGCTGCCGCTGTCGGCCCCACCCAGGGCAATCAGGGCAGCGGCACTGATGCCTTCCTGCCTGGCTAGCCCTTCGATTTCCTCATGAAGTACATCCCCATCCTCCAGACGAACGATGAATATTCTGCCAAGGCTGGCGGTTGAATACCTCATGACCTAACCGTCCAGATCGTCAGGAATGGTGTCCATGGAGGCAAACTTGGGTTCATGGAGGGGAAGGATGATGTCTGCCATGTCCCTTACCCTCAATACCTGATCATAGGCCTCGTAGACGTTTACATGGGTGCCCGGGGGGATGACCTCCATCTCCATGGCCGTAATCTGTTTTGGCGGATAGAAGTTTTCAAGTATGGTGCAAAATCCACTGATGGCAGCGGTGCCCTTGTCCGTTTCTATCAGTACCGTGAGCCCGCCCACGGTATGGGCCGGTGTATGTACCACCTTTATACCCGGCAGGATATCGGCATCGCCATTAAGGCGCTTAATCTTTCCTGCCTTGTCTATATCTTCTATAAAATCAGCAAGATAACGAAAATCTAGCGGGTGCGGATTGTAGGCTCGTTCCAGTTCCTTCTCATGGGCATAGAATATGGCATTTTCGCACTTGAAATCGTTTTCGCAATGATCGTTGTGCAAGTGGGTATGGATCACCACATCAATATCCCCAGGCTTCAACCCCCAGCGGGCAAGCCCTTCCTCAAAGGTATAGATCTTGCCGCCGATGGCCTTCTGTCGATCCTCTGACTGAATCACCCCCATCAATCCGGTATCCACGAGGATCTTCTTATCGCCCCCCTCCAGATACCACGAATAGATCGGAATGGTATACTGCTTGCCGTAATCGTGTTGATAGGTCATCATTCCCTTGTCGAAAATCTTGGTACCCACTACGATGGGATGGATCTTGTAAGTGGACATTTTGGATACTCCTTGGGTAGTATTTTGATTCTGTATCACTATCCATGTACTCCTTTTTTCTTGCAGGTTCAACATTATGGTCACATGAATAGAAATATTGGTGGAATCAGGGAGGATACTTCATAGTGCAATATGAAGAGACAGCCGATGCCGGCGGCAGACTCGACATAGTTGGCCTTGGCCCTGGCGGGCCTAGTTGGATGGTGCGGCCGGCCAGGGACAGCATAAGGAAGGCAGAGGTGGTGGTTGGATATACCACGTACATAGAGCTTGTACGCCCGCTTCTGTCCAGCCGTCAGAAGATCCTTTCCACAGGTATGAGGAAGGAGATAGAGCGGTGCAGAATGGCAGTCGAATATGCGGTTAATGGAAGCAGAGTGGCCTTGGTCTGCAGTGGGGATCCAGGAATCTATGGACTTAGTGGGCTTGCCTTTGAGCTAATGGAGAGGTTCTATGGGGCGAGTGTCGCCAGAATAAACGTGATACCCGGCATATCCGCCCTAAATGCCTGTAGCTCCCTGCTGGGAGCCCCACTTGTCCATGATTTTGCAGTCATAAGCCTAAGTGACCTTCTGACCCCCTGGGGCAGGATAAGTAGGAGGATAGAGGCAGCAGCGATAGGGGACTTTGTGATCGTATTCTACAATCCACGGAGCAAAAGGAGGCAGGGACATCTGAAAAAGGCAACGGATATCATCCTGAAATACCGAAGCGGCCGAACACCTGCTGGGGTTGTAAGGCGTGCTATGCGCCAGGGACAATCTACAGAAGTGACGACCCTGTCTCGGATCTGTAGCCTATCTATAGATATGCAATCTACTGTAATTATAGGAAATAGTGAAAGCTATATATCTCACGGCAAGATCATCACTCCGCGCGGCTATCATATCAATGGAAAAGGCATCTGAAAGAAGGCACAGGGGAGCCTTTATAATCACAATTCCATGGCTCCTGTATTGTTGCATCTTGCTTACTGTAAACGCCCTTGCAGACAAGGGTAGCTCCAAGGCACTGACACCCTTTACGGTCAGCTCGATATACTCACCCTGCAGGGTCTATGAAATCAAGGCTGAAGTGGGAGGCCGTATAATCACCAAGGGGGTACGGGAGGGACAGATCCTGTCGGCAGGTACCCCTCTGGTAAGGATCGATGTGTCCAGCTTGGTCTCCCAGGCCAAGGAACAAATGGACATATTGAGTGATCTTAGTTCGGAGGAAAGGGTGCTCAAGGAGATGGTCGAACTAAGACAGAAGAAATATCATAGGTATATGGACCTCTTTAAAAAGAAAAAAATCGCGGCTCAGACCCTGGAGGATGCCAGGATCGAATTTTTGAATACGAGGCTATCCCTCATTCAAAACCATAAGCAACAGGCAGAGGTACGTAGCAACCTACTGGTAATAAAGGACAAGATCAAAAAGGCTGCGCCGGTCTTCAGCCTTCCCCTTTACTGTGCAACCTATTATGTAGAGGCCTTCGAGAGTGTTCTACCAGGGGAGAGGCTGGCAAGGCTGATGGACATTTCCAGGGCAAGGGTACACATAGACCTTTCACCCAAAAAATTTAAGGCAATCCTTGGCACTTACAAAGGTAAAAAGGGTAAGAGGGAGGTGGACTTCGTCCTGATCGATCATGCATCAACGAGGCATCTCCTTTCCGGTTACATAGAAAAACTTAGAACCAACCCGGACAGCGACTATCTCTACAGCTACGGTTTTGATCTAGTATTCCCACCAGTAGACGGCCTGTTGTGGGGAGAGGTGGTAACCGTTGAGTTTCAGCCGGTATCAGGCAGGTAGTCCCTAGCATTGTTGGAAGAACCGGACATCAAAGATAAGTTGGTTTCCCACGGCCTTGCCTTCAGGGTGGTAGACTTCTTCGTCGCCCGAAGACCGTTGGTCCATGCCCTCACCATATTGGCTATTCTGGTGGGGATAGTATCATATTTCAAGCTTCCCCAGGAGATCTTTCCGCCCATAACCACCAACAAAATAGAGATCAGGGCCGCCTACTCGGGCACCTCTGCAGATACCTTTAACGATATAATAACCTCAAGGATAGAGGATGCGGTGCAAGGAATCGAAGGGGTTAGGCTGGTGGAATCGATTACCAGGGACGGCTCTTGCGTGGTCACACTTACCCTTGAGCCCGATGCCAGGGCGGATGACGTACTATTCCGGGTAAGGGATGCCCTTGACCTGCTGCGACCTGATTTCCCAAGTGATATGGACACCCCATCGGTACACAGACTGATCAAGAAATATCCATTGCTTACATTGTCGATAAGTGGTGCCAACGAGGTGATCCTCCAGAGGATTGCAAAGGATGTTCAAAGGGAAATTGAGCGTATGCCCGATATCTCAGCGGCAACGATCAATGGCAAGGCAAAGGAGGAGTTCCATATATTCCTTGATCACAGCATGCTTGAAGGATTGGGCATCACACCTTCCCAGGTAGTTGACCTGATAAGGTCTTCGGTAAACAACAGCCCCCTTGGCGAGATAAAACAACAGGGCAACCACGTATTCATCACAACAGCAGGCGGGCCCCACAGCGTGCTTAAATGGCAGGATCTCATACTACACGTTGGGGACAAACGGCTTTATTTGGGGCGTATTGCCACCATAAAAAAGGAACTATCCGAGCCCAAGAGCCTCTCCCATTTCGATGGCAAGAGGAACATATCGCTCACGGTATTCAAGACGGCCCAGGGCTCATCGATCGATCTATCAAAGTCCATCCATAAACGGCTCAAATCATGGGAGCAAACATATCCAGGTCTTCATTTTGCAGTGTATAGTGACCTGTCCACCTACATAAAAAACCGACTGAACACGGTAAAGTCATCCGCAGTCGTGGGACTCATACTGGTTACTACCTGCCTATATCTTTTCCTCAATAGCAGAGTTGCCCTGGTCGTGCTCTTGGGCATGCCCACCGCCTTTCTCATCTCCTTTACCTACCTTGGGTTCAGGGGGGAAAGCATAAATATGCTCTCCCTGTTCTCCTTTCTCATGGCATTGGGTATGGTGGTTGATGATTCCATAGTGGTTGGGGAAAACATCTATCGCCATGTGGAGTTAGGGATGGACAGGCTTGGTGCAGCGGTAAAGGGTACTGCTGAAGTATTTTGGCCAATATGTGCCGCCACCTTTACAACGGTTGCCGCATTCCTACCGCTTCTCATGATAGGAGGTGAAATCGGAAAATTCCTGGCTATTATACCGGTCTTCGTCACCACGGTGCTCATCGCTTCATTGGTAGAGGCCCTTTCTATCCTGCCTGTGCATTCGGCGGAGCTCTTCAGGCCCTCTCCCAGAAGGAAGCGCCTGGCCAATTGGACTCCGCTCAGATCCATATATAAAAAGATCCTTGAGATAGTTTTGGTCAGAAGGGTCCTGGTTATAACAATCTCATTGGTTCTTCTCATTGGCTCCCTGGTTGTTGCAAGATCCATGCTGAGTTTTACTCTGCTTCCGGATTTTGACTCAGACCAGATATATGTTAGGGGAAAACTTGGTGCCAGGTTTGGGCTACCCGAGACCGAAAGGGTAGTTTCAGAGATAGAAAGACGCATTCAAGCCGTTGTACCCAAGGAGGACCTGGATTCGATAGCCACCCATATCGGCATCTCGTTCAACGACAAAATGGAATTCGATACGGGCGAGGACCTGTTTCAGGTATTCGTGAACCTCAAAAAACCCCGTCCCCAGAACTGGCTCGAAAGGTGGGTCTACCCAGTAGTCATGGCAGGCACCTATACATTCGGAACCAGGAGACATTCTGCCAAATACCTTACTGCCCTCATACAAAAGCGACTTGCAGGTATCAAGATCCAGCGGCTTGAGGTCACAAGGCCAAAGGCTGGGATCGTAAGGGCAGATATCGACATCGGTCTATTCACTTCCAATAGGCTCAAGGGACGCAAAGGTAACAAGAAGCTGATAAAGGAACTTAGGGCCCTTGAAAAGGCACTTGGGCAGATAAAGGGGGTTGAAAACCTCGCGGACAACTATGATCCAGGAAAGATTGAATACGAAATCCATGTCAATTATAGGGGTAAACAACTGGGATTTAGCGAGGAAGGTATAGCCGCAACCCTCATCCCCTATTACCTGAACCCAAAACTTGTAACTATAATGAAGGATGTAAGCGATGATCTCAAGGTAAGGACCTATCTCAAGGGCAGGGACCGTTTCCAGAACTTCCAGGGAATAAAGATAAACGTACCCGGCACAAGGCAATTTATATATCTGGATGAAATAGCAACCATCAGACCAAGGGAGGGACAGGCCAGGATATGGAAGGAAAACGGGACAAGGCAGGTTATAGTCACCGCCTCCCTTGACAAATCCGTTGTGACCAGCAGCCAGGTAATGAAGCGAATCGCCCCTGTACTTGTTGCCATCGAGAAAAACGGGATAGGCTATGAAATACGAGGGGAACACAGGGTTGCAGGAAGAACACTCCATGACCTATTGATCGCCGCCATAGTTGCCATAATGGGCATATTCATAGTGCTCATCCTTCAATTCAATTCCTTCAAGGATTCATTAATCGTACTGGTGTCCGTACCCTTCGCATTCATCGGGGTCGTGGCAGGACATATTGTCATGGGACAGCACCTGTGCATCCCTTCCCTCTTGGGATTCGTGGGCCTTTGTGGTGTAGCGGTCAACGACGCCATAATAATGGTAGATTTCATGAAGCGGCATTCCCTGCACTCTAGCCAACGGCTATCCCTTCCAGAGGCTGCCTCCCTAAGGCTAAGACCTATAATCCTGACCTCTGTCACAACAATATTGAGTCTGGTCCCCCTGATATTTTTTGCCACTGGTCAGGCCAAGATACTAAGCCCCATGGCCACCTCCTTTGGTTACGGTCTACTGGCAGCAACCATTGCGAATCTGATCCTTATCCCGGTTATGTATTCGCTGGTATCAAGTACGGAGAATTGAAATGGTTTTTCCTAACTTGCAAAGACCTTCGCTGGGCACAAAGCCCGATCTGCCAGAACTTGAGTATGGCGACAAGAAGGCATACAGGAATGCCTGTTCTATGATTGATACTATTTTTACATCCAGTCTGTCCGACACAAGACGTCTTTATGAACTAGGCTCGGCGATAAGGATCAGGTTTAACGAATTGGAACCCCTTTTGGATAGATATACCAGTGGCATATGTGCCGCATGCCATACAGGTTGCTGTGTAAATAGACACGGTTTCCCAGATTTTGAAGACCTTTTGGTATTTAAGTCTTTAGGCCTAGAGAGGGTAGAGTTTGATTCCACCTTGTCTGAACATGGGCTGTGCCAGTTTCTTGGAGAAAAAGGCTGTATGCTTTCAAGGGTTCAACGTTCCTACAGGTGTACCTGGTTTTTTTGTGACGACCTGCTTGACCGTTTTGAGTTGAAACACCCGAGGGCCTTCTTGGATTTTTGCCATAGGTGTGGCACCCTTTCCAGGGCAAGAAATGAACTGCTTTCCTGGTTCCGATCACTCTTGGCAGGCAAGACAGGCAACTTATGAGGATGTCCTTAAATTCCTAATCATTACCGTCGATTCCTCTACAAGAAATGAGCAAAAATATATTATATGACAATAGCAACCTTGAAGACAATGCCCCAGGGAAGCGGAAAGCTGGTGCTTCTTGCATCTATCTTTTATTTGAACTTCCTGTCCCGAATTATTCTCGCTCCTATTCTTCCAAGGATACGGACTGATCTTGGGCTTACCACTGGCCAGGTATCCGGCTTCTTCCTTTTCCTGAGTATTGGCTACCTGTCCGCCCAGCTCGCATCTGGATTCATCTCCCAACGCCTAGCTCACAAGTGGACCATCTTTTTATCCATATTGCTCTCTGCCCTTTGCCTTGGCCTTCTGGGTACAGTAAAGGACCTTGCCTTGGTTATAATTGCAATCGTGTGTCTTGGACTGGCAACCGGGCTTTATTTACCCTCGGCAATTGCAACGATAACAGCACTTTTCGATAAAAATTTTTGGGGGCGTGCGGTCTCAGTTCACGAGCTTGCACCAAATCTTGCGTTTATCACTGCACCTTTGATAGCCTCTTTCTTCGTAGCCAGGTACAACTGGCATCTTTTGATGTTCGTCCTAGCTGCTTCAAGTTTGACCTTGGCCGTTATTCTTTGGCGAACTGATCTCGGTACATTGGCAGGAACAGCACCAAGTATCTCTGCATGTAGCCGCTACCTTTCAAAAAGGGAATTCTGGTTAATGCTCATTCTCTTTGGTCTCGGGATAACCAGCACCATCGGTATCTATAACATGCTTCCCATCTACCTGGTTTCTTGGCATGGATTCAGCGAGGTCCATGCAAATTACCTAATTAGCCTCTCTAGGATTGCCACCCTTGCAACCGCACTTTTAGGGGGTCTACTGTCGGATCTCCTCGGTCCCAAACGTGTCATGGGATGGGTACTGCTCTTTACAGGGGGATTGACCTGTCTCCTGGGTATAACAGAAGGGGCTTTGCTGAAGGTCGTGGTTTTTCTCCAACCACTCCTGGCTGTCTGTTTCTTTCCCGCAGCCTTCTCATCACTTTCTGCCATTTCAGATCCACGAGACAGGAACCTACTAATCTCTATGATAATTCCCCTTGCATACGTAATGGGTGCTGGTGTAATGCCCGCTGGTATCGGATGGATGGCAGACCATGGACTATTCCCCCAAGGATTCGTAGCTGCAGGCGTGTTTATGGCATCTGGTGTGGTGATATCTTCGCTCTTACCCAGGGTGAATTCCCTGGACGGGACCCCATAGGGCTGGATTTTCTATCTTCAGTAATGAGGCCCTAAAATACGGCCACATGAAAATCTGGGGTTGATGAAGTGATATGGCGCTGGGTGGCATATCCAACTTAGAAGGTATTTCCATACAGATCTTGGTTCCATAAACGATCATTTCTTTTCCGAGGCCTTTTTTATATCTATGATGGACAAGGAACCTGGATAATCCTTTTTGGCGTATTTCGTGATGTTATTTATTTGGCTAATGAGTTCCTTTACTACATCCACCTGCCTGGTAACCGAAAGGAGATATCGCCTGTAGGGATCGGGTATCTTGCGTGCAAGCATTAGCTCACTCCATCCAAGCATTGCTTGAAGTGGCTGGCTCAACTCATGGCTTACTGCCCCTGCCATTTCCAGCATACCTTGGAGCCTTTCCCGTTCCATCCTTGTCTGTTCAGCCCCCTTCGATTCGGTTATATCCATAAATAGGACAGCGGTCTGACAACAACGACCGTCAGGTTCTTTCAGCGGGGTAAAGGTAATC
>WFZW01000130.1 GCA_015489365.1 Deltaproteobacteria bacterium | reverse complement strand
ATAAAGAACATTACCACTGGAGAGGGTGGCATGATACTCTGCCAGGACCACAAGAGGGCAGAGAGGATGAGAAGACTCAGGTTCCATGGTATCAGCCGGGATGCGTGGAAACGCTATTTAAAGGGTGGAATCCCCCAATACGAGGTGGAAGAGCCAGGCTTTAAGTACAACATGCTTGACATAGAGGCCGCAATAGGCATCCACCAATTCAGTGACCTGGAAGTCTTTAACGAAAGGCGTAGGGCACTTGCCGAAAACTACGATGCCATTCTTTCAGACATACCAGAGATCATGCCCCTGGGTCGGGTAGGCTGGCCCCATGTGCACGCATGGCACCTGTACGTGGTGCGCCTAAAAATCGAGGCACTGGATATCGACAGGGACCAATTCATCTTGGAGCTTCAGGATGAAAATATCGGCACAGGACTCCACTTTCCAGCAATCCATCTGCAACGTTTCTATCGGGAAAAATATGGTTACAGACCCGGAAGCCTTCCCAATGCCGAATGGAACAGTGAAAGGCTCCTTTCGCTACCCCTTTATCCGACACTTACCAGGGCTGACCAGAAGGACGTAGCCTTGGCCCTCAAACGGGTGATCGCAAGACACAGGCATTGAGGATGCTGGCACCGGTCGCCATAAAAGTGGATGTGGATACCCATGACGGTATGCGCCTTGGCGTACCTGTTCTCCTTGAAGAGCTTGAAAGAATGGGGGGAATCAAGGCCACCTTTTGCCTGTCCTTTGGCCCTGACAATGCTGGCAAGGCCGTATTCAGGCTCTTGAGGGACCCGGCCTTCCTAATGAAAATGCTTCGCACCAGGGCCCCTAATCTCTATGGGCTAAGAACCATCCTTTCGGGCACCCTGTTGCCGGCAAGACCTATCGCCTCTGCGTTTCCTGATCTCACCAGACGTATCCGGTACCAGGGGCACGAGGTGATCGTACACGCCTGGGACCACAGGAAATGGCAAGATCACCTCGCCCGAATGGATCCTGGCCAGATCCGGGCGGAATTCAAAGGATCCTTCGAGGCATTCAAATCCATCCTCGGCACCAACCCAAGGGCGGTGGCAGCCCCAGGGTGGCAGGTTACCCCTCAAAGCCTGGAGGTACAGGATGGGCTGGACCTGCTGTATGCCAGTGATCTCAGGCAAGGGCCACCATGCTTCATCAAGGCAGGTGGCAAGGTATTTAAGACATTGCAAATCCCTACCACCGGTCCCTGCATCGAGGAGCTACTTGCAGTAGGGATAAAAAAAAGGGATCAACTGCTGGAGGCCCTAACCCATTCCCTTGAAGGGGAAGAATTTCCTGTACTCGCCGTTCATGCCGAGGTGGAAGGAGGTCCCTACAGGGACCTATTCAGGTTGCTCGTGGCCAACCTTTTTAAGGGCCACAAGGGATTTATAACCCTGGAAGAGATGGCAGAAAGGATCCTGGCAGAGCCGGAACACATACCGGTAAGGAGGCTTACCTCCATAAACCTGCCGGGACGTGCAGGCAAAGTGGCCTCATCCAGGTGAACCTACCTGCCAGCGTCACCGCCTATCATCCACGCCACAAGACGTGCCTTGCGCTTGTGACTCCATGGCACGATTCTAGCCGAGACGGTAGGCTCTCTCCATCCTTCAGGCAAGAAGGCTTTGAGCCTTTCTAAATCCTTGCCCCTTGCCACCAGGATCTTCCTACCTGGGACCCCTTCAAGGAAGGAAAGTACCTGGGACTTTGTCGTAAGTACCCTGATCGGCCCGTCAAGATCCAGGTAGAAGGCCACGTCCGCAATATTCTTCCGGTAAAGGGCCACGTGGCCCGGCCCTAGCTGTGCCGCCTCTGCCTTAAGTCCCAGTAGAAAGGGCCTTTCCGTACGAAACGTATCGAGCATGTTCTGCTGTATACAGAAATACCCGCCTGAAAGTATTGCCGTTGCAAGCACCAAGCCTGTAACCTGTCTCCGGATTGCATGGGGCAATGGCAAAAGTCCTAACGAAAAACCTCCTGTAGCAAGTGCCACGGTTGCAGTAGCCCCAAGAACAACCATGGAGGTCATGAGTCCCCTCGGGGGGACAAAACCGATCTTTTCCGTTATCAAGGGCATAAGGACCGGGCTGGCAAGCTCGAGGATACACGCAAGCAGTATCAATCCCCTTTGCAGGGTGATGGCTGCCCTTTTCCAACCATCGATATCGACCCTATCCAGGAAAAACGCCGCTACAAGGGCACAGAACGGAAAGATGGGCAGGATATAGTAACTCCTCCTCGATCCTGACAGGGTGAAGAAGAGGAAGATGAAAGCAGTAGCAATGAGTAGCCAACGCCCGTTCATGTCGAGCCTTTTATAGAAACGGGCCATGAAGGGGATAGCAAAAAGCAACAAGGGGGTCCATGGCAAGAAGAGCACCGGCAGGTAATAAAGATATACGTAGACCGGCTCCCGGTGATCAAAGGGCCTAAAAAATCTTTGAATGTTTTCCTGGAAAACCATGGCAAGCCCATTTTCACTGTATCCATTGGCCGTAAGACCGGCATAGACGAAGGGAAGCAGATAGACAAAAAGGCCTGCCATGAAGGCAAACAGGTTGGAGGGACAAAGGTGTCTTTTCCAATCCTTGTCCATCATTATATCCGGAAATATGACCAGCAGGGGCACAACCAGTGCCGTAAGGCCCTTAAACTGGGCACCTATGAAGCAGATAAGGTAAAAGACAAGGTAGGAATAGAAATCTGTTTTCCCCCTTCGTCTCACGTACCAGGCCACTGCAAGGGTTATGGCCGCAAGATTTTCCATGTCTGCGGCCCCGGTCCTTGACCAGAACAGGAAACCATAGGTGGTAAGTAGTATCCATCCAGCGGTTATGCCAACCCCTTTCGACCACAACTGCCTCCCTATGTAAACCGTGCACCAAAGGGTTATCAGGCCTGATACCGCGCTAGGGATCCGCACGGCCCATTCATCCAGGCCGCCACCTATCACCTTTACCAGGGCAATCGCCCAATAAGTAAAAAGGGGCTTGTCAAAATAGGGCTGCCAGTTTATGGCAGGATGAAAGAAGTCTCCGGTCAGAAACATCTCGCGCACTATCTCAGCCCAACGACCCTCTGGCCCCCAAAGGCCCCTGTAACCTATTCCATAGAAGAGGATTAGAAGGACTGTGGCATAAAAGATCAATCCCCTGTATGTGTTTCTGCTATGGTTCATGCCTCTTGATCGCTCCTATGATGTATGGTGGGCGTCTTCTAACTGCCTGGAATATCCTGCCGATATATTCACCCAGTACGCCAAGGGCAAAGAACTGGGCACCTACCAGGAAAAACATGAATGCAAATAGGGTAAATACCCCCTGGGCGGCCCACTCCGAACCAAGGAAGATGCGCAGGACTATTATGGCACTGCCCAGTACAAGGCCTAGAAACGCCATGAAGGACCCGGCAATAAACAGCATTCTCAGGGGCCAAAGGGAAAAACCTGTAAGAAGATCGAGCTGAAGGCTCAATAGCTTCAAGATAGAGTACTTCGAATCCCCAGCTGCCCTCTCCTCATGGCTCACCTCTATCTCCACGGGATCCTTGGCAAAAAATTGGGCTAGTGCCGGTATAAACGTCCTGTACTCCGGATTTTCCAGGATACCTGCCACTATCTCTTGGCTATATCCCCTGAGCATGCAGCCAAAATCCCTCAAGGATATGCCTGACATCCTTGTCATAAGCCTGTTGGTGATCCTAGAGGCCCATTTTCGGAAAAGTGAATCCTGCCGATTCATCCTGACACAGGCCACCAGATCATGCCCCTGCCTGAAGGCATCCAGGATATTCGGGATCTCCTCCGGGGGATTCTGGAGGTCGGCATCCATGGTAATGATCCACTCCCCCCGGCACTGGGCAAATCCGGCCATGATTGCCGCATGCTGTCCGAAATTCCTGGCAAGATCCACCACTACCAGGCCTGGCCTTTCATCCTTTTCCTTAAGAAGTAGAGGTAATGTTTTATCGTTTGATCCGTCATTTACACATATAACTTCATATGATTCCTCAAGTGAATCGAGGACCCTAAAGAGCCTTTTACAAAGCCTTGCCACGTTCTCCTGTTCGTTGTAAAAGGGGATCACGATAGATAATTTTGGCATATAAGTTTTATCCATAACTCCTCAATTTATTGTATGAATATGAGTACACACATTTCTCCATGGGCAA